>CAYNLA010000241.1:0-1003 GCA_964397915.1 uncultured Polaribacter sp. | reverse complement strand
GCCGTAGCAAAATCCATCGGCCAATGCATGGAAGACTACTTGGTCGTCATCACAAAGTCTACAGTTCCTGTGGGCACGGCTGAAAAGGTACGCGGGGCTGTAGCATCCACCCTAGACGCCCGCGGCGTTTCCTTCGGCTTTGACGTGGCTTCCAACCCTGAGTTCTTGAAAGAAGGCGCAGCCATTGAAGATTTTATGAAGCCCGACCGCATTGTGGTCGGTGTAGATAGCGAGCAGGCGCAAAAAACATTGGACAAGCTCTACCGTCCGTTCACCTTGAACGGCCACCCAGTAATCTTTATGGACATCCCTTCTGCGGAGATGACCAAATATGCCGCAAACGCCATGTTGGCCACGAAGATTTCCTTCATGAACGACATTGCGAACTTGTGTGAGAAGATGGGCGCAGATGTGAATTGGGTACGTAAAGGCATCGGCTCTGATCCGCGCATCGGCAATAAGTTCATTTACCCAGGTATTGGGTACGGCGGTTCTTGTTTCCCAAAGGATGTCAAGGCCTTGGCCCGCACCGGACGTGAAAACGGCCACACCATGCGCATCTTGGAAGCCGTGGAACAAGTAAACGATGCACAAAAAAGTGTGCTCTACAATAAAATAAGCGCCTACTTCGGCGGCAAGCTCGAGGGCAAGACCATTGCATTTTGGGGATTGTCCTTCAAGCCAAACACCGACGACATGCGCGAAGCACCGTCCGTGGTGATCGCCAACCTATTGACCAGCGCCGGTGCACACGTTCGTGCGTACGATCCAGTTGCCATGGAAGAAGCCAAGCACCAGCTCGGGGATAGCATTACCTACTGCGCGAGTGCCGAAGAGGCAGCACAAGGCGCCGATGCTCTGGCACTGATCACCGAATGGACAGAATTCCGCGTGCCGGACTGGGACAAGGTTGCCGAGGCTATGAACGGCAAGGTCTTGTTCGACGGTCGCAACCTCTACCGCAGAGAAACCCTAGCGGAAATAGGGTTTGATTATTACGGCA
>CAYNLA010000240.1:0-1004 GCA_964397915.1 uncultured Polaribacter sp. | reverse complement strand
AGTTATTTTGGAAACAGAACATTCAATGCACTTGAGCGAAATCTATATGGCAATCTTATCTTCCAAGACAACATAGTGGATACGCGTCATACTTTGAAAACCGGAATGGATTTCAATTGGAGAAATCTCGACCAAGAGATTTGGGGACGAACTGGAGACTATAATACTTTAATCACCGGTGCCTATGCTGAGTATAGTTATGTGGCATCACCCGATGGAGAAGGCCTAAGCTTGATACTTGGTCAACGATTGGATTATTTGCAAGATTTTGACGGCGGCTCAAAAGGCTTTTACCCCGTACCTCGTGCACACTTAAAATACACTTCAGGGCCGTGGTCTTTCCGTAGCCAACTTAGCTATTCCTACCGTGTTGCAACACTTGGAGCAGAATACATGGGATACATGGCAAACAACCGAGGCTTTGATTTTTACCATGAACCCCAGGGATCGTTTGAACTACCTGTGGAAGATGCCATTACCTCCGGGCAAAGCATCATTTTCACTAAGGATGTTTTCTTTAAGGAGCTTCAACTCTACTTCGATGTATACCACACATTGTTTACTAATAAAACTGTTTTTGACTTTGATAACTCTTTGGATTCCGCTACCTATTACTACGGTTATGCCAATGGAGCCATGCCGTATTCCACCAGTATCCAGGTCGGCGGTCAATACGAACTTATCCATAGAACCATGTTTAAGCTTGCTTACCGTTATCAAGATGTACAGCAGGTAAACACAGGTACTTTGGGAGAATATGAACCCAAATTAGAAGAAGCCATCCTTTACGTACCGCATCTTGTTTACGCCGGTGTAAGCTATTCTGGACGCAAGGGTTTTGGATTTGAGCTCAACAGCACCTACAATAGCTCCCAGCGTTTACCGACGAACGGCTACGCCAAGAGAAGTCCAGCGTTTACCATGCTCAATGCACAGTTTAGTAAAGAGGGGCGCTCTTATGGCCAAATCTATGTAGGCTTTCAGAACTTGCTCAATGTTCGACA
>CAYNLA010000239.1:0-1013 GCA_964397915.1 uncultured Polaribacter sp. | reverse complement strand
CCGAACGAGCCGAGTAATCCACACGCTTACCCAATAGGTTCTGACGGAAACGACCCTGCTTACCTTTCAATGAATCAGAAAGAGATTTCAAAGGACGGTTGCTCTCAGTCTTCACTGCAGATGACTTGCGCGTGTTATCGAACAAGCTATCTACTGATTCTTGAAGCATACGCTTCTCGTTTCTCAAGATCACCTCAGGTGCTTTGATTTCAAGAAGACGCTTCAAGCGGTTGTTACGAATGATCACACGACGGTATAGGTCGTTCAAATCTGAAGTTGCGAAACGTCCACCATCAAGTGGTACCAATGGACGCAATTCTGGCGGGATTACTGGAATCACGCTCATTACCATCCACTCTGGGTTATTCTCAATACGAGAATTCGCATCGCGCAAACTTTCTACAACTGAAAGACGCTTCAATGCTTCCTGCTTACGTTGCTGAGATGTCTCAGTATTTGCTTTGTGTCGCAATTCGTAAGAAAGAGAATCCAAGTCCAATTGGCCCAAAAGCGCTTGAACAGCTTCCGCACCCATTTTTGCGATGAATTTGTTTGGATCGCTATCTTCCAAGTATTGGTTTTCGATTGGCAAACGCTCCATTGCATCTAGATACTCGTCCTCTGTCAAGAACTGCATGTGCGTTAATGGATTGCCTTCATTATCTACTGCATTACCGGCTTGAATAACCACGTAACGCTCGTAGTAAATGATCATATCTAGTTTCTTCGAAGGAAGACCTAGTAAGTAACCAATTTTGTTCGGCAATGAACGGAAGTACCAAATGTGAACCACTGGAACTACCAATGATATGTGGCCTACACGATCACGACGAACTTTCTTTTCAGTCACCTCAACACCACAACGGTCACAAACGATTCCCTTGTAACGGATACGCTTGTACTTACCACAAGCACATTCGTAATCCTTTACAGGACCAAAGATGCGCTCACAAAACAAACCATCACGCTCTGGTTTGTGCGTACGGTAGTTGATTGTTTCTGGTTTCAAAACC
>CAYNLA010000238.1:0-1046 GCA_964397915.1 uncultured Polaribacter sp. | reverse complement strand
CAACGTTGGGGCAAATAATCCTAGCGTACCAATAAAAAGAAACCCGCCTCGAGCGGGTTTTTTTATGCCAATTTGCGCCAAAGCGCATTGTTCAGGTCTTCTATCTTTTTACGGTCTAAGGACCAATAATCACCAAAGCCGAGCTTCTCTTCCACCGTACCCGGACGAGCCGGAATCTTCATGCGAGCGGTACAATGGTAGGACCGAATTCCGGCCGTCCAAAGATCATCCACTACCTCAGCGCTTACGCCCGACCCAGCTTGAATTTGAATGCGACCTGCAGCCTGTTCGACCAAGTCTTTAAGCGCCGGAAGCCCCCCAGCGACAGTAGGAGCAAACCCACTGGTCAAGATTCGCTCCACACCCAATTCCACCAAAAGCTCCATCGCCGTTTCCGGACGCACACAGGCATCAAAGGCGCGATGAAAGGTCATGGCCAATCCATAATCCTGAGCAAATTGGGCCACCAACTCCACAAATTCCGCATCCACATTTCTGCCACCATCAAGGGCGCCAAAAACTATTCCTGTCGCACCACAATCGCTGAGAATTTTCAACTCCTCAAGCATCATGTGCTTTTCAAGTCTATTGTAGATAAAATCCCCCGCTCTCGGCCGAAGCATAACATAGACTGGTAGGTCACTGACATCAACGGTCATTTCAATCTGAGCCGCTGATGGCGTCAATCCACCTTCATTTAGATTACTGCACAATTCTATCCTGTGCACGCCGAGGTCAATGAGCTGGGCTGCATGTCCCGGCTCTTCAATGGCGATTTCTATTTCAAATTGGTCGGCCATAAATCTGTACTTCATCCAAGAAGTGCCAAACCGGCTGTCCCGCGGAGGGATGGTTGTCCGGCAATTTCTCAGTATTTGGAATTTTAATATCAATAACTTTAGTCGGATGCAAAGACGCTGCAGGCACCAAAACCATGGTTTCAATAAAGGTCCCTTCCGTTGCGGTTGAACTCTTTCGCTCCCATTCAAAACGACTGATCTGATCTTCACTTTCGTAAATGTCTGTAATGACCTTTTCTGGAATAA
>CAYNLA010000237.1:0-1056 GCA_964397915.1 uncultured Polaribacter sp. | reverse complement strand
CGCCTTCTTGCTTCTCATCGGTCGCCTCAACGAGCTTTTCGCGAACGACTTTTTTCCGGAAGTTTCTCTTGTCCAATTCTTCTTGCGTGATCGCCTCGTGCAACTGCTGCAACTGATTGAGCGTAAACTTCGGCGGCAACAACTCATACCCGCTCTTATTCAGCTCAAAATGGCGCTGCAGTTTCCAAAGCGCTACCTCGACAATCTGATTGTGATCAAATGCTAATTCAGGAACTTCTTGGATGTCTTGCCATAGCGCCTCGCCTGCAAAGGAAGCAGGGTTTGGGCTAAAATCTGCCATTTTAACCAACGCATAATACGCGACGGTAATAACTCGCTCGTCAGGATTTTTACGGTATAATTCCAACCACTTTTTATCCTTTGGGTCGTTTACACGATCCGGCTCTCCAAAAGTGTGAAATTGCCTCATGGTTACGTTTTGTAGACTGGCCAATTCCCATAACACTCGGTCCGCAGCCGCGTCTAAACCTTCACCACGAAGAATTAAATCTCCGGGCAATCGTTTACGCAGTAAGCCTTGACCAATATCCTTCTCTTCGATGAGCAAAACATTGAGGTTTTCTCCATCAAATCCGAAGATGACACAGTCGACACTTATGTTAGGGGCAAACTCAATTTGTTGAGACATAGGCGGTTCAAATCTGTATTCAGGTAATATCTGGGGCCTTTAAATATAAAGCTAATTAATTAATAAGTGTAACTTTTACACTTAGTTATTACATTTGCAGAATGTCTCAAGAGATTAAAAATATCGCGGTACTTACTTCTGGGGGTGATGCTCCCGGAATGAATGCGGCTATTCGTGCGGTAACTAGAACTGCCTTGTACCACGGCAGACGCGTCTATGGCGTGTACCGCGGGTACGAGGGGATGATCGAAAATGACCTTGTCGAACTGAACACCGCAAGCGTTAAGCACATCCTGGCACAAGGGGGTACTTTCCTTAAAAGTGCTCGTTCACAAGAGTTCAGAACGCCAGAAGGCCGTGCCAAAGCAGCCCAAAATTTAAAAGATCGTGATATCGACGCCCTAGTA
>CAYNLA010000236.1:0-1059 GCA_964397915.1 uncultured Polaribacter sp. | reverse complement strand
TTGGGTGAGATTACAGGTACTATTTCTACCGACGATCTATTAGCAAATATCTTCAGTAAGTTTTGTATCGGGAAGTAAAAAAACCCTTCCAAGCCAGGCTTGAAAGGGTTTCAACACAGTTAGTTTGAATTAATCAAACAGTCGCTTCTTCGAAGAAGCATTCCATCCCATAGATAGACCGAATCTATATGAGGTTCCGTCTTTTGGAGGGATGAAATATGCGTTGATTGGGAAGTTCATTTCCCCACTTTTAATTGTTTTACCCACCGAGAAGACAAGTGCCGTACTGACCCCATACACTCCCCGTGAATCTATTTGGCCGTTCATAGTTTTAGAAACATCCAAGGTTGGACCAAAGGCAAATTCCCATCCCGAATTATTGTTTCGTAAACCATTCAACAACGTAACATTTGGAATAAATCTGTTGGCTTCAAGACCGCTAATTAACGGAATAAACTCAGCCAAGGCCTGCCAATTACCCGTAGTGATGTAGGCCTTTTCGAATTGGTAACCAAACTGGGACATAATTGGTATCTGTTGATCAAAGCCACCTTCTGAGGCAGGGCGTGCTAAAATCTTTGCATTATTACCCGTTACAAATCCAAAACCCATACGTGGACCTTCAGCCACCAAAGTTCTATCAAACGGGTTGTTTAGAATGTTTTCATAATCATTTGCGACTGTGACACGACGCACCAATTCAGGATCGTTCTCAAGCCCCATCATATCTTTTAAGGTAAGCTCGGCCATCAGTAGGTCGTTATTTGGTACATCGACATAATTTCTATTGGCACTATTAACGAATGTGCCTTCTGCAACATTAAACAATCGAACGGTCGTACTTACTTTCTCTCCTAAAAGATTCATTGAGCCTGTTAGGACGTAATCTACATCCAACTTCTCCCCCAATTCCTTCAAACAAATACGCGAAAAACATCCCGTAAAATCAATACCATCGCGCTGTGAGATATATTCTACATCGTAATTATCAATGACCTCATAATTTTCCATGTTAATCATTTCCAAGGTCAACTTTTGAATGATCTGGTAGCGTTCTAC
>CAYNLA010000235.1:0-1069 GCA_964397915.1 uncultured Polaribacter sp. | reverse complement strand
TAGCTAGTGTTGTTGTTTGTAAAAATCGGGTCTAATGGGGACTTGGCCCAATTTCACACTAGACAAATACCCGACAATAAAAAACCCGGCTACTTTGAGCCGGGTTAATAACCTATTTATGAGGCGATAATTAGAGTCGTTTGAAATTTTGAATCACTTCGCTGGAGTCTATGTTGTTAATATAACTCTGCTGAAGCATATCACTTCCAATTAGCGTATAGTTAATACTCCATTCGCCTTCATATCCATCTATGGAACCTACTTGAGCGACCTCGGTAACACTTCCATCGCCGTTATCAATGAATTGGCCGTAGCCAAAATCAGCATGGTCGATGGAATCACTCCAAGTATGGTACCAAACAAAATGTCCGCCGCCAATCATTTTAACCTCCTGAAAATTAGCAACGCCATCTATTTCTGAACGAGAAGTAAGTAACCATAGTCCGTCAAATTGAGTCGGTTCGCCCGCAAGGCCATTCCAACTTTCGTTCAAATCAAAACTTGTGGAGTCGTCTGCACTCATACCGTTAATGCTTTGATCGAACCCTGCTTCAGTTGCGGCAATATTCAATTCAAAGGTTTGAGAAGAGTCTGTAGCTCCACTTGCTCCGTAATATGGCTGCTCGTAAAGCATTCCATGCTCACTCCAGGCTGCTCCAGCGCCAATCGCAGGAGCGTTGGTGGTCGAATTCCATGTCGCGAACATGTAACGACCGCCGGAATAGATCTTGATTTGTTGTGGTTCATATTCCACTACAGTATCGGCATAAGTCCAAGTGGAATGGGTCAATGAATACGCTCCATCTGCTACGACGGAAGGTGCTTCGACAACCTCATCTTGAGGTGATGAGCAGGCTATAGCCATTAGGCTACAGGCCACTGCAATTGGTTTAATTTTCATAAGTGTCTGATTTTGTTCATCTTGAAATTAAACAAAATTTACAACACTCTGATAATCAAGGTCTTTTTATTTCCATGATTCTCAGGTATTCAAGACAGTCCACGAATAATTTAGTCGCATCTTTGCCCCATGGAACACAAAAGCGGCTTTGTCAATATCATCGGGAAC
>CAYNLA010000234.1:0-1093 GCA_964397915.1 uncultured Polaribacter sp. | reverse complement strand
CACTGGGAACGGATGGTATGTATACATTGGCGGTAAATGATGTCGATAGTGCATCGTATGACAACTGTGGTATTACGGCCAAATACTTGAGCAAATCGTTCTTTAATTGTAACGACGTGCCTTCGGCGAGTACTTGGTTGGTTGTAGAGGATATTCACGGCAACAAGGACAGCTCGCTTGTCACGGTTCAAGTGGCACTGAATGCAACGCCTGTATTGAGTGTTGTGGAGACGCTTGGAGACGTATTGTGTTACGGTGATGCTACGGGTAATGCGAGTATTGCAGTGAGCGGTGGTGTTTCTCCATATGTCTACAATTGGAGTAACGGTTCAACAACCGCGCAAGCAGTTGGATTGAGCTTAGGATCATACTGGTACGAGGTGACGGATACGAATGGATGTTACACCACGGATACGGTGTTTATCGATCAACCGGATGCGTTGAACGTAACAAGCGTGAAGTCATTGTACACTGGAGGTTATAATGTGAGTATATATGGAACGTCTGACGGTGCCATTACCACAACAGTAACTGGTGGTTTGACGCCATACACGTTCGACTGGAATTCGGGTGCTTATAACACTCAGAACTTGGTGAATGTGCCGGCTGGTATTTACACCTTAGTACTGTTGGATTCCAACAACTGTTCGTTCACATTGACGGATACGTTGACGGAGCCTACGGAGTTGTTGGTGGAAGCCAGTGCCTTGCAGTATGTGGTTTGTCCAGATGATACCATTGGTACTGCGATCGCGGTTCCTTCAGGTGCTGTCCCTCCATACACATATAGCTGGGACTTTGGTGCTACGACGGATTATGTGACAGGGTTGTCGTACGGTATTTACACGGTGACGGTGACGGATACGAATGGTGCCACGGCTTCGGATACCGTATTGGTCGATGCATTGGATTACGACTGTGATGGAATTTACAACATCGATGAGGGTGGAACTCCAGGTGGTGGAGGTGGCGATGGCGACCTTGACGGCGATGGTATCCCTAACTATGAAGATGAGGACAGCGATGGTGATGGATTACCAGATTCAGAGGAGTTCGATTACGACAACGATGGTGTTGGATTTGACGACTGTGA
>CAYNLA010000233.1:0-1097 GCA_964397915.1 uncultured Polaribacter sp. | reverse complement strand
ATCATTATAACTTCTCGACTTCCGTGAAGCCAAGTTCAACAGGAGTCTTACGACCGAAGATCTTTACAGTGACCTCCAATTTTTGTTTCTCCTCGTTGATTTTTTCAATGGTCGCATCAAACGTGCTGAAAGGACCATTGATTACTTTAACTGTTTCTCCTATTACGTAAGGAATCAACAGCATTGCAGCATTTTCTGCTTCTTTATCTACCTCACCTAAAAGACGCGAAACTTCAGCAGAACGCATAGGTGAAGGATCTCCTCCTTTAATGTTAGCTAGGAAGCCAACAACATTAGGAAGGTTTTTAATCATGTGGCTAACCTCACCGGTGAGCGTGGCTTCCACATACATGTATCCAGGAGTCTTGGTCTTTTCTTTAATTACCTTCTTGCCGTTGCGAACTTGAACAACTTTCTCCATTGGGATAACAATACGACCTACCAAATCACTCATGCCTGCATGAGCCATTTCGTTTTCAATGTAGGTCTTCGTTTTGTGTTCCTGACCGCTGACAGTACGAAGCACGTACCATTTCATTCCTGAATCTGACATGCTTATCCGAAGATTTTATAAACGAACTCAAGAACACTTGAGATCACTTTATCCATACCAAAAACGACGAGAGAGAAAATAACTGTACCAACAATTACAAGCGTAGTGCTCTTCTGTAGTTCAGTCATTGTAGGCCAAGATGCTTTAACAGCAAACTCCTCCCAAGACTCTTGTATACTAGTAATTAATTTACTCATCTTTCACTTCTTTGCACGGGCACAAGGATTCGAACCCTGATCAACGGTTTTGGAGACCGCTATTCTACCTTTGAACTATGCCCGTATGTAGGCAGAAAGGCACCTCCCAAAGGGAGGCACCTTAACTACCAATTATCTAATCGAGTATTACCCGATGATTTCAGTTACCTGACCCGCACCTACAGTACGTCCACCTTCACGGATTGCGAAACGCAAACCTTGGTTGATGGCTACAGGAGCGATCAATTCTACAGTGATGCTCAAGTTATCACCAGGCATTACCATTTCAACTCCGTCTGGTAGGTGAATCTCACCTGTTACGTCAGTTGTACGCAAGTAGAACTGTG
>CAYNLA010000232.1:0-1109 GCA_964397915.1 uncultured Polaribacter sp. | reverse complement strand
TACTTGAACTACGATAACGAAGTAGCAGGTAACATGATGAACCTTACTGCTGGTTACTCATGGCAAGAAAACAACTACGAAGGCTTTGGTGCACGCGCTAAGCAGTTCGTAACTGATAACTACAGCTTCAACAACCTCGATGGTGGTGGTTTGGCTGAACTAGGTGATAAGTACTCTTACCGCGGTCAGTCTCGCTTGATCTCTTTCTTCGGTCGTGCGAACTATGACATCGCTGGAAAGTACTTGGTGACTGCTACAGTACGTCAGGATGGTTCTTCTAAGTTTGGTGCTGATAACAAGTGGGGGGTATTCCCATCTGCTGCTGTTGCATGGCGTTTGAGCGAAGAAGCTTTCGTTCCTGAAATGTTCACTGACTTAAAGCTACGCGCTGGTTGGGGTGTTGTAGGTAACGAAGCTATTGGTGAGTACCAAAGTATCGCTCGTATCGGTACAGGTTCTGCTGCTGTTATCGGCGGTTCTTCAACTTCTGGTACTGGTTACTTGAACCCTGCTAACTCAGGTCTACGTTGGGAAAGTACTGCTTCAACTAACATTGGTTTGGATTGGGAATTGGACGGTGGTAAGTTCTACGGATCTTTCGACGTGTTCCAGAAAAACACTTCTGACCTATTGTTGACTGTACCTGCTCCTGCTCCATCTGTTGCTCCAACATTGTTGGCAAACGTAGGTGCTACTTCTAATAACGGTTTTGACTTGATGTTGAACTACAGCTTGGTAAGCACTTCTGACTTCGGTTGGGACATTGGTGTAAACCTATCTCGTTCACGTTTGATGGTTGAGGACCTAGGTACTAACGAGCAGATCTTAACTGGTCCTATCGGTGGTGCTGGTCAATCAGGTGCATACTCTCAGAAACTTGTTGTTGGTCAAGCTTACGGTACATTCTACGGTTTGGTATACAACAGTGCAGACGGCTCTTACAGCAGCGAAGCAGATATCATCGGTATCGCTCAGCCTGATTTCACTTACGGTATCTTGAACACATTCCACTTCGGTAAAATCAACGCTAGCTTGTTCTTGCGTGGTCAGCAAGGTGGTGATGTATTCAACAACACTGCAATGGAGTACACTACTCTTGATAACTTGAA
>CAYNLA010000231.1:0-1110 GCA_964397915.1 uncultured Polaribacter sp. | reverse complement strand
CATTTGCTCAAGTTTTATGCAAAACTAAGGGCTACTTAACAAATGCAAGGATAATAAGGGGGTTGATTGTAACTTCAACCTTCAAATTTTTGAACATGAAAAAGATTTTCGTCGTACTCACTCTTATTTTGTCTGTGGCGCTCCAGGCCCAAAAATTGGAAAAAATTGAACCATCCTCATGGTGGCGTGGTATGCAAATGCAGAGCGTTGAATTCATGGTCTATGGTAAAGACATTTCTGAACTCACCGCGGTGGGTAAGGAATTAAAGGTTATTTCTTCGTCAGCATTGGAGAGCCCGAATTACCTTTTTGTCGAGGTTGAAATTCCTGATGATACGCGCATTGGTACGCATCAATTACTGTTTAAAGACAAAAAAGGCCGTCAAAAGGGCACCTTGTCCATTGAGATTTTTGAGCGTGAAGCTGGATCTGCAAAGCGCAAAGGTTTTAGCTCGGCGGATTTCATTTACCTCATCACTCCAGATCGTTTCAGAAATGGCGACCCTTCAAATGACCGAGTAAAGGGAATGTTGGAAGGGCCAAACCGCGATTTCATTGGTGGAAGACACGGTGGCGACTTGAAAGGTATCATCGAAAGCTTGGATTACTTTGAGAAAATGGGAATCTCTAGCTTATGGCTGAATCCTGTGCTTGAGAACAATATGGAGACCTACAGCTATCATGGATATGCCATGACGGATTTGTACAATGTGGATCCCAGATACGGATCGAATGAGCAATACAAGGAATTGGCAGAAAAGGCGAAGGAGAAAGGTATTGGGATTATTATGGACCAAGTTGCCAATCACATCGGGTCTTTGCATCCATGGATGTCCGATTTGCCGAGTGCGGATTGGGTGAACCAATGGCCCGCGTTTACACAGACGAATCATATGAAAGTCAGCCGATTTGATCCGCATGGGGCAGAGGTAGACCGCAAGCAATTCACTGATGGATGGTTTGTAGAGACGATGCCGGATTTGAACCAGCGCAACGAGAAATTGGCCCGATACCTTATTCAAAACTCCATCTGGTGGGTGGAATATTTAGGACTTCACGGCATTCGCATGGATACGTGGCCTTATCCGGACAAGCAATTCTTGGCGGATT
>CAYNLA010000230.1:0-1123 GCA_964397915.1 uncultured Polaribacter sp. | reverse complement strand
GCTTTATGGCTCGATCCAAACGACATTAACAGCCAAGAGGAATCTTTGCGCAAAGCGGGGCTTTTGTAGTTATGTACATCAACTTCTTTTCTCCTTACGAACTTGTCACAGGATCCATCTATCTTTTAGGGCAAAAAATCGACGAAGCACTCCGCTCCAAAAGAGCCACACATGCTGCCTATCCCACTATTTGTGTAGGTAATTTTCAAGCCGGAGGTACAGGTAAAACCCCAGCCACTATTTGGGTTGCAAAGGAGTTGAAAGCTTTAGGTTATTCCCCCATTATTCTCATTCGAGGCTATAAAGGTGCACTTAAAAAAAGTACACTTGTTGATCGTAATGATGCCCATACCTACGGGGATGAGGCCCTATTGCATGCGCAGCACTTTCCTACCATAGTGGGCAAGAACCGTCATGAGAGCGCTGAACTTGCCTCGACCATTCCCGGCGAGAATAAAGTATTGGTGATGGACGACGGATTGCAACACTATGAGCTGCTCAAAGATTTTAGTATCGTCTGTCAAAAAAGCCAACGATTTGAATCCGATGGAATGTTACCCGTAGGTCGACTTCGTCAAATCCCCCACACCAACATTGACGCAATTCTCTCACAGATTAATGAAGCTGGATACCAGCAGGTAAAATCTTGGAAAGGAATCCCGGAATATACTTTTGAACGAATTACTTCTCTTGTATCTGGAAGCGAGGAGCAAGGCTTGGTGGTTTGTGGTGTTGCGAATCCCGACGATTGCCTGTACCAAATTCAGAAAGCGGGTGGATTCATTGGCGACGAAATGAAGTTCCGCGACCACCACCCCTACAACGCATCAGATCTCACCCGTATCGAACATGCATCGAAGAAATACGAGTACCGCGTGCACTGCACCGCCAAAGATGCAGTAAAGTTGTCACCGCTGATTAAGGCAGAAAACAGCCCTATCAACTTGAGCGTTTGGGATGTTGAAATTCAGCCTGTTGGCAATGTTCAGCCGCTCATCGATGCTATGGTAGCGAAGATTGAAGAAGTGTTTGAAAATCGGACAAATAAACAGGTCTAAAAAGCGTAAATTAGCGCTCTAAATTTCCCTTGGATGTCTAGTATTTACGATACATACGAACCGGT
>CAYNLA010000229.1:0-1127 GCA_964397915.1 uncultured Polaribacter sp. | reverse complement strand
GATATATAAATGTCGAGCCATCCGTCGCCATTCACATCCCCAACGGTTGTTCCAAGGCCAAAGCCTATTTCGCTACCCATAATACCGGCGGCCTCACTTACATCTGTAAAGTGATCTCCCTCGTTTCTGTAAAGCTTATCTCCACCTTCAGGATCTCTGATTTCTCTCGAGCTTTTTTGCAGGTTAAAGCTGCCGATCGCTCGATAGCTGTTGTTCAATACATACAAATCCAAATCGCCATCGCGGTCGTAATCAAAGAATACCCCGTGAGTACTCAACCCTTGGTCCGCTACACCCCAAGCTTCAGCTGCTTCTGTAAACGTGTTATCTCCATTGTTCAAGAAGAGCTCGTTGGCACGGCTATCCCCTTTTATATCCCCAGAATTGGCCACATATATGTCCAACCAACCATCACCATTCACATCGGCCATTGCAGCACCCGTAGACCAAGCTTGTTGTCCATTAGTTCCAGAGGCATCTGTGATGTCTGTGAACGTCCAATCACCGTTGTTGAGGTAAAGTTTGTTGGAAGTTTGGTTAGCAGTAAAATACAAATCCACGTAACCATCATTATTAATGTCCCCAACGGCAACGCCACCGCCATTATAAAAATTGCGGTAATTGAATACATTGAAGTCTTTATCGTAACTCAGGTCATTTTGAAAGCCGATTCCAATTTTGGTGGGCTCCATTTGAGTGAACAACGATTCAATATTTGGGTCGTAAGTACACTGCGCTGCGGTTAAACCGAGCAACGCAAAAAGTGCGATTTTTCTCATGGCATTGCGGAGTAGAACGAGTGTTCAATATAATGAAGAAAGCCCGCACAACGTGCGGGCTTTCCTGCAAAACATAGTTTCAGAGTGACAGGTTATCTATTAGTAACCTGGGTTCTGAGTAAGGTTTGGATTTGCACCCAAAGCCTCAGTTGGAATAGGAAGTAGCTTCACGTGATCTTGCTGGGCATCTTTCAATTCCCAAGCATCAGTAAACTTGCCGAAACGAATCAAATCCAAACGGCGAACAGCTTCCCAAGCCAATTCAAATCCACGCTCATCAAGGATGTTGTCCAGAGTAATTGCAGTCAAGGCAGTTGCTCCAGCACGTGCGCGGATATCGTTAACAAT
>CAYNLA010000228.1:0-1137 GCA_964397915.1 uncultured Polaribacter sp. | reverse complement strand
TGGACCTTTCTCAATTTCCTCACGTCCACAACGTTGCCTAATGGTACCGCTCTTCTAAAAATTTGTTTCATCACAAAGTTCAACCACCTCTTGCGGAGCTGAAGAGCAGGACATTAGGCACTTACAGCGACTCCATTTTTTTTTTAGAACACTAGAATCGTGTCTGAATTATTTTCATAACTTCCTCATAATCAATTCACTTAAATTTTGAACTATGAAAAAATTATTGACTTTTTCCCTTTTGCTCGGTTTGTTCTCTTGCACTCAAAATGTTGAAGAAGCCTCGAATGTCGAATTAATCGAAGGATCATCGGTAAAGGAAAACATTTCACAGATGTCCATACATCTTTTTGATTTACCTGAAGGTATTAGTGAAGATGAGTACATCGCAGATATAGAAAAACTTAATTCTTTCTTCATTGCCTCAGGTTATGGTAAAAACTATACTGTACTGAAGGTTGATGATGATAATGAGGCAGACGAATATAGATATGCTCTTGTGAGTTCTTACCCAAGTGCTGAATCATATGCTGCATCACACGACCAAGGTCCAGAATATGATGCATTTATGGATGAAATACTAGCCAAATATCAGGCAATCTTCGACACCGAAATCTATCGTAAGGTTTTTACCATTAACTAATGCTGCATGATTTCTAAGAGAATAATTGGCTTCATTTTCTTCCTAATAATTGGTGCCACCATGAACGCTCAAACGAAAAAGTATTTCATTCATTTAACCTCTGACCCGATAAAAAATCCTTCAGCAGCATTAATGTCTATTCATGCGGCAAGCGAAGCGTTAAACCAAGGACATGAGGTTACTTACTTTGCTGCAGCTGATGGCGTTCAAATTTTTATGAAAGATGTCATCTCAAATATTCATGCCGCCACAAAGCATGGCGGAGGGGATTCCAAAATGAGTGAAATGGCTGTGTCGAAATTAGAACAATTTTCAAGAGAGGGCGGTGTAATTCACGTTTCAGAAGGGTCCTTTATGACCTATGGAGTTACTCAGGAAAATGCATCCGAAATGCTCATTAGGGTAGAAAATATAAATTGGAGTTACCCAAAACAACTCATTGAAGAAAGTGTAAAAGCTGACCTTGTTTTTTCTTATTAAAAGCAACCGCCCCT
>CAYNLA010000227.1:0-1159 GCA_964397915.1 uncultured Polaribacter sp. | reverse complement strand
GAGAATTGCTGGTGGTTTTGTGCTGAGCAAAATAGAGGGATGCCCAAGAGGGCGACGATGATATTTTTCATGTTTTAAAGGTATTTAATCCCCATGAAAAAGGGAATGCTTCTTAATAGGAAGCCCTTTTCGAATCCTGTTTGCATGATAGGCACTTGGGGTATCCGGCGTCCATCGCGGGAGTAAGAAGGCTATGCCGAATCTGTCCAGATGACTCAAATAAGCAAACCCGAGCATAATCGGCACCCAAACGGTCCCTGACCCAGTCCACCATATGCCTGTAAATCCGAGTAAAATAGCAATGCCCAAGAGCTTTCCGGAATACGCGTGAGCCGCCAATTCTTTTCCAAACTTCATAAAAGAAACCACGTAAGTAAGGGCCTCAAATACCAGAGCTAATCGCAACCAAAAGAGGTAGGGCCCATAGATATCCGGATTCCAAAACCACGTCGCAGTTCCCACTCCAAGCCAAAATGTTAAGTCCGCTATGCTGTCCATTCGGCGCATAAAAGGAGTGGCATTCCCTACTTTTCGGGCAATGATTCCGTCTAAAATATCACCGATCAAGGCTACCCAGATTAGGACGACCACTAAAGGGCCCACATTTGGGAAGCCTGCAATGCCGAGATAGACGATAAATGGCGCTAACAGGAATCGACTGTAGATTAATAACCAAGGAATGGCGCGCATAGGTTTGAATTTCAACTAAAGTCGTTAATTTTAGTCGAATACCATCATACCATGCGCACTACATCATCGCTTTTCTCACTTACACTTTTCGTTGCTCTTTTTTCACAATGTCAGACGACAAGTTCAAAACCAACGCTCATCCACGATGAAATTACAATCGAGGAACTGCATGGATGCTATCAAAATGGCAGCTTAACCAGCGCTGCCACTGTGGAATTCTACTTAGACCGCATCGCGAGCTTAAACGATGGGGAGATTGACCTGAATGCAGTCTTGGCCATAAACGAAAGGGCATTAAAGGATGCGCATAGACTCGATAGCATCTATGCAACCACAGGCGAATTTGTAGGTCCACTGCACGGTGTTCCCGTACTTTTAAAAGACAACATTGATTACTCCGGTATGCCTACTACAGTGGGCACCAATGCCCTGCGCGAGAACTACCCTTCCGAATCAAGCCCTTTGGCGC
>CAYNLA010000226.1:0-1160 GCA_964397915.1 uncultured Polaribacter sp. | reverse complement strand
TATTTTAGAAAAATGTATTGGAAGATGAAGACCTGGATTTTTGGTGCGATGCTCTTCGTTGCACCGCTTTACGGACAGATATATAGCGGTACAACTCAATTGGGCACGGCAATGAACCTAGATATTACCGTGAATACCAACACGGATAGCGTTCATATGGAATTCAGTGGACCCTCTTCAGGCTATTATGCCGTAGGTTTTGGTGGAACAAGTATGACCAATACGTATACGGTTGTTGTCAATTCCAATGGTACCGTTCAAGAACGTAAGTTAGGTAACCATCAAGGTGGGTCTGTACTCAGTTCCTCTGTTTCCTACAGCGCTGTGGTTACAGGAGGGAATAGGACGGCTTATATTGAACGTGCGCGAACAGGTGCTTCGACCAACCATTTTACCTTTCCCTCTACAGGGGGAATGATAAACCTCATTTGGGCAAAAGGCGGCACTAGCTTTGGGAATCACGGGGGTTCGAATCGAGGGTTTACCATGATTAACCTGATAGATCAATGTAATATTCCAAATACATTGCTCACGACACAGCATATTTGTCTAGGTGATAGTGCGCAAGTCTTTGGTCAGTGGGTGACTCAATCCGGCACGTACTATGACTCGCTGTCAACACCTCTAGGATGTGATTCGGTCGTTGCTCAGGCCGTTGTGGTGAGCATTCCAGATAGTAATTCAATTCCGGCTACAGGCATTTGCGCCGGCGATAGCGTGTTTTATTTAGGTGCGTGGCGCATAGACACAGGGGCGGTTGTTTTTAATGGCGTGAACGCGTTTGGTTGTGATTCCATTGTTACGGGCCGAGTAGATTTACTCCCAACCGTAGATACGGGGTCAATTTGGATGGCGCCGATTGTTGATGTCAGTCTATACGTAGGAACCGATAGTTTAGCCACATACTATTGGTTTGATTGCAACACCGGCATTTTTGTTGATACCACGCAAGGGGTGGATACCCTCAATTTTTGGGACGGTGCGCTTCAAGCTCCTGGAGCTGGATTTTATGCAGCGGTTATTGTTCGACCAGGTTATTGCTCTGATACAAGTGGGTGTGTTTACTTCTATATGGATATTGCAGAATTCGACAATGGACTTTCCATACGTCCCATACCTACGCAACAGGATATAAAAATCACCATAGATGATTTCGCTGG
>CAYNLA010000225.1:0-1169 GCA_964397915.1 uncultured Polaribacter sp. | reverse complement strand
GTGGGCACCAATGCCCTGCGCGAGAACTACCCTTCCGAATCAAGCCCTTTGGCGCAACAATTGGTCGATGCCGGTGCCATTGTATTGGGGAAGGCGAATTTGAGTGAATTGGCCAATTTCCATAGCACTGTTTCGTCATCCGGTTGGAGCCCAGTGGGCGGTCAATGTAAAAACCCGTACGACCTCAGCCGAAACCCATGTGGATCAAGCTCAGGCTCAGGGGCCGCGGTAGCTGCAAACTTGTGTATTATGGCAATCGGAACCGAAACCAATGGCTCCATCACCTGCCCATCCAACAACAACGGGATCGTCGGCCTTAAACCTACGGTAGGGCTTATTTCCCGTACTGGAATTTTCCCGATCAGCTATACACAAGATACCGGAGGCCCCATGGCCCGCACCGTGAGCGATGTGGCTAAATCTTTGGGCACAATGGTAGCCATTGACGAAAAAGATGGCAAGACTGCTCAAGTCGACCGTACGGCCCATACAGATTATACCCGTTTCCTTAATGACTCCAGCCTAAACGGCAAGAGAATAGGCGTGTACACAAGCGCGATCAACGATAACTTCCTACTTCAAGAGGTTTGGAACCAAGCCATCATTGAGCTGCAAATGCAGGGAGCAGAACTGGTGTACCTCGAAGAATCGATCGCAGACGATGCATCTGGCCCGAGCTACGAGGTCATGCTATACGAATACCGCCAGGGCGTGAATGACTATTTCGCGAAAAACAACAGCGCCGGCATTCAAGACATGTGGAACTTGTATCAAGTGATCATCGAAGATTCAATAGAAATGGCCTACCACGACCATGATCTATTAAGAATCTCAGAAAACTATAAACCCGAGGAAAAACGAGTAGCCTATGAGGCCGCTCTCGAACAAGCGCGCTACCTCAGCCAAGATCGCGGCATTGACCACGTTATGGACAGCTTATCACTTGACGCGATTGTAGGACCGGCTGGTGGACCGGCGTGGAAAACCGATCATGTGAACGGCGACCACTTTAGCGTGTACAGCGGGAATGCGTGGGCCATTTCAGGATATCCGCACATCGTTGTACCCATGGGGCAAATACATGGGCTACCTGTAGGTCTCAGCATCATGGGACGCAAATGGGACGAAGGGAATTTGATCGGCTATGCCTATGATTTTGAACAGGCAAC
>CAYNLA010000224.1:0-1173 GCA_964397915.1 uncultured Polaribacter sp. | reverse complement strand
TCACGTTACTTGCCGGATCGTAAGTGGTAGTGGTTATTCCACGATCTGGATGGTCGCTTTTTTGTACTTCCCTTCAAAAAAGCGACTCAAAATCTTCATACTAAAGTTGAATGTAGTCGAAAAAGCACTAAAAAAGGCAGAAAAATCTCCTTTATGCACCGAAAAACACCTGAATTACACCTGAATTACACCCGAAAAACGTCCGAATCAGCCGAATTTCATCTCATTTTCGTCCGAATTTGTTCTAAAAAGGTCTGAAAAACCACTTTTTTACTACCTAAAAAGTGCTTTTAAAGCAGTTTTGCGATGTCTTTTCGCTTCTCATTGTCGATGGAATCGATGTAATTCATGGTAGTTTTCATAGAACTGTGCTTGAATTGGTCCATAATGACCTCCAATGAGGCTCCGCCCATCAGTAATGCATAGGCATGTGAATGGCGCGCGGTGTATGTGGTGAGGTTTTTGGTCAAATTCAGCTCTTTGGCGATTTGCTTTAGGCCAATGTTGATACGTCGAACAAACTCTTGGGTGTGCTTGTGCTGTTCTTCGGCGGTTTGGTTCGCGTCAATGAAAGAAAACACATAGTTTTCAGGCTGAGAATCATCCACGCCTCTTCTTTGGATGACTTCGGTGATGTGCGGATGAATCACTGCGGTGATTTGAACTTGGTTGGATTTGTTGGCACGTTCGGTTTTTTTGCGGACAAATTGAATCACACCTTCCTTCCAATCGATGTCTTTCCATTGTAGGTGCACAATGTCCTTGATGTTGCAGCCGTTGGCGTAGTAGGAGAAGAGCCAAAAGTCTCGAGCCAGTTCTTTTCGTGATCCAGGTTTTACTTCTAGCGCTTTAATAGCTTCCACCTCTGTCTTACTTAACGCCCGCTTTTTGTTTTGAGCGGCAGGGATCTGGTACTTTCCGTGCGACTTACGCCCAAAGGGATAATACTCTTTGGCAAAGAGTCCATTGGCAATACCGTAGTTGATCACCGCCCGCAGCGAGCGCAAGTAGATGCCGATGGTATTTTGAGACTTGCCTTCTTCGCGCATGTAGGCTTCATACTCCTCAAGAAACTCTGGAGTGAGGTCGTTCCATGCCAAGTTTTTGGAAAAGTATGTAAGACTATTGAATGCACATTGATAGCTAGAAGTGGTAGAGGCACGGCCTGCTCGC
>CAYNLA010000223.1:0-1176 GCA_964397915.1 uncultured Polaribacter sp. | reverse complement strand
GGCGATCCAAAACCAATACCATTTTGACTGATCTGTTTTTCAAGTAAGGTTAATGGAACAAAAAAGGTGGTCTCTGCCTTATACTGCAAAGGCTTAAAGAACATTATCGTAGCAGCTAATGCACCGACAATAATGGCTACTATCGAATTCTTTCTATTCATCGCTCAGGTGGCTTTTTGACATATGATTTAACAAACTCTCCTCAACACTCTCTGGGAAGTACGCACTTACCCCATCAGAGGTATCGTAATAACCCGATTCCTTTCGCTGGTTCTGCACATGCTTTTCAAACATTTTATGTGCTCGACGTTCAAGAGCAGCACCTCCAATAATTTCAATCAAACCCTCAAATACATTAAGACGAAGTCCTTTATTACGCGGCATAGGCATTTCTAAATTGGGGAACTGCCGATGCACGAATGGATTTTGCTGTAAAAAAGTACCTAAGAGCTTTGTATTCGTCAATGGAATTAATGAAGCAGCCTCGGTTGCGATGTAGAGGTTCTTCTTTTTCAAATTAAGCTGATCCTCTGCCATGAGAAGGTTAATACAGAAGTACTTCTCTCGGTTGAATAGAAAAATCTTTTTAAACGCAATCAAGAGCAATTTTGTTGTCCATACGCGATGCGCTTTTGTGATGATAAAAAAGTCTAGATCATCTTCCCGATTCGTTGCTCCATGTTTTGAGAGTGATCCCGAGAGGTACACCCCACGGACAAATGGGAAAAGACTAATGAATTTGCCGACAAAATGTGCGGCTCTTATCATCCTAATATTTCGACTTAGATGCTTTCTTCGAATTGCTATGTGTGATTCATCCAAAGCCCAAAATCCATCCTTTGAATGCAATTTTCCTTGATTTGCCAACGAATCGAGCGCAGATTGAACTTCTTCCTTTGTTGCTTTTATACTAAGAAACTTATGTAATTCCTCCATACGCAATGCATGCTGGAAAAACTCGAAGTAGCGCATCGTTTTAAGGACGGCATCATTGAGTACTTTGGCGGAATACAACTTGGTCGTAGTGGTCAAACCTTGTAAGGATTTTGGCAGTTTCGTCAAAGGTACGATTTATGTATGCAACCAAACTTTATGCAACATAAGTGAGTACATAAAAAAACCCCGATGCTGTGCATCAAGGCTTTTCCTTGTAGGCATTTTGGAGGTAAGGTCGAA
>CAYNLA010000222.1:0-1215 GCA_964397915.1 uncultured Polaribacter sp. | reverse complement strand
TTTATTATGACTTGTATTGGGAAACGGAAAGTCCAAATACCACCCAACTTTTTGGAAAGGAAAATGCGGTTCTCGTTACTGAAAACGGTGTGGATCGTGATATCGTTATTACCGCTGCCACGGGGGTTAACCCGATTTCTTTCGGGATGTTGCATGAATACCGTGTGAAGGTTCAAGCCCTAAGCCCAGAGATGTATGAATTCTACCGCAGCTACAATGCCTTCACTAACGCTCAAAACAATCCTTTTGCAGAGCCAGTGATACTGTACAGCAACATGAGTAATAATATGGGTTGCTTCGGTGTAAGTACCTCGAAAGTATTCTACAAATAGACTAGTAGGTCAACAAAACGCTACCCCAAGTAAATCCAGCGCCAAAGGCGGCTAGACAAACGGTATCTCCACGCTTCACGGCACCTTCTTCCACCGCCTCGGACAGCGCGATGGCGATAGAGGCCCCTGTGGTGTTGCCGTATTTTTGGATGTTGTTGAAGACTTGGTCGTCACGAAGGCCCATGCGTTTTTGAATGAATTGGGCAATGCGGAGGTTCGCTTGGTGCGGAATCAAACAATCAATCTGATCGGGTGTCATGCCGTTTTTAGCCAAGGCCTCGCCGATGACTTCTCCGAAGCGCACCACGGCATTCTTAAAGACAAAGTTTCCATTCATCTGTGGGTAGTGAATATCCGGATCTACCCCATTCTCGAGCAACTCGCCGATCCAATGTTGGGTTCCGAAACCCTTCATCGTGAGTTCCTCTTTATTCTTACCCTCACTGTGCATGTGGCAACTCTTAATGCCGCTCTCGCCGTCTGAAGCTCTCGAAAGCACAACAGCACCTGCGCCATCACCAAAGATGACACTTACGCCTCTACCCCTTGTGGTTTTATCAAGGAATGGGCTTTGAAGCTCGGAAGCCACGACCAATACATGCTCGTACATGCCGGTTTGAACAAAGGCATTTCCTACGCTCAACGCATATATGAATCCTGAGCAGGCGTTTCGAACATCTGTCGCTCCAGCGGTATGAATCCCTAGGGCTTCTTGTACTTGTACCCCACAGCCCGGGAAATAATAGTCCGGTGAAATGGTGGCGAAGACGATGTGGCCAATATCACTGGGCTCAAGGCCTGCTGCCTCAATCGCCTTACGAGCAGCTTTAATTCCCATAGTGGCTGCCGTGTTGCCATCGCCTTCTTCCACCCAGCGACGTTC
>CAYNLA010000221.1:0-1221 GCA_964397915.1 uncultured Polaribacter sp. | reverse complement strand
CGGGTAGATACTTACTGTATCAAGCGTTGCTGCTTGGTACGTAGTGAAGTATACACCGTCCTGACCTGACCATGACGCTGTTGGCGTTGGTGTAGCGATTTCTGTTTCGCTGCTTACCGTTCCTACAGTGATTGTAGTATCCATAGTAACACCGGTCAACGTGATGGTTGAATCTACCCCTGCTAGAGCGATCGTATCACCATTTGAAGTCCATAGTGCCGTTCCTTGTTGTGGGTGCGTAACCGTCATTACAACATCATCACCTGAACAGATCATCGCTGGGTAGCTCACTGCCACTTGCTGAGCATCTGAGATCTCAACTGAAGTAGATAGTGTATCGTTGTTTGGACGACCGTCACCAGAAAGTTGAGTGTATGCAACAACTGTCATAGGACCGCCTACGTAGTTGCTCACGTAACCCAACATAACAGTATCCTTACCACCGAATGGTACAGACAAACCAGTCAAGTTCTGAGTCAAAGTAGTTCCCATAACATCAGCGCTAACGGTCAATGCCGTCAACGTGTTTTGACCGAAGTTGCCGATCTCAACGCTGACCATCAAGCTGTCGCTACCACAAGTACCCGCTGCTGGGCTCAATAGTGCAGTCAATGCTGCATCGTCGCCGATCACATCAAACTCATCCGCACCGATATCAACTGTAGTTGAACCTGACATCGGACGTGAATCGCCATCGATATCTTCCGTTACACCTACGTTGTTATCACCGTGGTCGTTCGCCAATGGACCGAACACGTGCAAGTCTGATGCAGAAGCGAAGATCGGATCACCTACCCAAGAGTTTTGGTTCTTAGTAGTATCAACCGCTGCCAATGACGATGAGTCAGTTGGATAGTTCGCTGAACCGTTGTAGATGTACGCCAAGTTCGTACCCATGCTGTAGTACAAGTTGTAATCAATGCTTGAGCTTGAGTAGTAGCTGTACAACGCGTACGTACCACCCTGGAAGATGTTGTTACGGATGTCCGTACCTGATCCATTGTAGTAATCGTATAGACCGTAGTAGCTACCCACACAAGTGTTGTGGTATACCCCTAGATCTGAACCGTAGTACACACGTAAACCGTAGTATCCGTTGTTGAAGAAGTTGTTCGAAATCTCACTATCGAATGAAGCAAGTGCCGAAGTACCTAAGTATGATGCATATACAGAGTAGTAGCTATCTACGTGGTTCTTCGTGAACACACAACCGTCAATGTT
>CAYNLA010000220.1:0-1224 GCA_964397915.1 uncultured Polaribacter sp. | reverse complement strand
TTCCTCCTGCTCATCACCCTTTCGGCCCACGCCCAAACCCGTGTACTTTTCATTGGAAACAGCTACACCGGCGCAAACTCACTTCCTTCAATGGTCGAAGATGTTGCCCAATCTGCAGGTTACTCTTTTGCAAACACGGCCCTCACCCCTGGAGGCGCCACATTATACCAACACACTCAAAACGCCTCCACCTACACGGCCATGGCCAACCAAAACTGGGACTTCATCGTTTTCCAAGCCCAAAGCCAGGAGCCTGCTTTTCCTTGGGGACAAGTAAATTTTCAAACCCTCCCTTACGCCGACGAGCTCGTAGACAGCGCACGTAGCATTGCCCCATGTGCACAACCCACTTTCTTCCGCACGTGGGGACGTAAAAACGGGGACCAATGGAACTGTGCCGCCTTCCCACCCCTTTGCACCTATGAAGGCATGGATTCACTCCTCCACCTTCGCTACCGCATGATGGCCGATTCTAACGACGCCCTGCTTAGCCCCGTAGGTTCCGTCTGGCGATACATTCGTGATACTGACACTACCATTGAGCTCTACACCGCTGACGAGAGCCACCCCTCATTGGCCGGTTCCTACGCTGCAGCCTGTACCTTTTTTACCATCTTCACCCGTCAGGACCCCACCCTAATCACGGACGACAAGAACCTAAACCCACTCGTAGCGGCGACCATCCGCCAAGCAACGAAAACAGTGGTATACGACTCCCTCTTAGTATGGAACGTGGGCAAATTTGACGTTACGGCGGACCTCTCCTACACCATCTCCAGGGACACCCTAACCTTCACGAGTACGAGCACCTACGCCGACTCGATCTACATCGACTTTGGTGATGGAAACGGAACCTCAGCTCCTTCCGGTCAGCATTTTTACATGCAAGACGACTTCTTCACCGTCACCATCTCTGCATTCAAATGCGACCAAGTAGATACCAGCGCCTACACCGTTCAAAGCATTGTCATTTTCGGGGTGGAAGAGCATGAAATCCAAGCATTAAAGCACCCCTCACAGGTTTTAAGTCAATGGCCCCAACAACTTGAACGCCTTTCTATTTTTAGCTTAACGGGTCAAGAAATTTGGACGACAAATTACCAAAATCGCACTTCCTATCCCGACCTGCCAGTCGGCGCTTATATCATGGAGTGTCATTGGAAAAGTGGTCGGAAAACGGCAGAAAAATTCGGTGTTTTACCTGAATAAATCGAAGGTCAGGCC
>CAYNLA010000219.1:0-1229 GCA_964397915.1 uncultured Polaribacter sp. | reverse complement strand
TGCACTTGGTATTGGAAGTCCGCTGTTGGCGCGAAAATGACATTCGCACTAAGGTTCACGAACTGAACGCTGTCATTGTTGGAAATGGTTAATAGTCCGGTCTGAGAACCACTCACGGTCGCCGTAAAGTTCACCTTGAGCCATTTTGAAGATCCAGGTGTAATGGTCTGATTCGTCCATTGCGGTACAAAGTGTGAGTTGTTCGAAGAAACGTTACTGATGGTCAAATCCAAACAACCGTCGTTTTCAATCAAGACACTATCCTGAACGGGCGTAGTGTTATATACGTTTCCATAATTCAAAGCATTCGCACCCAAAACCATATCCGGCTCGCTAACCACGTGAACGGTCATTGGTACTTGGTATACTGGATCTTGTGGATCATTCGTCTCAAAAATCACCGAAGTGTAGTACGTACCTAGAGCAAGGTTTGAAACCGTTACGAGGATACTCTTTGATACAGAGTTACCTGCACCTAAGGTTCCTGAAGCAACCCCTACTGGGCTTGCCCAAGTCACAGCATCGCGCTGCCATACATGCACTTGACAGGTTTGACCTGAAACTGAGTTGTAATTGTACGAATACAATTGGATGGTTAAATACCCAGCATTCATAATATTAGTCAACTGCCAACCTGTGATAAAACCACTAATCGTATCGTTCGTGTAGTTGGTTACGTTATTATCGTAAACCGTCTGTACATAAGATCCATTCGCATACAGGTAGAAGTAGTTATTCGTTTGGCTGTATTCACCGTTCAAGATGATTTCGTAGAAAATGGTATCTGAATCAATAATATTATTGAAGTTGTATACCAGCGTATTGCTATAATTAGGTGCTGGATACAACCATGTCTGTGTATACGAGGAATCGTATACCTCAGCAACGTCTACAGTGTAGCTCAGCTGCGCTTGACCGTTGTTCGTGATGGTATACGGAACGGTAGCAAAACCGTTACACTTATTCACCGTGATTTCAATGCTTGAAGGTGCTACGCTAATATCGGATGCACCAACGATGGTGGCTGTCAGACAGCGTTGTACTGTATCCACCGTTGAATAGACATAGAGCGTATCGCTCACTGTTCCTATTGAAGTTTGGTACAAGGATACCGGTACATAGCCTGTATCACCAGGCGCAATAGCCAAACTCACTGAGCCTGCAGTGAAAGCGGACCCTCCTGTGCTGGCCGAGTTGATGAATAAGGTATCACAGCCCACATTGTACAC
>CAYNLA010000218.1:0-1229 GCA_964397915.1 uncultured Polaribacter sp. | reverse complement strand
CGATTTTGTCGTTCTCGCATAATTAATAGTTGTTTTAGGAATATAAAAAGATGCCTCTGGCCCATTCCAAAATGGCCAAAGGTTGACAGATTTTCTGTCTAAGAATAGGAGGGATCTAGCGCGCTATGAAACTTAGAAAACTCCGTAAGTGCAAGGAGTTGAAATTTGAGCTCCGAACGGGAAAGCGAACTTAGATTTTGATTGCGCGCTGGGTTTGGTCGATTTGTTGTCTTCAACAATGAGATCAACAGGATCTACCTCTTCAATATAATTATCGACGGGAAACACAGAGGAGGCTTCCTCTAATAGTTGTTGATCCAGGAAGTTTTGGTTTTGTCCGTCCATCGGGGTGCCGAAGGTAAGAAAATATACACGGAGGTCCAAAAGAATCAATTGTTATCACTTTCAGCAATTTCTTATATTTAGGTTAGAAGTTCATACACGTTCTTCGCATTCTAAACATAAACCGCTATGATATCAAAGAGACTAAAAACCTTATTAACCGGCTCCGGAGTTCTTTTGCTTATACCGTTCATTGCATCCCTATTTTCAGATGAAGTGAACTGGAGTGGATTCGATTTTTTGATAATGGCAATTTTGTTCGGAACCACCAGTGTAGCGCTAGATTTTGTCTTAACTAAAGCAAAGAATAAGCAAAGCCGATGGGCATGGGGCATTGCCGTAGTTCTCGTCTTATTACTTGTTTGGGTTGAGATTGCAGTGGGGGTATTTGGAACACCGTTGGCAGGCAACTAACTCAATGCCCTTGCGGTCCTTTGATCCCCGCGTTAATTTCAATGTTGATGTAGTTTTCTTGAGGTGTGATAGGGCATGAATATCCGTCGGTATAGGCGCAATAGGGATTGTACGCATAGTTAAAATCCAAAATCATTGTAGCTCCTTCGGGAATAGTGATGTCCATGAATCGTCCCGTGCCGTAGGTGCTTACCCCCGTAGTTTTGTCCATAAATGGAAGGAAGAGGTGGTCTTTGTATTCTTCCATCGCCATCAATCGCTTGCTCTGATACAGGAATAATTCCAAAGTTTGTCCTCGCAGTTCGAAGGTTGCCTTAGCGTATCGGCGGTATTCTCGGCTCACTCCTGAGCTGGTCGCCATATTAAACCAGGGTTCATTTTCGAGCACTTCAATCTGCGCTTCAACTGCCATCTCCAGGTTGTAGCTAAAGAACTCATGCCCGTGAAAAGCGGCGCGTTCCTCAGGTTTAAGA
>CAYNLA010000217.1:0-1232 GCA_964397915.1 uncultured Polaribacter sp. | reverse complement strand
CCCCACAAGTCGCATTAATGGCTTGTGGGGATTTATTTATAATTATGAAAAAGATTATTCTCTTAATATTCTTGACAAGTTCCGTTCTTTCATTAAAATCGCAATGTTTCGTAGAACTCGGTTTACCTCAGCATGGTTGTATTGGCTATTTCGGTTACGATACAATTAATATAGGCAGTAATTTAATGCTAACGAGTGGGACGCCACCTTTCACTTATTTATGGCAAGCTAATTACGTTCATA
The DNA here is from genome assembly GCA_964397915.1 of uncultured Polaribacter sp. Lineage (GTDB taxonomy): Bacteria > Bacteroidota > Bacteroidia > Flavobacteriales > Schleiferiaceae > UBA10364. The sequence continues at coordinate 989 of CAYNLA010000217.1, read as the reverse complement.
AAGTTGGAAGTATTGTAACTTACTTGTACGCTTCAGACCTTCTAAATGATACTACTTTATCTAATCCTGAGTACATAACATATTATGACAGTGTTGTATTTAAATTAACGGTTACTGATGCATTAGGCAACTCGTGTACTGATTCATTACTGGTATTCAATTCTAACATTCAAACACATTTGACGTACTTAACCCCAAGCATCTTGTACGGTGATTCTGTGTATTTAGACTTTACTCCAAATCTTTTTGGGGGAATTGCACCCTTAGATTATTTATGGCGTCCAAATCACGGATTAAAAGATTCTACCAAAGATCGTGGCTTTTGGGCAAAACCAGATTCATCAATAGCTTATTATTTAACAGTAACAGATTCTGTTGGTTGCACAGCAACCGCGCCTCCCTTGTATTTTGTAATTGTAAATCATATTGGAATTGATGAAAACGAACTCAATAATCAAGTTAAAGTTTTTCCCAATCCAACAAAAGGCATTGTAAATATAACTTCCAAAGACTTGCACATAGAAGGAATGTCCATTTGCAATGTACTTGGTCAGCAGGTTTATTTTTCGTCTTTGTTTCAAGAGCAAATTGATATTTCTAGTTTTCCAGAAGGTTTGTATATATTAATACTCGAAACTAACAAAGGAGTCGTACGAAAAAAGATAAAAATAGAGTGAAAACGTTGGGTAACACAATATATGATTCATGATCGGACGCGTTGCGCTTTTGGTTACCCATTAAGCGAGTTGAGAAGATTTTGGCATGCCCCAAAAAGCAATAAAACCAGCGCATAGCGCTGGTTTTCAGGTGTTTTTAGCGGAGAGAGGGGGTTTTGAACCTAACTCTCCAATATGCTCAATATCAGTTGTTTACAAGAACTCTTTTCGCTAAGTCAACCCGCTAAGCAACCCAATCGGCCGCGGAGGGCATTTCACCCAATAGCGCTGACATAGCTAATCAAATATAGGCTTTTTTGACTTGGGGTTCAA
>CAYNLA010000216.1:0-1243 GCA_964397915.1 uncultured Polaribacter sp. | reverse complement strand
AGTGGGATCCTCTACAACGGTTACGGACAAATCTCCAAGCTCTCCTACGGCAACGGGACCTATACGGACTATGACTACAACGTATCAGGTTCAGGAGCTTCTACCCTAAAGAAAAACACCCTGTTTAAGACCACGACCACAGCCAAGGAGCAAGGCGCCACTTCGCAGTCCACCGTATTGGAGAGAAACTACACCTACAACACCCAAGGGATGGTCACTCAGCTGGACCGAAATGTGGCCGGCACTTTAATGAATTCCTCCGCAGGTACAACGGCCTCTTTGTCCGATAAGTACAGCTACGATGCCTATGGCAGGTTTGATACGCATCAGCATGCAATAGGCGGGAGTACCGAATACACCCTAGAGATGACCTACAACAAGGCCGGGGGAATAGTAAAGAAGGACGCCCTAGCTACGGGCATCATGAATACCCCGGACCTAAACTATACGCTGAACTACAACTACAATGCGAGCAATCCCCATCAGTTAGAAGAAGTCATGGATTCTAAAACAGGGGCGCAAAGTCATTACCTGTACAATTCCTCGGGAAGTATCCAGGAAATTCAGGATCCTGCCGCAAAAGGCCCACAATCCTTCTTCTGGAACGAGGAGCAGTGGCTCAGCGGGGTACGTAATGACCTGGGAGTACACCACTACGTATACGACCACAAAGGGGAACGGGTGATGAAGAGCTCCGTGATGCAATCTTCTGTTCAAGTTAACGATAAGAATATCGACGACATTGAGTATCTTGAACCCTATACCCTGTACATCAACCCGTATTACGTGGTTACAGAACTACAAGGTGGAGATAAGGTCAGCAAACACTACTACATGAACACGCAACGGGTCGCTACAGACATCAGCATCAACTACCAAGGCCACGAGTCTATGGCAGGGCCGCAGCAGCCGAATGCTCGTGACCCTAAAAAGCCAAGCGAAGACACCGCTTCAGTGAACTACAATGCGGCTTTTGCAGACCTTCAAGCAACCTTAAACGCCCTTGGCCATCAGAAATCAGATGTAAATGGATTGGGCCAGCAGCCTACGCTGGAGGAGTACTACCCTGAGCTGGTGAGAGAAACAGCATTCAGCACTACTGCCGCTAAAAACGCTCCGGAATCCACTACCCGGGTACTGTTTTGGTACCATCCCGATTACCTCGGAAATGTGGACCTAGTAACCGAGCGCGACGGAAAAACCTATGAATTCTTCACCTACAACCCATGGGGCGAAGAAATGC
>CAYNLA010000215.1:0-1249 GCA_964397915.1 uncultured Polaribacter sp. | reverse complement strand
ACGGACGAAGCGATGTTGGCGAAAATCAAAAAAGACATCGTTGAACTCGTGATCCCTGCTGTAAAAGCGGAACTTCCTGAGCACATCCAAGCATTGTTCGGCGATGACATTAAATACCACATCAACCCAACGGGTAAATTCGTGATCGGTGGACCGCACGGAGATACAGGTCTAACCGGTCGTAAAATCATCGTAGACACCTACGGTGGTAAAGGCGCACACGGTGGTGGTGCCTTCTCAGGAAAAGATCCATCCAAAGTAGACCGTTCGGCTGCCTATGCGACGCGTCATGTTGCAAAGAACTTAGTAGCTGCAGGTATTTGCGACCAAGTATTGGTTCAAGTGTCCTACGCCATTGGTGTGGTAGAACCTATGGGTGTGTTCGTCGACACGTATGGAACTGCTAAGGTGGATTTCACCGATGGTGAGATTGCGGCCAAGGTAAAAGAGATCTACGATTTCCGTCCAGGCTTGATCGAGCAAGAATTGAAGTTGCGTCAGCCTATGTACAGCGAGACTGCTGCCTACGGCCACATGGGACGTGATCACGAAACCGTTACCAAAACCTTCACTAGCGCAGATGGCAAATCTGAAATTAGCGTTGACGTGGAGCTGTTCACTTGGGAACGTCTAAACTTCGTTGACCGATTCAAAGCCGCATTCAACGCCTAAACTTCGGTTAACGTTTAAATACAGTGTAAAGAAAAACCCCCCGAGCCTGCGGCTCGGGGGGTTTTTAGTTTTGCGATTATTGCTCCGTCTATCGGACTACAGAGATGGTCTCTCTCCACAATCCATTATTACCGCGAAGTACAATCTGGTAGGTACCCGCTGGAAGGTTGCTAAGATCGAGGTCTTCCACAAACGGAATATCAAGGATCTGAGCCCCGGTGCTTGAGTAAAGGATAATGCGCTCCGCTTCTTTACACTCGATATGGAGTGATCCTGAAGTTGGGTTCGGATACAAATTCACCTCAAGTACATCTTCGTAGATGCCCACACCACTGGTCACTACAATGGGCTTATTCGATGATCCTGAACATCCTGCCGTGTTGGTAACCAAAAGCGTAACAATGAACGTCCCTTTGTTTTGATAGGTATGCTGTGGATTTGGCGTAGTGCTGTTATTACCATCACCAAAGTACCACTGCCATGAGTTGGCGTACATCGAAGAATCGATAAACTGCACAGCAGTACCAGCCTGCACCGTATCCGCGAATTCTGATGCTACATACAGTACATCATTCAC
>CAYNLA010000214.1:0-1252 GCA_964397915.1 uncultured Polaribacter sp. | reverse complement strand
TAGAAAATCAAGATGTTCCAAATGATGCCTTGTTGGTCTTTGGAAATAATCTTGAAAATATTGAAGGCCAGAAGCAGTCCAAAGTATCCAAAAATTGCCCCTGAGGCCCCAATACTTACAGTGTTATCATGCCACAACACACTGCTTATACTTCCTGCAACTCCAGCAATAAGGAAATAGAGTATCATATTCTTTCTACCCACTTTCTCCTCCAAAAACATCCCGGCCAGGAAGATTCCGACGAGGTTCATTACTAGGTGAATGATGCCTCCATGAATGAATACGGAAGTAAGCAATCTCCAATATTCGCCGTTGGCAACGTTGGCTCTCCGGTTGCCGCCTACTTCTAAAAGTTCCTGGGCAGTAGGTGAAATGACATCTACCCCAAAGAGAAGGGTAATTATAAAGACGATGAGATTAAGTGCTATTAAAATTCCTATTGCTGGTGTAGGACCGTTTGGATTGTAGAGCTCTTTGAAAAGGTCCAGCGTATCGCTTTTTACGGGCTTTCCTTGGTTAAAGTTTCGTAATCCCCGTGAGTCTACTTTTGAAAAGAGTAGGAATAAAAAGATGATTAATGCGCCCACTAAAAAGGTGCCGATCATCCAGGGAAGTTTGGTACCTAATCTATTTGAGAAAGGGGTATAGACGGGTTTTAACACTATGACCTGATCACCTATGGAATGGTTTGAGGAAACCTGGACGGCTTTCGTATAACCGTCAAGGTTGTCCGATTTTGAAAGTTTTTCGAAGTAGTGGGCGGAATAAAAATCGGACCCATCAAGAGCCAATGCTGATGATTTAAGAAATGCTCGATAAGACTGTTTTTTTTCTTGTTCACTCAAGTCATTTGATACTGACTCATGGTAGTGGAAGCCTATGTAGACTGCATCGGTGTTTCTGAATGGAATGGCGTGGTACTGATGGAAGTTGAGGTATTGGTTCCTTTTCCCTGTGGATTTAGAGAGGATATGAGTTACTATTTTGTCCCTGTTAAATAGAAACTGGTCAAGATGAAAGTATTTTTCGTTAGGGTGTTCGTGAATTTCTTGAATATCGTTTAATTCAATTTGATCGTAGGATGCGCGAATGAGGTACTCTTGGCTGATTATTGTTGGGATACCTATGGCTAGCGACATTAAAAATTGAATGGTCAGGTAGTTATCACTCCTGCTCCATTCAAGGTATTTTAGAATACGAATTCTAGGTCTGATCCAGATGAGAACGGGCGCCCAAGGAAGGGTGAGTGGAA
>CAYNLA010000213.1:0-1270 GCA_964397915.1 uncultured Polaribacter sp. | reverse complement strand
ACTGTTGGTGTTGGCAAGGTGTATCCGCCTGCGATGTAGTAGATGCTATCTACAAACAACTCGGTCAAACCATTGTATTGAGCGACATCACCGTGTAGGATCAAGCTATCACCCATCATTGGAGAAGTATAACCGCTCTTATCTGCATAGTTGTAGATGTTAATTCCATCGGTACTATCGCTTACGTAGAAGCTGTATCCGCCGTTACCGTCGAAGTCAATGGTGGTTACAATACCCTTGATCCACTTAGAAGCGCCCAAAGAATCGGCCACGCCACTAGCATCTACACCAGTAATGGTGCTGATGGCTACGATAGAATCAAACGTCGGTGTTGGAGGAACATAAATACAGTTAGAACTGTGAGCGCCCATGTAAGTCCAAGTATTGGAAGCATATACATCCCACTCTGTAGCTCCTGTCGTCCAATCCGTAGAACCGCCAGTAATGGTTGCTTTACGCACCAAAGTGTGGTTCGCTGTAGAACCAGTGCCTACGGTCCAAGATGAACCTGGATCTACTCCAGGAACACCGATAACGTCGATGGTATCCGTTCCGTAGGTTAAGATCATCGCATCATCACCGTTGAAGTGTGCTATGGATGGGTAAGCCATAGCGGTATCTGCTACCGCAAGGATAGAAGCATCGGCAGCATTGGCAGCAATCATGTAGACATCACCAGAAGCAATAGTAGCACTTGTGGTAAATGTATTTGTGTAAGACCCACCGTTACCGCTTTGGTAAACGGTATATCCACTCAATGAAATGGCATTCGCTGTAGGGTTGTAGATCTCAATATATTTGTTGTTTGAAGAACCTTCTGCGTATTCGCTGAAGAACAGCTCGTCACAACCTGATGGTGCAGTCGCACATGCTGTACACTCTTCCCAACATACTGCTGGTAGTGTAGTGTCGGCATTTCCAAAGGTTGAATAACGATTTGTGAAGGTACCCGTAGTCAAGGTACAAGCACTATCCAATGTTGGATCGAAATACTCTTGACCTGTCCAGTTGTCGTAAGTGAACTTGTACTCGTAAGAACCTGGCATTAACGATAAAGTACCTGAATACACGCCATCACCATCTGGATCAGTCAACTGGTTAGAGTTACCACTCCATCCGTTTACAGTTCCGCTGACATACACATTAGTGAATGTAGCAGTAACGTTATTCATATCTACTTGGAAGGTCACATCATTAGGAGTGATGATACAAGAGCTTGAATGACCACCGATGTATGACCAGGTGTTCTGCGCATAAACATCCCACTCAT
>CAYNLA010000212.1:0-1274 GCA_964397915.1 uncultured Polaribacter sp. | reverse complement strand
AAAACCCCGACCGCAAAGCGACCGGGGTCTGTAGTTATTAATCTAAACTAGGGGATTTACTCTTGCGCTTCTGCGGCCTCGGCTGATTCAATCATTTGAAGTTCGTCTGCAGCAAATTTTCGGTCGTAAATCCAGAATGCCCAAATTTTTCCGCCTTGAATCCATGCGGTAAACATGTTGTTCATTCTTGCAATAGAATCTTCACTGTGGACCGTGGTCAAATCAGAAACTGCGATGACGAATGCGCCGTCGGAAGTGTCGTTGGGTGATTTTATGGAGGTCCCCCAAACTGGTTTCCATCGAACATCTTCATTCGCCAACCACTTCTCCAGTTGCTCACGATGCGCTTCTTTACCAACCACAAGTTCTCCATTTGGAGGATAAATACGGATACTATCCGCATCCATAGATTCAATACCGTCAAAATTGCGTTCGTTATGGTATTCCAAATACTGACGCCATTGATTTACGGTTTCATTGTTTCCAATAACAGTCCCAGGAAAATCTTCTGCAAGTACATTATAACCCACTGGTGCTCTTTCTGGAGGACAAGGTTCCGAAGTTTCTGTGCACCCTGCCATCATCAAGACAGCACTGCCAACAATAAATAGCTTTTTCATAATTAACTGTTTAAATACATTAAGGCGGCACCAAAATCACCATAATACATCTGTATGGTAATCTTGCCTTCCTCGTTTAAATCAAATGTTTCATACATACGCACTACCGCAGTACGCTCCTCGGTAGAATCCGTAGCGGCCTTGGTGATTTTCAACGGAGCATAAAAGCGAACACTTGCGTTTGGCTCCTGCGTTTCTGAATCCACGCCAGGAAGAAGCACAGGGTCTACAAGGAATTCAAAGTCAAAGTTCTCCCAGAGATAGGCATCTTCCGCCTGGAGATCGGCAAGACGCATGGTATCAGGTGAACCATTGAAGTTGGTATTGACCATATAAAAATCATCCGCATACATGCTGTAATCTTGATTCTCACCAGTAAACCCAGCATTGTTCGCACGAATGACTTCACAATTTCTCGCAAAGAGCTCGTCCAACTCAGCAGTTTCATTGGAAATACAAGAGGAAAGGAAAAGTCCGGCAACCACCGAACCCATCCAAATTAGTGACTTAAAGTTCATCTGCACGTTCTTTTGAGGCCGTCCAATTATTATTCGTCTCATACGCCTTCATGTACATCTCTTTGGCCATCGCGGTATCTCCTACGGTTAAGTAGTACTCACCATATGAATCATAGGCATTTGCAACATCTGCATT
>CAYNLA010000211.1:0-1323 GCA_964397915.1 uncultured Polaribacter sp. | reverse complement strand
TGTAGATTTCAATGTATTTGTGGTTTGAAGAACCTTCAGCGTACTCGCTGAAGAACAATTCAGAACAAGGAGTCACTGCGTTACAAGACAAACAAGATTCCCAACATACTACAGGCAAGGTAGTATCGGCAGTTCCTGTGGCTACAACGCGGTTCGTGTATCCTGATGTAGTCATGGTACATGCCGCATCAGCAGTTGGGTCCAAAGACTCTTGACCGGTCCAGTTGTCGTAAGTGAACTTGTACTCGTAAGATCCTGGGTTTAATGTAAGGGTCACATCGTATACGCCGTCGCTATCCGCATCGGTCATTTGGTTAGCGTTTCCGCTCCATCCGTTAAGGGTACCAGAAATATATACGTTCGTGTACGAAGCACTCACGTTGTTCATGTCCACCTGGAAGGTAACATCAACAGTATTCAAACAAGCCGCACACTCTTCCCAACACACTTGTGGCAAGGTGGTATCTGCGGCTCCGATGGTAATGTAACGGTTGGTATAACCTGAGGTAGTCAATGTACAAGATGAATCTGCTGAGTTTGGATCCAAAGACTCTTGACCGGTCCAGTTGTCGTAAGTGAACTTGTATTCATAAGAACCTGGAAGCAAAGAGATTGTGCCGTCGTATACTCCGTCTCCATCAGCATCGGTAAGCTGGTTTGAGTTACCGCTCCAGCTGTTCAATGTACCGCTCACGTATACATTCGTGTACGAAGCACTTACGTTATTCATGTCCACTTGGAAGGTAACATCTACTGGTGAACAGCTTGAGCTGTGTGACCCGAAGTAAGAGTAAGTGTTTTGGGCATATACATCCCACTCACCAGCTCCTGTAGACCAATCTGTCGAACCACCTGAAATGGTTGCTTTACGCACCAAGGTGTAGTTCGCAGTAGAACCTGTTCCTACGGTCCAAGAAGAACCTGGATCAACTCCCGGAACGCCGATCACATCAAGCGTATCGGTGCTTTTTACGAGAATCAACGCATCATCACCATTGAAGTGAGATACAGAAGGATAGCCCAAAACGGTATCTGCTTGGAATTGCATCAAGCTGTCCGCTTGGTTGGTTGCAATCACGTAGACATCGTAAGGAGCAATGCTCGCTGAAGTTGTGAATGTGTTCGTGTAGGAGCCACCATTACCGCTGAGGTACACAGTGTAACCGCTCAAAGAAACGGTTGAACTCGTCGGGTTGTAGATTTCGAAGCCCTTGTTGTTAGAAGAGCCCTCGATGTACTCCGAAAAGTACAACTCGCCACAGTTCTGGGCGCTTGCAAAGAAGCCTCCGAAAATTGCAGCCAGTAAGAAAGTAATCTTGCGCA
>CAYNLA010000210.1:0-1326 GCA_964397915.1 uncultured Polaribacter sp. | reverse complement strand
TGGTATGCCTTAGACAGCGACATTACCAACTGGATTCCAATGAAATTGGATCAAGTATTGGAGATCGTTGAAGCCAATATTAAAGGGGAATACCCTGATGATATCATGGAATTCCGCTACGAAGAGAAGAAACGCGTAAAAGCGGAAGTCGAAGTAGCAGATTTCGTAGGAGGAAATGCTGAAGACAGCATCACTCGTTTTGATCAACCCAAACGCAAAGGAGGTAACCGCAATAGAAACCGTTCTGCGCGTAGCCGTGGAGGTCGTAACCGTGGAAACAGCAACGATCGTGGCGGTCAAAAACCACAGCAAAAGGACTAAAAATGCTTGAAATCCTTCAAAAATCGTTCAAAACGAGCCGAAAACGCTTCATTTTAGCGGTTTTTGGAGGTTTTCTGCTTTTCGGCTGTAGTGCGCCTCCGCTCTTGGACGAGCTCACTACTTTTGATGATCACGAGTGGCACATGGACAGTATTGTACAGGCCCAATGGATTCCTCAAGATAGCGGGGCTCCAGTTTTCATGAGTCTCTACGTTCGTCACCTCACGGACTATCCATACAACAACCTCTACCTCTTCCGCACCATCCGTACGCAAAACGGCATCGCGTATTCGGATACCGTGAACGTCCACCTCGCCGATGATCTAGGGCGTTGGAACGGAACAGGTATGAGTACCTTAAAGACTATGATGGTGCCCGTTGGGAAAAGTGCGGTTCGATTCAGAAAGGGCGAACGCTATACCCTCACCGTTCAACACGGGATGCGCGATACGGTATTGTATGGCATTCAGGATGTCGGGGTCCGATTGATTTCTGCTGAGGAATAAATCTCGCAGTTGCATCCGCACAACGGCGCTCACTCGCAGCGACTATTGTCCTAAGATCTTTTTAATTGCGCCCACAAGGTATCCACGAGGTGTTCCGCAGTGCGGCCACTAAAATCTGAAATCTGGTGGCGGCAAGAAGTTCCTGTAGCTACAATGACCTCACCCTGGAATTCCTCAATCTTCGGAAGCAGTACCAATGCTGCCATCTTCCTACTCATTTCATAATTCTCTTTCTTCATCCCGTACGACCCTGCCATGCCGCAGCAGCTGCTCTTGACCCGGTCCACTTTAGCTCCTAACAAAAGCTGAAGCACATAGGCGGTATCGCCCGCGCTTTCCAAGCTCTTTTGGTGGCAATGTACATGAAGTAGGATCTCTTCCTCATACGGCTCAAAGGCCTCTTTTCCATGATCCAATTTTGGCAATTCGTCCGCCAAGAATTTATCGATCGTACAAATGCGTTGGCCTGAAATCCACTCTTGTTCTTCCGGCAACAACC
>CAYNLA010000209.1:0-1327 GCA_964397915.1 uncultured Polaribacter sp. | reverse complement strand
TTTGATATGGCTTGGAACGCCCAGGTGCCGGAACAGATTCGCCGATCAGGATGGAACAACAAAGAGGGCATTGAATTTACTATGACGCAGTGGTATCCAAAATTGGCCGAATACGACGAGGATGGTTGGCACGCGGATCAATACGTAGGGCGCGAGTTTTACGGCGTTTGGGGGTCTTTTGATGTGAAGATCCACATCCACCGCGACTATGTGCTTGGCGGTACTGGCTATCTGCAAAACCCCGAAGATGTGGGCTTTGGATATGGCGGCATTAAAAAGGTACGTCTGGGTAAAAACGAACTTCGCACTTGGCATTTTAAAGCGGATAAGGTGCACGATTTTGCCTTTGCTGCCGACCCTGATTATGTCCACAAACAGCTGCAGATAGAAAACGGACCATTGGTGCATTTGCTCTACGACCCTAAAACCGCTAATGAAGCGAATTGGGACGAAATTCAAAGAGGCTACTTACAGGGCTACTTTGATTTCATGGCAAAGCATTTTGGTAAATACCCGTACGCGCAATTCTCCCTAATTCAAGGCGGAGACGGCGGTATGGAATACCCTATGTGTACGATGATGTTAGGCGGCGGTGATAAGTTTGAGGGCTTTACTGGGCTCTTCGTTCACGAGGCTACGCACAACTGGTACTATGGCGTTATCGGAACCAATGAAGCGGCTTACCCATGGATGGACGAGGGTTTCACTTCTTATGCAGAAGAGGAGTGCATGAACTTCTTGTTCAATCGTGGCGAGGAAAACCCTCACCTCGGCGCTTACCGCGCTTATGTCTACCTGGACACCTCGGGCTTGCGCGAACCATTGAGCACCCCTGCTGATCACTTCAACTACAACCGCACCTACGGCATCAACAGCTACAGCGCGGGCGCTTTGTTTTTGAACCAGCTCGAATACATAATCGGTGAGGAGGCTTTTGCCCGCGGTATGATTCGCTACTGGAATAAGTGGCAGTTCAAACACCCAAAACCCGAAGATTTCTTGCGCATCATGGAGTTAGAGTCAAATATGGAATTGGACTGGTACCTCAGCTATTACAAGGATCAAGTAAAAAGCATTGATTACGCTGTGGCCGCTGTTGAATCTGACCAAGTGGGCACACAAATTACCTTACGTCGCGTTGGACTGTTCCCAATGCCGGTAGATGTTTTGGTCCGCTATGAAGGGGGGCGTGAAGAAATGCACACTATTCCCCTAGTAAGTATGTATGGTGCCAAACATCAAGAGGGCCTTGAGGTGCATGAGCCCTGGCCATGGACGCATCCAGAATACAAACTTTATATTCCGAGCAGCGAAACCGTCATGGGGG
>CAYNLA010000208.1:0-1338 GCA_964397915.1 uncultured Polaribacter sp. | reverse complement strand
CCATAAAAGCTGGCTGAAATAAGAACCACTTCGCCCTAAGGCGAAACCATACCTATCACATGAAAAAGAAACCATCCACAGAAATGTTGGGTCATGGCTATCATGCCGCTGATTACCATGGCAGCATGAAGCAACCCATCTACCAAACCTCAACCTACGAATTCCCCAATGCTCAAGCTGGCAAAAACTACTTTGCTTGGGCAACAGGTAAAGAAGAGATGCCCGAGGGTGAAACCATGGGAAACATTTACAGCCGTCTAGGCTCTCCCAACACTCAACTGCTCGAACAACGACTGGCTCTTTTGGACCAATGCGACGAATCTGTGGTCTTTGCCTCCGGCATGGCTGCCATATCCGCTGCGCTCTTTGAGGTAGCAAAACCTGGGACGGTACTCCTTCATACGGACCCAGTTTATGGCGGCACGCACAGTTTTATTCACCATTACCTCGCGCAATACAATGTCCATTCATACCCGATTGATCGATCAATGAGTGCCGATGAAGTAATTGCAGATATTAACTCAAAATATCCCAATGTTCAGGTTTGCGGATTTTTCACAGAGACACCCGCGAACCCCACTATGGACCTCTATTCCATAAAGAAAGCGCGCGATATTGTTGATGCCTTTACCTCCGAAGATCATCCCGTTCCGTTGATGGTCGACAACACCTACATGGGACCGCTCATGAGCAATCCGCATTCAAATGGCGCAGATATCGTCCTTTATTCCGCAACCAAGAACCTCGGCGGACACAGTGATGTGATTGCGGGGGCCGCAACGGGTAATTCCTACTGGATGGGCCGATTACGAATGGCCCGCACCTTTATAGGGGGCATCCTAGGTCCTATGGACAGCTGGCTGTTGTTGCGTTCTTTGGAAACCTTTGAACTTCGCACCAAAGCCCAACAAGACAATACCCATAAAGTGGCTTTTGCACTCCAAAATCATCCAGCTGTGGAATCGGTAAAGTATTTAGGAAACTTAGCACAATGGGCACCCGAAATGCTCCAAACATTTGAGTCGGAGTATAGTGGGACCGGCTCCATGATTGCCTTGCATATCCATGGTGGAGAACAAGAATGTTTTGAAGTACTTGATCATCTTCAGGTCTTCAAACTAGGGGTTAGCTTAGGGAGCACTGAAAGCTTAGCCGAACATCCTTACAGCATGACACACGCCAAGGTAGACGACGAACTAAAGCCGAAAATTGGCATAACGGAAAATTTAATTCGACTAAGTATAGGCGTTGAAGATGCTGATGATTTGATCCAGGATCTTCATGCCGCCCTAAACCGTATCATTTAATACTTTAGCAACCTAAACAAATAGCAAATGG
>CAYNLA010000207.1:0-1339 GCA_964397915.1 uncultured Polaribacter sp. | reverse complement strand
CACTTCGCGATACGCTTATGCTCATCGGTATGGGTGGTTTGATTGTGGGTAACGGTTACTTCAAAGCAAACATTTCTACCATCGTAGGTAAACTTTACAAAGACGGCGATCCTCGTCGCGATTCTGGTTTTACCATCTTCTACATCGGTATCAACGTCGGTGCCCTTTTGGCGACAACGGTAGTAGCGGTAGTGGGTAAAAAGTACGGTTTTGAGTACGGTTTTGGTCTTGCAGGACTTGGTATGCTTGCCGGTCTATTCATTTTCTGGAGCGGTCGTAAAAAATACGAGCACGTACCGAACATCAATATCACCGAAGCTGGACGCGAAAGATGGTTGGGTATGGAGCGTTGGAAGACCATCACCATCCTATCGCTTTTGTTGATTCCATTATGTATGGTGCTCATCTTCAAAAACAACATTTTAATTTACATCTTGATTGCCATCTTCATTTTGGTGGTCTTCCAATTAATCTCTGCCGGTGTTAAAGAGGGCGGCGTGTGGAGAGACCGAATGATCGCTTTAACCATTATGATGGTAATCAACATCATCTTCTGGGCTGCTTTTGAGCAAGCAGGAACGTCTTTGACGCTCTTCGCCAAGGAAAATGTAAATCGTATGGTCGGCAGCTGGGAAATGCCTGCAACGATGACGCAGTTCTTCAACCCATTCTTCATTATCACTTTTGGTTCATTGTTCTCTTGGATGTGGATCAAATTGGATGCAATAGGTAAGAACCCTTCCATCCCGATGAAGTTTAGCTACGGTATACTGCAGTTGGGTGCGGGTTTTTTGGTCACTTTAGTCGCAGTAAACTTTGCGAATGATGCATTCCAAGTACCGCTATTAACACTTGTAGTTCTGTACATGCTTCACACTACAGGTGAGTTATTCTTAAGCCCGATTGGACTTTCTATGGTAACCAAGTTGGCGCCAAAACAAATTGCAGGTACTGCCATGGGGGGATGGTTCCTTTCATTTGCGATGGCCAACTACCTCGCCGGTGCGATTGCTACCCTTACCGGTGGCGAAGGCCATGGCGGTGAAGAGGCAGTAGCACTAAGTGCGGAGCAAGGTTTGCATACTTATGTTGATACGTTCTCCACACTTGGGTTTGTATTGATTGGATTTGCAATCTTGATCGCCCTACTAAGTAAGCCATTGAACAAGCTAATGCACGGAGTCGTATAAGCTTTAGCATAGTTTTATCATATGAACCCTGCGCCTTGTGCGCAGGGTTTTTTATTTTGGGCCTATGAAAAGATTTGCCTTACTACTTGGGGTTCTTAGCTCCACCCTAGTTCTAGCTCAAGAGAAAATCCAATGGATGAGTATTGAAG
>CAYNLA010000206.1:0-1346 GCA_964397915.1 uncultured Polaribacter sp. | reverse complement strand
GGTTGTCCAGCATCAATGCCGAATCCACCCCCGCTTGGTTCGCTTGAATCTTTGCAAGGATGTTATTGATCAAATTATTGTGATGAATCTTCGAGTCCAAGTGCATGGGGCTATTGCGACGAATGGCCGAAGTTATTATTCGTATGCCCTTGGTATTGTCATAAACCGGCGGCTTCCATTCCGCCAAAACAATGAGCGTTGATCCCTTTTGATTCAATCTCGGATCCATGCCTGAAGTGATTTTTTCCCCGCGCGTTAGCGTCAACCTAATGTGCGTATCGTGCGTCATTCCGTTTGCCTCTAGAGTTTCACGTATGGCAGCTTTAATGAAAGCACGCGATGGAATGTCTGCAAACGCCATGGCACGTGCCGAATCTTCGAGTCGATCTAAGTGACGATCTAAACAATAAACGCCGTGCTTGTATACGCGCATTCCTTCCCAAACGGCATCTCCACCTTGAACCGAACTGTCAAAAACACTCACTTTAGCATCTTCACGGGACACGAGGCCTTGGCCAACCCACACCTTAATTGTGGCGTTTCGGGGATCAAATTGTTGCAGCATATGGGTTAAAATTTTAATCGGTTTGAATATAAGGCTTCGTAGGCAGGAAGCGTCGCTTCCACGATGTTTTCATAGCGCTGTTCCAACAACTCTGGCATCTGTTTTGGCGGCCCAAAACCCGTGCTCTTATGAACGTTCGCGTACCAATGCGGCCACCATGGACCATCAAAATCCTTGGGACCAGCGGACCATGCTAACATTTCTTCACGCCAAGGAATGCCCAAGGCCTCGCACACTTTTGGAAAATTTTCCGAAGGATTGGCGAGCAACTCGTCAGAGTCCACAATACACTTCGCTCCGGGCAACGACTGAATGGACTGCCATTGCTCCCATTCCTCAATAAGACCAATATCGCGGGCCTCTACATGATCGATCACTTTCGCAAAGCTCTGCACAACCTTTCTCGGATGGCGGATCCAAAAAATAAAAGCAGATGCCTCAACCCAATGCCAAGGTTGTCCCTCCATATGGTGGGCCATGTTCTTAAGATATAGTTCTTCACATTGGGCCGATTCTTTTCGCACCCACTGCTCCACCCCTTCAACCGTCTTAGGCCACTCGGCTAACGTCTCTAGACGGCCAGGATGCTGGGCCTCACTTTCGTTCAAATACACGCCGTACATAGGCTCATCCAACACTCCACAGCCCGGCCTTTGTGCAAAACTGTACATCAGTGCCGTACTAATATTTCTGGGGCCGGAGATGGCGTGGATGATCTTGGTCATGCAGTTAAGTTAATACAAACCTTCTGGATTTTTCGCCTCCCGGCGAAAGAACCAAA
>CAYNLA010000205.1:0-1352 GCA_964397915.1 uncultured Polaribacter sp. | reverse complement strand
AATGCTATCACGTAGCTGGTACACCAAGGCAACCATGGTTTCCAGCGCCTGAAATTTATCTTGAGCAGAGGTGTTTTTCTTTTGTTCCGCGAGGATAGCACTTGCTGAACGCTGGTTTCCTAAATAATACAACTTCAGGTTTTGATCTAATTCAGTTCTAACCTCATCACTTATACGCACGGGAGTTACATCAACGCTACCGTCTGGATTGAATTCGATAACGTTCAATCCTCCAAAGGCTGCTGCGTATTGATCCTGCTTTCCAATGGGTTCACCTAGTAAATCAATCTCTATTCGGCATGCACCCGAACCTAAAGATTCCTTGGTCACATCATTGCCTATGTAAGTATTTAAATTGTGTAATAAACCTACGGTAAAACTCGAACTGCTTCCCATACCGGTTCCCCCAGGAATGTCTGCAATAGAACTGACTTCAATCCCATTGAGGTTAAAATCGCTTAAAACAGTTCTTAATATAGGATGCTTTAAATCTTCAATGCGATTAACGGTCTCTGTAATTGAATATTTGCATCGCACCTTATCCGCCTCAAAGTACTTGTGCGTACTGATGTACATGTATTTGTTAATACTGGTGCTGAGCACGGCACCTTTTTGTTTTTCGAAGAACGCCGGTAAATCACTACCGCCGCCAACAAAAGAAATACGGAATGGGGTCTTCGTTATAATCATGCGCCTAAAATAGGCTATTGTGTGGATAACCTAAAGTTTTCAAATCCTACAATTTTATTGAAATAGCCGCGTAGTTTTAGAATGAACATTAAAACTATGTTATGCGACAAATCAGAAAATCATTCATGAGATGGGTGGAAGCGTATTTTTTTCGACGATGTATTTACGAAATCGGGACCCTAACTGCCATATAATTACAATTTATAACATGAATTACTATGTATAATAGTTCCAATTTGATTCAGAGCAAGAGCTCTTTTTACTTGCAACAATCCGCACATAATATTTTGTCTTATTTCCATTATTTGAAAGGGCAGCCCATCTATGATAGCATGCTCAATTGTCATTCTAAGATGACAGAGGCCATCTGTAATTATCATTCGGTTACAGGACTTGACCGTCAGATCACATACTATGGTGTTTTTATTCAATTGGTTATTGAATTCAAAACGATGATTGATCTAATGTTGAAAAGGGGACTGGAATTTCCAGGAATGGCATATACGGTAATGGAGGTAGAGAATTTGTATCGAAAGCTGCAAGAGGAACTACTTAGAATGCGCGTATACCAGCTACAGATTAAAATCATACTTAAACCGAACAATTCATGAATACCGCACTTTCGCAACCGATTTATCAAGAGTCTCTCGCTATAAATAGAG
>CAYNLA010000204.1:0-1363 GCA_964397915.1 uncultured Polaribacter sp. | reverse complement strand
TGCATCGCCTTGAATCGGCCCCAGAGGAGGCCAATGATTATTAAAGAAAAAGCCACTACGTAGGCGTAATGGCTCAATTCAGAAGTATGTTCAAAGAGTTGCGTCAATCTAATTTGCAATGTATTTGTTCCACACTTTCTTCACGGGGTTAAAGACCGTACGTGAGAATGAGCGCCAAAAAATACGCAATTGGGTTGAACGATGACGTACAAATAGGTGAATAAGTATCAAAGCACCAACATTTAACAGAATCATGAGGTGACTATCTAAACGAGGAGCCAGAAATTTATTGACGACTACGAAGCCACCAATAACCGTCATAATGAATGACGTTACTCCAAAGTGGGAGAATCCTTTATCTAACAATACGTGGTGCATGTGACGCTTATCTGCGTTGAAAGGACTTAGTCCTAAGCTCATACGTATGGTGAATACGCGCATGGTATCAGCAATTGGATATCCCAAAATGAGGATTGCCACTATTACGGGATTGAGGTTTAAGTTCTCGATGTGATTGTTACCACTGTGTAGGAACTCCATCGCTAATGTTGCAAGTACGAAGCCTAGTCCTAATGAACCCGCATCCCCTAAGAAAATTTTACGCTTTTCCGAGTAGTTGAAGCCCATGAAAACAATAAGACCTAATCCTATGAAAGCTAAAGAGAAGTAATGTTCACCGCCTCCCATAAGTTTGGTAAGCAGCCCAATACTGAGTAATGAAGTACCCGCAGATAAACCGTCCACACCATCAATAAGGTTAACGGCATTGATCAGATAAACAACGGTAATAACGCTCAAGGAAATACCCAGCCAGGATGGAATGGCACCAATACCAAATAATCCATATAGATTGTCAACGTAATTTCCAGAGTAGGTGATGTAGAACACAGCTACCCCAAACTGAATTAAAAATTTTATTGACGAAGAAAGGTCTAATCGATCATCTATGGTTCCAAGAGCAACTATAGCAGTAAGCCCAAGCCAATAGGGCAATCCGTAGGATAGGTTATCAGGGTTAATTGCGTAGATGATCAATCCAAGAATCAAGTAAGGAATAAAAATCGCTATACCACCTACTCGAGGAATGATTCGAGTATGCGAAGATCGTTCGTTGGGTTGGTCGACAAGTCCGAGTTTTGTTCCAAAATCCATGAAGATCCTAGAAAACAATATGACAGCCGCGACAAAGGGAGGCACGAAAGGATATAGTGCTGCGCTCATTACTAGGTTTTGTTTGGTTGGTAGGTCAAAAGTAAACCTTTTTTAATAAATCGTTTGATAAGTTTAGGTTATGAACACGGGTTGTCTCGCATGATACTGCCGTCACAGTTGCGGGATGACGGTAAAAGTTGATATATTCGCC
>CAYNLA010000203.1:0-1367 GCA_964397915.1 uncultured Polaribacter sp. | reverse complement strand
TGGTGTAACATCCATTCGTATCCGTCACCTCGTACCAGTATGATCCTAAGCTCAAGTTCTGAGCTTGCGAAGTGGTTGAACCATTGCTCCAATTGTATACATATGGAGAAACACCACCACTCACCGCAATACTCGCATTACCAGTAGAGTCTCCATAACACAATACATCTCCAAGTGTTTCCACAACACTCAATACAGGCGTTGCATTCAGCGCTACTTGAACAGTCACCAGTGAGCTGTCCTTATTTCCATGAATATCTTCAACAACCAACCAAGTACTCGCCGAAGGCACGTCGTTACAATTAAAGAACGATTTGCTCAAGTATTTGGCCGTAATACCACAGTTGTCATATGATGCACTATCGACATCATTTACCGCCAATGTGTACATACCGTCCGCTCCCAGCGTTACTGCAACACTGTTGAATGGAATGACATAAGGCGCTTGGTTATCCACCACTGTCACATCAAACTCACAAACCGAAGTATTGCCTGAGCTATCCGCCACTGTGATGGTTACCGTCGTCGTTCCTACAGGGAAGTAATCTCCTGAGGCGTGTGAAGCACTAACCGTATAATAATCTGAATTATCATAATATATAGGCGCGGTCCAATTCACCACTGCACCACATGAATCCAAGTCATTGTTTTGAGTAATTGGGCTAGGGCAACCTGTAATCACAGGACTTACAGTATCAACAACAGAGATGTTAAATGAACATGTATCTGTATTACCACTACCATCAACCGCAACGTAAGTCACCGTCGTTGATCCCAGTGGCAAGTAGGCGCCAATTTGAACATCGCTGTATACCGTGTCAATAGTACAATTGTCTGTAGCTGTTGCAGCAGTCCAGCTAACGGAAGTCAGCGTACTGTCCGCAACACCAAATACCACCATGTTGCTTGGACATGATAACACTGGATCGATGTTGTCCACTACGGTCACCACTTGTGTCGCCGTCGACGTATTGCCAGAGCCGTCCGTCACCGTCCAGGTCACTGTCGTGTTGCCGAGCGGGAAGCTGGTTGGTGCATCGTTCGAAGTACTCGCTACACTACAGTTGTCTGAAGTCGTAGGCGTGCCTAAAGTGACGTTAGATGCAGCTGTACTACAAGAACCAGCATCTACATTCACCGTTACTGCCGATGGAGCCGTAATTGTAGGGGCTAGGTTATCTACAACCGTTACAGTAGCGATCCCAGAAGATGAGTTTCCTGCTGCATCGGTTGCCGTCAGCGTCACCGTATTCGCACCTAAATCTGAACATGTAAAGGAAGTAACATCTAGAGATAGTGTGAAACTTCCACCATTATCGGTTGTTCCATTATCAATATCTGTGGTTGCGATTGTTCCATTTCCTAAG
>CAYNLA010000202.1:0-1398 GCA_964397915.1 uncultured Polaribacter sp. | reverse complement strand
CATCGACAATGAGAAGCGAAAAGACATCGCAAAACTGCTTTAAAAGCACTTTTTAAGTAGTAAAAAAGTAGTTTTTCAGACCTTTTTAGAACAAATTCAGACAAAAATGAGATGAAATTCGGCACATTCGGACGTTTTTCGGGTGTAATTCAGGTGTTTTTTGGTGCATAAAGGAGATTTTTCTGCCTTTTTTAGTACTTTTTCGACTACATTCAACTATAGTATGAAGATTTTGGGTCGCTTTTTTGTTAGAAAGTTCAAAAAAGCGACCGTTATAACAGCAATCCACAACGTCCAATGGCTTCAACGGCCCAAGCTTTATGATTTCGGGTCCGGAATCCGTAGACAAGTTTGGGCGCACTTCGCAGGTGTATGCAGATTTCAGCAGTATCGGCAATTCATCAGGGGTAGGCAGCTTTGGGACGTTCGCTGGAGTGGTGAACCTCTCCACGGTAGATTTGATGCAAAAGGATGTGTTGTACGATTACAACAACCGGGTAACATCGTCGGATACTTGGACGGCAGAATCTGGAACTACCGCAGGCCAATGGGTAACTACCCAAATGCAGTACGACTGGAACGATGATCTGATCTCAGGTAAGGATCAATACTATGAAAAGACCTCGGTTCTTAGCCAGGCGAGTGGTCTTACCAACTCGACGCCTAACATCATCAACGCCACCTACACCGATGCTCGAGGACGGAAAGTAGGGACCATTACCTATGGCGCCACAGCCGGCGACGATATCACCACGCAGTTTAACTACAACCCCATAGGAGAATTAATTGAAGTAGTGGACCCTATAGGGCTTTCCACTTTTTACGAATATGATCTTGCCGGTCGTGTGACTCGGGAAGAACATCCCGACCGTGGTGTGACGCGCACAGTGTATGATCCAGCCAGCAATGTCATTCAGTTGGAAACTCCCGGGACGCTGACCTTTGGCGGTTCCGTGACCATGGAGTACGATTACAATCGATTGGTGCATAAATACATGCCGCTGTCTTCTGGTGCGGATTTGTACGACATGGCCTATACCTATGGTACCAAAGGCGATGGACGCAACGGCGCGGGGCGCATCACCCAGGTAATTCAGGGGCAAGGCTTCAAAACCGATCTGCTGCGCTACGACGAACTAGGAAATGTAGTAGAAGAAAACACCACTATAGATGTACCGCTTTACGGGTACAAAGGTTTTACCACGATAAAGCGCTACGATTCCTTTGGGCGTATCCTTCAGGCTACTTATCCCGACGGGGACCAGGTTACCTATGGCTACACCGCCCTTGGGGAGCTCCATACGATAGATTCAAAAGTGGGCGGAACAACACAGTCCATCGTGAGTGGGATCCTCTACAACGGTTACGGACAAATCTCCAAGCTCTCCTACGGCAACG
>CAYNLA010000201.1:0-1398 GCA_964397915.1 uncultured Polaribacter sp. | reverse complement strand
GCCAATCAAGGCTTCGCCTGTGGCTTCATCAGAAATATAGCCACTGATGGTGTATTGATTCTGCCCCAAAAGTGAGGTGGATGCAACAAGCAATAGCAGTAGTAATCGCTTCATAAGGTTGAGTTGAGGTCTTGGATTATCCAAGAATTGGACCAAAATCCTACCCAAAGGTTTAAATAGCTAAGATTCTTTCTTTTGTGAAAGGTTTGAATCGACCCAATCCTAAATTTTGGGCAGAACACTGGCTGAATTGTGAGGCAGGAATGCAACCAATAAGCTCGCTATCAGGCGCTTGACATCCTAACGTCGTTGCCAATTCTTGAACGCGCGCAAATACCTCACAAACTCCGGCTTCAAAAGGTTTAGTTAAGTTGCAGCTGACTTGGACGACATCCAAATCCGGAATGTACCATCCAATGGATTTTACTCCCGGTAAGCCTCCATCGCGTTCCCGGATCAAGCCAGCGATTTTCTTGGCTTTGACCAAAAGGTTCTCTTTTGTTTCTCCAGCGAGATTTACATTAAATGCAACCATCAAAGGTCGAACGCCCATGGCTGTTGCTCCGAATTTCGCGACTTCAGTTGTGAAACTCTTGGGACCGAAATCGGGGAGGTCACCGGCGACAAATCGTGCCTCAAGGCCCTCGTATTCTCCTTTCCGCACTAGGGCGAGGTTGCGTCTAGATGGGCTTGATGCGAGGTGTTCATAGCCATAGATAGCCAATCCGTATTGAGAAGCCATATTAGACGCGAAGGCCTCTGTTCTTTCAAGTAAGTCCGATTCAAATCTGGAGTCGTCCAATAATACAAACGGACAAACATCAACTGCGCCCATGCGAGGATGAACCCCATAATGTTCACGCATGTCGATATGGTCTAAGGCTGTGCGTATCATTTGCTCCGTTGCTTCAAAGACTGCTGTTACAGGCCCAGTATAGGTGAAAACCGTACGGTTGGCACTCAAGCCAGGATCCGTAAAGTGCAAAATAACATTCGGCACCGCCTTGATCGCATCCTCAATGTATTTCAGCACATTAGGGTCCGCCGTGCTGACGTTTGGAATACACTCTATGCGGTAATCGGTACTCATTCCTCGAAGATGAATGCTTTGATGAAATCGGCCACTAAGAGGGCAAGGCCACGACCTGCTTTAGAAGCATCCTCAGCGGAGGCAATGCGTCCTTCACAAAGGTGAAAATAGATCGGCTCTGTATCCAGTCGATAGATTAAGCTGCGAACGTATTCCATAGAGAAACCGCTTATGCTTTGTGCGCTTGATGGGAATTCGGAAATCACATCAACGTCTAATTCTACTGCGTATGCGTTTCCGAGTAATTCTTCGACTCGGACCAAGGTGTCTTCCATGGATTCCTCGCCGGCTAAATAATCCTCATAGCC
>CAYNLA010000200.1:0-1419 GCA_964397915.1 uncultured Polaribacter sp. | reverse complement strand
AAGGCATGAAAGAAATCGCCAAACTCAACAGATTCACCGCGTTCATCCATACGTGCTACATGAGCAAATCCCATTGATAGAAACATACTTCCAGCCCCTACTACCAAAGACATGATCAATGTAGCTAACCGAACGCCCATAAAACCCAACATACCTGCCAATCCTGTTGCTACTTGGGCAATCAAAAGACTAGCGATGAAAAAGACAATGGTATACGCAGTGTACATACCTGCCTTGTTTTTGTATCGTACCCAGCCGGCTTGCAGGGCGTAGAAAGGATCAATTTTCTTCATGAGAATGCGGTTTACAGTTCGTAATTTGCGGAAAATTACAACTCAAGTTGAAAGTATACCACTCCCTAGCTGAATTTAATACACTAGACTGCGCCGTAGCCACAACGGGTACTTTTGACGGCGTACACTTAGGGCACAAGAAGATTTTGGGCCAATTGGTCCAAACCGCAAAAAAGGTCGGAGGAGAAAGTGTCTTACTTACTTTTCACCCCCATCCACGCTTAGTTCTTCAACCCGACGTTGAGCTTAAATTACTTACTAGTCTTGAGGAAAAAATCGCCCTTTTGGAGCAAACCGGTCTTGACCACCTCATCATTCATCCCTTCACCAAGGAGTTCTCCCGGACACCTTCCTTGGAGTTTGTCCGCGAAATCATGGTCAATCAAATTGGGGTAAAACAACTCGTTATTGGGTACGATCACCACTTTGGCCGCAACCGCGAAGGAAGCTTCGAGCACCTCAAAGAATTCGGGCCGATCTACGGCTTTGAAGTCCAAGAAATTCCAGCTTTTGACATCGATGAAGTAAACGTGAGTAGCACAAAAATCCGAAATGCCTTAAGCGAAGGTGATGTAGAATTAGCCTCCGATTACCTTGGCCATCCTTACATCATAGGAGGTGAGGTCATCAAAGGGGACCAATTGGGTCGTACTATCGGGTTTCCAACAGCAAATCTAGATATCAACTTCCAACACAAACTCATCCCCGCAGATGGAGTATACGCAGGAACCGTTCGCATATCCGGCACGCACTTCAAAGCCATGGCCAACATCGGCAGACGCCCGACAGTAGGCAGCGACAAGCGTTCGGTTGAGATTCATGTGATGGATTTTGAAGGTGACCTCTATGGCCAACACCTTCATTTCGCAGTGGGTCATCGACTGCGCGAGGTAATGACTTTTGACAGTCTCGATGCTCTAAAAGCCCAATTATCAGCGGATAAAGCACACGCCTTGTCGAAGTTGGCATAAATATTGACATCTTTGTGAAACCTAATTGATTTAACCACAATGAAAAAAATCGCATTCTTCATCGCAGCAGCAGCAATGCTTGCTTCTTGTACAAAATGGGAAAACAAGAGCACTGAGTTCAAAGTAACCGGCGTTTGGACGGGTATCAACCAACA
>CAYNLA010000199.1:0-1432 GCA_964397915.1 uncultured Polaribacter sp. | reverse complement strand
GTGTAGACGATTGGATAGATCAAACTAAACAATGAAAAGAACATTAATAGGGATTATACTGCTTCACTTAATGAGTTGCAATAATTCCACGATCAAGCTAGAAAGGATGCCATTTGCAATAATTGAGTTTCAAAACCTACCTAGGGGCGTTAAAAACTATGTTATGGATATTAGAAGTGATTTCTATTGGATAAATGAGTCTTTTATCCTTCTGAACCCCTCTGATACAAATCAGTATGCGTTTCATGTACAACAGTCATCATTTGCTCCATGGATATACCACCATAGCTTCACTCAATTGACTAGTGGTATTACTTACAAGATTGAAACTCAAACCCCGTACCCCTATATTCTTTATGGAGATACTTTGCTGATTCCCTGTCAGCACAACATCCAATTGTATCGAAATAATTTAACCGATATCAAATTCAAGAAGTATATATTAGGAAGTGGTCAATAGTTTGGTGGACTGTAATACGGGTCAGGTCTTTTTTATGGGGAGTGATCTAATTTAAGCAAAGACTTTTTTGTAGACTTACCCTTTTTGTAGACTTCCCTAAAAATGACCTCCTCCCGTTAAACTGTACTGATCTAAACTAGAGGGATTTGAGCAAATAAAGGAATATTAATGTTAACTTATTTGCTATGAAAAAGTCAAAATTCACGGAGTCCCAGATTGTATTTGCGATCAAACAATCGGAAACAGGTACGCCAATATCAGAGGTGTGTCGTAAGATGGGTATCAGTTCAGCCACTTTTTACAATTGGAAGAAGAAATATGGTGGTTTAGGCGTATCAGAGTTACGCCGATTAAAAAGCCTCGAAGAGGAAAACTCGCGATTAAAGAAGCTCGTTGCGGACCTTAGTTTGGACAAGCAAATTCTCCAAGATGTACTTCAAAAAAAGTTCTAAGACCAGCTCGTAAGCGGGAGATGGTCGATAATATCCGGATGGAATACCCTATTTCCGTCAATCGCTCTTGCACTCTTATCCATCTGCAAAAGAGTGTTTATTATTATCAGTCCAAAGGCCGTGGCGACGAACTATTGCGTATGCGCATGAAAGAGCTGGCAGCGATAAGGGTGCGTTACGGATTCTGGCGACTTCATATCCTTCTTCGGCGTGAAGGCTTTACAGATAATCATAAACGAATGTATCGTGTATATAAAGAGGAAGGACTGAACTTACGTTCTAAGCGACCTAGAAGAAATCGTTCAGCAGCACATAGAACGCCATCTAACGGATCAGCTTCTACTTTTAACGAGTGTTGGAGCATGGATTTTGTGAGCGATCAACTCTTTGATGGAACTCGTTTTAGAGCCTTAACTGTAGTGGATAATTTTAGTCGTAGATCTCTTGCCATCAAAGCAGGAAAGTCATTGAAAGGAACGGATGTGGTTCAGGTTATGGAAGAAATTACAGGACAGCAGAA
>CAYNLA010000198.1:0-1438 GCA_964397915.1 uncultured Polaribacter sp. | reverse complement strand
ACGGCTAGATAGCATGCCCTGCGGGACACGCTACATAGCCGGACCTTGCCACCAATGTATGAAATGAGAATATTTACAATCCTACTGACCCTTTCGATACTCGGGATTCTCACTTCATGTGATTGCGTACAAAATGTCACAGGAACTGTCATTGACGAACAAACAGACCACTCAATTCAAGACGCACATGTCCAGATCGAAAATAAAAAGTATGACCAAGCATACACAGACGAGGATGGCAAATTTGAAATAAGGAGCATTTCGAGTGGACTCTTTGGTTGTCCTCCATTGTCTATAATAGTTAACAAAGAAGGATACGTGTCAAAAAAAGTAGAAATCGACAATTCTGAACACGGAACGATTAAACTTCAAGGTATAGAATGACCATTTCGTGGAAACATATTATATGTGGAATTGGAATAGTAGTTATCGACTTGGCAGTCTATATAATACTTGGACTATTGCTCATGAACTATGAAGACTTCTATAACGTAAGTGAAGGCCAATATTGGAGCTTAGCAAGCATGACAACCACTGAAAAAACCGCTTATATCGGGCTTCAAGTTTGGCATGTAATAAACGTATGTGGTATTTTATATATCCTATACCGACTGACTCAAAAACAGAAAATATAACACTGGTGGCAACAACGTATATAACTCATATCCGGGCGCATCGTCCTTTTGGTTATCTTGAAGGAAACCAAAACGACCTCTGCTGATACGAGGTTATATACGAGATTTGGCGCACATTAAAATGAAGAGACCACTTCAAATACTATTTCTGCTTACACTGACCAATTGCGGACAACAACAATCGTCCGAAAAAGAAACATGGGACGAAGTTGACGAAGCCATTCAGGATGTCGAACAACCGAAGGCACAAATACCACCTTCGATTGAGTATTCCGTTGGTGATCTTAAATTCATTTTTTCCAACTTGACAGACCCATATGACCTTGGACTCTATCAACGTTTTGAAGTGAAATTAGAAGACATTAGCCAAGTAACGATTGAATCAAAAACTCTTGAGCTAGAAGGACAAAGCTTTGAACTCACACCTGAATATGTCTTTATAACAGATTCTACTTCATACTATTTGATCACTGCTAACAACCGACCAGAACCGAACTACTATTATATTCTAAAACGGACCGATCAGAAAGTAGAACTCGTTGGACAGACTGAGCCTTTAACGAAGGAACTTTTCGGTGACATAGATAAAGACGGATACCTCGAAATTGGTGGATTCAACACACACTGTCAAGGAGCGACTGCAGAAGACTACGAAGACCCTGACTTTTGTTTAGACCACTTCAGAGTTTTTGAAATAAAAAATGAAATCTACAGAGACGAAGAAACAGAAGAAAAAGAAATAAAAAACGTGCGCCAACAACGGCTATAGTGCATGCCCTTCGGGACACGCACCATAGCCAAAC
>CAYNLA010000197.1:0-1438 GCA_964397915.1 uncultured Polaribacter sp. | reverse complement strand
TGTTGCCGTCGAACCAAATGGAATTAGGCCTTTGGTTGGAGAGCGAGCGCATGTTACACGCGAACATTCAAACCGTAGGAGTAGAAACGCAACGCGAGGTCGTGAAAGAAGAGAAGCGTCAGCGTGTGGACAACCAGCCTTATGGATCATGGTTGGAGAACATGATGAAGCGCTTATACACCGAGCATCCTTACAATTGGGTTCCTATCGGTTCTATGGATCACTTGAATGCGGCCCAATTGGACGAATTCATGGCCTTCTACAAGAAATTCTACATCCCGAACAACGCTACCCTTAGCATTGCCGGTGATATTGATGTGGAAAAAACGAAAGAATTGATTCAAGCCTACTTCGGAGACATTCCAGCTGGAACTCCAGTAGAACAACCTACCGTTATCGAGCCAGCTTTAGGCGGTGAGAAAACAGCCACCATCTACGACAATATCCAATTGCCTGCTGTAATGATGGGTTACCGTATGCCTCCACAAACCTCTGACGATGCTTATGCGCTTCAGATGGCATCAACAGTATTGAGCGGCGGACCTTCTTCACGCATGTACAAGCGTTTGGTCGATCAAGATCAAACTGCCCTGCAGGTATTCTCCTTCCCATTCTCATTGGAGCAAGGCGGTGCTTTCATCACCTTCTCATTGGCCAATGCCGGAAAAACCATCGATGATATGGTTCCTGCTTTGGAGGAAGAGATTGCCAACTTGCAGAACGAGCTCATCTCAGAGCGTGAATTCCAGAAGATCCAAAATCAAATGGAGAGCAGGTTCGTACAGAGCAACTCAACCATGGCCGGTATTGCCGAAAGTTTGGCCGATTACCACACGTACTATGGTGATGCCAACTTGATCAACACCGAACTCGAACGCTACCGCGCGGTAACTCGCGAAGACATCCAACGCGTGGCACAGAAATATTTGGTCAAAGACAACCGCGTTGTATTGCGCTATTTGCCCAAGAGTGAAGAACCAACAGCGGCAGCTGAATAATCCCGAGCCATGAAAAAGTATATCTATACCTTATTTATAGCCTTAGTTACCGTAAGCCTAAGCGCTCAGGTAACCATCGACCGATCTACAGCACCTACACCAGGTCCTGCACGTACTCCGGAAATAGGTTCGTACGAAAGTTTTGAATTGAAGAATGGCCTGAAGGTCTTCGTCGTGGAGGATCACAAACTCCCACGCATCACCATGTCCCTAATTTTGGACCGCGATCCAATCGTAGAAGGTGCAAAGGCAGGTTATGTGAGCATTGCCGGTGACCTCATTGGTGCTGGAACTGCAAATCGCACAAAATCTGCTTTGGATGAAGAAGTCGATTTTATGGGGGCCAATTTCGGCACGGGTTCTAACTCCATCCGAGTAGGTGGACTGAGCAAATACACCGATCAACTCATCGACATCCTTTCCGATGTTTTGTTGAACCC
>CAYNLA010000196.1:0-1453 GCA_964397915.1 uncultured Polaribacter sp. | reverse complement strand
ACTAAGGCGTCGCTTCCATTTTCAGCTTCCATTGCCCCGCTGGCAACGTACAAATCGAGATCCCCATCCCCATCATAATCAAAGAATTGGGCATCGGTATCCTCGCATGCAGCGTGTTGGATGAATGGCGTTCTGATGCTTTCTTCAAAGCCGTACCAATCGCTGCCGAAAAACAGCTGGCCCGGTTGGTCTGTCGATCCACATTGAAAGAAGTCCATATACCCATCGCCGTTCACGTCGGCCATAGCTAAACGCGCGCCTTCGGTTGTGGTCATTTGAGGGATTAATCGTTCCTCGTTGAATTGGCTGAAAGGAGTCTCCGTGCGACCACCATAAGTTGAATTCATGGTTAAATAACCCGCTTTGTGATCCTTCTTTAAGCCCATGCCAGCGGCCAATTCATCTCGAGCGATCGTATATAATTGGTCAGCGGGAACATTAGTGCGAACCGTACGGTCTTCATTGCCCCAAACAACGATGAGACTATCTAGCGTTGCGTGAGCCCCCAGTCCAATATGAATTCGGGGATCCACAGAACTCTGAAAACCTTTCATAGGCACATTTTCCGCATAGAAACGGTTGCCTTCAGCGTACGCATACACCTTGGCGCCAATACTCATTTTCCCGCCTTCGCGAAGTTCGATTTGAATACTGTGGTTTTCTGGGTGAATCGTTTCTGCATTATTACGCCAAATAAAAGGCGCTTGGTTGACGTTGTTCACGACCAAATCCAAATCGCCATCGTTATCGAGGTCTGCATATACAGAACCATTGCTATGGCTGGGAACGCTGAGGCCCCATTCTTTGGCTTGGTCCACAAACTTGTAGCCGCCTGCGACGTTTTTGTATGCGTAGTTAGGTATGCGCGTGGTCGGCATCAGGTCGATAAGTTCCTTATAGTTCACGCCCTCTTCGGTTACAATGCTTCGCATCACCTCCTCGTTGCTGATGTAGTTGATGTAATCTTGATCCGTTAGATCATGTGCAATGCCATTTGAGATGTATAAATCGCGCCATCCATCGTTATCGAGATCCGCGATTAGCGCACCCCAAGACCAATCGGTCGCCTCAACGCCCGAAAGCTGGCCTATTTCAATGAAATCACCATCTTCGGTATTCAAGTGCAACATGTTTCGGTTGAATTGGTGGTAATAGCCCCAATCCAATTTGCCTTGGTAGACGTCCCAATTCTCAAACGTCGTTGTTTGGTTTAACCTGCGCACCCCTTGAGGAAGCATATCAGTTACAAATAGATCCGGTGCTCCATCGTTGTTGATGTCGGCCATATCTGCACCCATGGAAGCAAAGGAAGTGTGCCGCATATGCTGCTCCAATTCTTCGCTGAATGTTCCATTTCCTTGATTAATGTACAGGTAGTCTTTTTCAAAAAAGTCGTTGGATATATAAATGTCGAGCCATCCGTCGCCATTCACATCCCCAACGGTTGTTCCAA
>CAYNLA010000195.1:0-1461 GCA_964397915.1 uncultured Polaribacter sp. | reverse complement strand
ACCTCGGTTCGGGCGGTTCTGCGGTGAACTACAACGGTTCAGCAACGGGCAACCGAGTGAACGGATCAGCAAATCTTTTCGAACCGCGTGATAAGGTCAAAGGTGATTTGGCCCGTATCATTCTTTACATGGATCTGCGCTACGAGGGAGCTGGTAATGAACCTGATCTAGTTGTGCGCGAGAGCCTGAACTCTGGCGGGACCACTTTCGCAGTATTGAGCACCTTGATTGCTTGGCACTGGGCAGATCCTGTGGACAGCTTTGAGATGAACCGAAACAACGTCATCCACAACATGCAGGGCAACCGCAATCCGTTTATCGATCACCCGGAGCTTGTACATTACATCTACGGCGATTCGACGCACGTTGCTTGGAACCCATATATGGCTGTTCAGGAGCAGGGCCCTATTCAATTAAAAATTGGACCCAATCCAGCCGATTCGTTTTTGAACATCACTACAACCGAGGCCAACGATTTTCAAATCTTTACCCTAGGCAAGCACCTCGTTCACGAGGGCACCCTTCAGGCCGGGGAGAATAAGTTGCCGGTAAATCATCTTCCCTCCGCTACCTACTATATGTTGGTCGGGGATCGTATGGAGAAGATCATCATTCAGCACTAAGGCAAAAATTTTAGGCATTAAAAAACCCCCGCGGCGCAGCCGCGGGGGTTTTTATTTTCAGCGTGTCGCGCTCCTTATTGAAGCACTACACGTAGGGTTTGAGCACCACGCTCAGTCACCACCTTCACAAGGTATGTGCCTGCGGCAGCGTTGAGGTTCATGCGAACTGCATTACCCACGCCTTGCTCCATAGCGATAGTCTCACCTACCATATTTACAATCTGAACCGTGTAAGCAACCTCACTACCTAATTCAACCGTAAAGATTCCTGTGGTTGGGTTAGGGTAGATGTTGCTGATGATACGGTTTTCGTCGACACCAGAGTTTGGTGTGAGGTTACCTGGAGAACCTACATCACCTTCAAGTGAAGTATACGCGCCATTAACCCCATCAACTGCATCACCAGTGAATGCACCTGTAGTATCAAACTCTACAGCGTAGCCCGCTGTAGCAGAAGCGTAGAGAGAGTTGGTCAAGGCAGCACCTGAGGCGTCGTACAAGTACACACCATCACCGTTCTGGCTCAAACTTGGGAATGAACCGGTCAATTCATCGTTTGCTACGATAGTAACTGAACCTGCATTGAGTTTCCATTCTGCCAAGAAAGCGTCTTTGTTGGTAGAAACATCATCAAGTACTACAATAGCTTCACCTGGAGCGATGGTTACAGATGGGAACACTGAAGTTCCAGAGATATCACTTTCATCATCCCATGAGAATCCTCCGATGTTCACTACAGTATCACCGTAGTTGTAGATCTCGAACCAATCTGCATTGTAACCAGTGCTGTTTGAACCTGCCATGATCTCGCTTACGACGATCTCAGGAACCCATACAG
>CAYNLA010000194.1:0-1462 GCA_964397915.1 uncultured Polaribacter sp. | reverse complement strand
TGAGACGAATTTTAACTGTTCTGGTATTCACGTTGATGGCTTTTCAGAGCCAAGCCACCCACATTATGGGGGGAGAAATCATCTGGGAATGTAGACCTAACGGTAAGTATAGATTTACCTTGGTAGTGTATCGCGATTGTGGTGGGACGACTTTGCCTACTTCAGCCCAAACCTTGGGCACCAATTGTGGTACGTCAATCTCATGTAGTTATATCACCACAGTGGATGTAGTACCGTCTTGTTATACGGGTACTACTTCTTGTTCTGGAGCGACATCAGGTTCAGGGAAAATGCAGAAATACATATACCGTTCCGCTGATATCCAATTGACGGGAACACCTCCAGCGGGTGGCTGGTATTTTACGTGGAGTAGCTGCTGTAGACCAACTTCTATTTCAAATATATCTTCACCCTCTTCTGCGTCTTACATGCTCCGTGCAATTATGTATCCGTACACCCCACCTGGCAGTATTTTGGCGCTAACAGCTACTACCGGGGGTAACCCAACTTGTTTTGACAGTTCACCAAACTTTTTGGAGGATCCACAAGTAATTTCATGTACCGGTGTAGATGTAGTCTACAATAACCTTGGTTATGACCCAGATTTGGATTCGTTATTCTACGATTGGTCTTATCCATGGGATGCATCGACCTTTTCGGCGAATCCGTCTTCGAACTCGGTAAACTTTGCGTCTGGATATTCTTACAACAGCCCTATGCCTTCTACAGGAAGCAGTACAGGGGCCGATATTGATAACGAAACAGGAGAGGTTACTTTCAACTCCGCTGTTGCGGGTTCATGGGCGACCTGTGTTAAGATTGAGGAATGGCGTTGTGGTCAGCTCATCGGGGAGGTATATCGTGATATTCCAATCGTTACCCTTTCATGTACACCACCGACAGGATTGTGTTCAGCAGCATTTGTGGATGAAGAACCTGAAATGTCTTTAACGATTGATTCCTCTCTAGCGAATCCAACGATCCTTACTCCTGTAACCAACCTTGCGGGGGATACCATTTATTACTACACGGAAGTATATCCAGGCGATACCGTACGATTTAAAATTTCTTCGGCAGATCCATATCCTAACCCAAACTGTTCGTCTCAGAACATTCAGTTTAAGGCATCAGGCGGTAACTTAAGTTCTGCTGCAAACTACAGTAATCCAAATAACTGTTTGTTTAACCCGCCATGTGCCACATTATCCTCATTAAACCCTGGTAATGTGTTTACCTATCCGGGTATCAATAATGTCCAATTCAACTGGTATATTGACTGTAATCACCTGTTTTACCAACAGTATCAGTGTGGTAATTTGAAGTCTGAATATTCGTTCTATCTACGAATGCAGGATGATCAATGTCCAATCAACCGATTTGCCTATAAGAAGGTAGTTGTGAAGGTTAAGAACTACATGCCAGAATTACCGGATATTGGAAATGCCTGTGTTTACCAAGATGA
>CAYNLA010000193.1:0-1489 GCA_964397915.1 uncultured Polaribacter sp. | reverse complement strand
CTCTTGATTGAACTCTAGCGTCCCAAAGGACCCCAGAATATCCATTCCCAAAAGGTTATCTCCTCCTTCCACTGATCCTATTGGGAGATTTTTGAATGTTGTACCACCAATGGTTATTGATTGTATCTCATATTCATCAAACTCTCTTAGCCCGCAAGCTGTATCGTACCAACCTGAACCGGTCTTGTTCACTCGCACCCCGTTTTGAATCAAATACTCGATAGTACTCTTTGTCAAAGAGGTCTGGCTGCAGCCTGTATCTATCAAAAAGAAAATCTCGACAGGACCCGACCTGCCCGTAGTACTCCAGCAACTTTGCCCTTCCCAATCATGATGCATGCTGACCAATAATCTATCAGGGCTTCCATTTTCGAAGAACTCCTCCTGGCGCAGCTGCCACCCTTCCCACTGCTTGGTATCATCCATGATGTACCTGCGTGTTCTCGGATGAGGCTGACCAACATCTTCAAATACAGCGAGATCTTGACTTTTATCAAATCGCACCGTCATGCGACGCTCACCAGGAAAATCAAATGTTCCATAGCCATCTGCTAAGCCCCAAGAAAATCGACCTGTGAAGAAAGTCCCCGGTACATACTGCTCATTTTCTAGGTTAAAATAAATCGACCCTAGCCCGTGAGGCTTTCCATTGACCCAATTCCCATAGTAAAGGTCACCTACATCATTCGTGGCTGCACCGGTGCCTTGATCACAATTTCCACTCAAACAATCCTTCGCAGAAAACAAAGGCTTCTTCCCAACAATTTTTCGCTGCCCCACAACAGGCTGCGACACGCTCAAAAAGGCCACAACGACCCAAATCCATGATCTACACATAATGATTTCATTTTGGTTGAACACAGTAAAAATTTGAGAAACGGCAAACAAAACCCATTAATGACAACCTTGTCAGTCGCCATTTCTCTCACTCGCAACAAGGGTCGGAACCCTTGCTCATTCTCATCAAACAGAAATAGATTATCCCTACTTGTTTTTGGTGCTCAATACACCCGCATCTTTAGCCACCGTGCCCTAAGGAAGGATCGGTTGGCATCCTAAAGGATTCTTTATGCTATGCGTTAATTGCTCCTAATGGGCACTAACACATGCGGAGTGCGCCATCGCGCGATCTCATAATTCACTCCTAATAAACCCCACAACATTGAAACTACTCTATTCATGGCATCTTCATTTTTAAATTCAACTTTGATTTTCATTTTTGAGTAGTAATCTGTCAATAGAATCTCCAATTAATTATTGATATGTTAAAATATTCGCAATTATTATGCCGTATCTATATCAATAATCAAACTTATATCCGTTTTGTGCAGTTTTATAGCACATTCAGTCTTCATCCATCCAATCTGAGATTTTATTAAACCCAATTGGCGAGACAATTTGGTATACCTTACACAAATGAAAAAACTACTAATAACCGCAATGATCATCTTTGCTAGCACAGCGGGCTACGCACAAAAAATAGAGATTG
>CAYNLA010000192.1:0-1502 GCA_964397915.1 uncultured Polaribacter sp. | reverse complement strand
CTTGACCACAGTCTAGCACTGAATCTTACTATCTTGCGGGCATGAACGAAGCACTTCTTCCAAATGTCGTTATCGGCGGTGCCCCAAAGTGCGGGACCAGCAGTCTGTACTTTTGGCTTGCAGCCCATCCCGAGGTTTATGGCAGTCCCAAGAAGGAGACGTTCTTTTTTGCGGATAAGGTCAATCGGTTCAATTCGGGCGCAAATGTTCACCAACACGATATGGCTTCTTACGAGGCCTTTTTCAAAGGGGGTGAAGAGGCGACGGTCCGATTCGAAGCTACCGCCCACTACCTTTATGAAAAGACCGCCCGTCATCATTTTTCCTCTTGGTCGACACCACCGAAAATGATCTTCTTGTTCCGAGAACCCTCGAAGCAGATGTACAGTCATTACAAGATGGAGCGCTACCGTACCAAGCGTATAGACATGCCCTTGGAGGAATACATTCAGCGCCCACAGATTACAGATCACGTAGATTATGCCAAGCACTTGAAAGCGTGGTTAAATGTGATGCCTGAAGGACATGTAAGATGTTGGTCGTTCGAAGATTTCATGTCGCGTAAAGTGGAAGTAATGCAGGAAATCGCCCAATACATTGGAGTAGATCCAAACTTTTACGACGGTTTCGACTTCGAGCACCGCAACGAGAGTGTGGCGATTAAGAGTGGGGCCTTACACCAATTGGGACTTAAGCTTCAACCGCTCATTCCACATGCTTTGCAAAAAGCGATTTTGCCGCTCTACATGAAACTCAACAGCGGGGGTCGAGTTCAAGACGATGCCACGGACCAACATACCCTGGCACAATTCAAAAAAGATTGGTCACATGTAGGAGAGGAGCTTCATTTGCTCGATTCAACATTCCCAACCCACCGTTGGAAATAAGCGTAAAGACCACTTTTTCCTAACCCAAGCTTCATGTTGACAAGGTACTTTGCCTTCATGAATGTGAAAGCAATTCTTGTTAATCGAGGTTTAGAATTTAAGGGGCAATTTTTCGCATCTTTGTTGAAAACCCCAAGACATGAACAAAGTATTCTGTTCCATTGGATTGTTTCTGGCATTCAACGCCTTACAAGCCCAACCTTTACCTTATTATCAAGATGCCTACAACGAGGACGGCGAAGACCTTCGTGAAGCACTGTATGATATTATCAAGGTGCATACCCGTTTACAATATTCTTCAAGCAGTACCGATACGTGGGACGTATTGAAAGTCAGCGATAAGGATACCACCAACACAAGTAATGTATGTCTTATATA
Organism: uncultured Polaribacter sp.; assembly: GCA_964397915.1. GTDB lineage: Bacteria > Bacteroidota > Bacteroidia > Flavobacteriales > Schleiferiaceae > UBA10364. The sequence continues at coordinate 237 of CAYNLA010000192.1, read as the reverse complement.
CGCCGGCGTATCTGTCAACGGCCCACAGGAATACAACAACGGACAAGGGTGGAACCGTGAGCATGTTTGGCCGCAAAGCTTGGGTGGATTTAACACAAGCGCGGGTGTCGGCACGGACGTTCACAACCTCAAGCCCGCCGACGGTGGACTGAACTCTTTGCGTTCAAATCACGAATACGACGACCTCGGTTCGGGCGGTTCTGCGGTGAACTACAACGGTTCAGCAACGGGCAACCG
>CAYNLA010000191.1:0-1507 GCA_964397915.1 uncultured Polaribacter sp. | reverse complement strand
ACGTAAGTGCGAAGGATAAGAACACTGGTAAAGAGCAGAACATTCGTATCGAAGCATCTTCAGGTTTGAGCCAAGAAGAAATCGATCGCATGAAGCAAGAAGCTGAAGCAAATGCTGATGCGGATAAGAAAGCCAAGGAAGAGATTGATAAGCTCAATGCAGCTGATAGCATGATTTTCCAAGTTGAAAAACAAATGAAGGAGATCGATGGTAAGTTGGCTGAGGATAAGAAAGGTCCTATCGATACTGCTTTAGCAGAACTTAAAGCTGCACACGCAGCGAAAGATGTTGCAGCATGTGATGCCGCCACTGAGAAACTCAATGGTGCGCTTCAAGCGGCAGCAGCAGAAATCCAGGCAGCAATGCAGGGTAATCAAGGTGGTGATCAAGGTCCAGATGCTGGCGGCGATGCTGGAGCAGCAGGTGGTGCCGATGATGTAACCGACGTTGATTTTGAAGAGGTGAAGTAAGCCTCGGATTAAAGGAGATAACAGGCCCCCGCATCGCAGATGCGGGGGCTTTTTTTATATCTTGGGCTCCACACTATAACACTCGAAAAACGTATGGATTTAGTTCAACTCAACGACCTGCTGGCCAAGATCGATGGATATATTGGTGGCTCCAGTTGGTTTGTCTTCGCCCTTCTAGGCACTGGGGTTTTCTTTACTATTTATTTGAAATTTCCTCAAATCCGATTCTTCAAGCATTCAATTGCAGTGGTTCGTGGAAAATTTGATGAACCGGGAGCTAAAGGCGATACTTCACATTTCCAATCCTTGGCAACAGCACTTTCGGGAACAGTAGGGACGGGGAACATCGCGGGTGTCGCATTTGCCATTCACCTAGGCGGGCCTGCAGCACTTTTCTGGATGTTGGTGACTGCTGCTTTAGGTATGACGACCAAATTCGTTGAGGTTACGCTAAGTCATAAGTACCGTGAGTTTGCGGAAGACGGAACGGCTTCCGGCGGCCCTATGTACTACATGAAGAATAAGTTGAACATGAAATGGATGGCAACACTTTTTGCTGTTGCAGCGATCATAAGTTCGTTTGGTACGGGTAACATGCCTCAAGTGAACAGTATCGCCTCATCTTTGAAAGCGACTTTCGGCATTGAAGAGATTGTTACTGGTGCAGTATTATCTGTGCTTCTAGGCCTGATCATTCTTGGCGGAATTAAGCGTATAGCCAAGGTAACTGAGAAGTTAGTGCCAATAATGGCAATCATTTATATAGTCGGCGCCTTGTCAGTTATCGTGATGAATTACGAGAATATCATCCCTTCATTTATCAGCATTTTTGCGGATGTATTTACAGGTTCCTCTGCGGCAGGAGGGTTCTTAGGTGCATCGATTGCATATGCCTTCAATAGGGGTGTAAATCGTGGTTTATTCTCCAATGAGGCGGGTCAAGGTTCTGCTCCAATTGCCCATGCAGCGGCTAAAGCGGAACACCCGGTAAGTGAGGGTATGGTTGCCATTCTTGAGCCCTTTATCGACACCATTAT
>CAYNLA010000190.1:0-1513 GCA_964397915.1 uncultured Polaribacter sp. | reverse complement strand
AAGATCTGGTTATCTACGAAAGCACAACCTATCCAGGATGTACAGAAGAGGTTTGCGTTCCAATTCTTGAGCGAACAAGCGGACTTGTATTCAACATTGATTTTACCGTAGGCTATAGCCCGGAGCGCATAAATCCAGGTGACAAACAACGAAAGCTCACTAACATTCTTAAGGTAACTTCCGGGTCTACACCAGAGGCTGCCCAAAGAGTGGATGCCCTGTATAATACCATCATCGAGGCCGGTACCCATCTCGCGCCAAGTATCAAAGTAGCCGAAGCCGCAAAAGCTATCGAAAACGCCCAACGCGACGTGAATATTAGTTTCATGAACGAGCTGGCTCTGATATTTGATAAACTTGGTATCGATACAGGAGACGTTTTAGAAGCAGCAGGTACAAAATGGAACTTCCTCCCCTTTAAGCCAGGGCTAGTTGGGGGACATTGCATCAGTGTTGACCCATACTACCTCGCACACAAAGCCCAACAGGTTGGACACGATCCAGAGGTTATTCTTTCAGGGAGAAAAATAAATGATAGCATGGGACTCCATGTTGCCAGCTCTGTGGTTAAACTCATGAACCAAAAAGACCTTCCTGTCAAAGGTGGTAAAGCACTTATTCTGGGATTGGCTTTCAAGGAAAATACAGGAGATGTCCGAAATTCTAAAGTCATCGACGTCTACCATGAGTTAAAGAGCTTTGGCCTAACTGTAGATGTTCATGATCCATTGGCCAATCCCGCTCAGGCAGAACGCGTATACGGAATACAACTCATCCAAGAGCTCAGCCTCAGCGACTACCAAGCCATCATATTGGCCGTCGCTCACAACGAATACAAGGGCCTCGAAATCCAAACGTCAACTGACCGAGTGGTCTATGACCTAAAAGGTGTACTCCCGCGTCAAAACGTCGATAAACGCCTATAAAAAAGACCGCTCTAGGCGGCCTTTCTGTTATTTTCTAGCGTAATCATCCTGCACGCGAACAATATCATCTTCATCAGAAGGATGGTCTGGATCTGTGTGCTGCCAAAACTCTGCAACCACGCCCCAATTCTCTAAACCAATCAAACGATGACGTTCGCCTTTTTCCAAGACTATGGTTTCTCCGGCTTCATAACTAACCAGCGCCCCTTCTTCATCCGTAGCACTGCGAATGATACCAACAGGGCCCTCCAATATGCGCCAAGTCTCTGCACGTCGGTGGTGGTACTGCCAGCTCAGACGAGCTTCAGGCTTGACCAATAAAATCTTAGGGCTCAACTTACCGCCAATGCGCAAGGGCTCTACATCAAGTCCTTCGAAGTAAATATTCGCAAAATCTTGGGCTTGATTTTCATCGAGAACAAAAAAGCCGCCCCACGGACGATTCAAATCATATCGATCTATTCTCAACCCTTGATTGTTGAGCTTGATTCGAGTAGTTTCAAAGATGTTCATTTAACTAAGGTTTGGTGAGGGCGAATATATCAACTTTTACCGTCATCCCGCAACTGTGACGGCAGTATCATGCG
>CAYNLA010000189.1:0-1517 GCA_964397915.1 uncultured Polaribacter sp. | reverse complement strand
CCGTTACCCACAATCAAACCACCCATACCGATGAGCATAAGCGTATCGCGAAGTGCACGGTTCAAGTCGAGTAGATCCGTACTAGCGACGATGAGGAATTCACCAATCGACATCAATACAGCACCGAGCATGATGGCATACTGGTACCCAAGGTATTTATCGGCTAATCGGCCCCCAAGGATTGGTGCTGCGTAGACTAGAGCAGTGTATGCTCCATAAATCAAGAACGCCTCGGAGTTGCCTTTCATCATCGATTCGATGAGGAATAGGGTCAATAGGGCACGCATTCCATAGTAACAGAAACGCTCCCACATTTCAGATAAGAAAAGCGTCCACAGCGCTGGTGGATGCTTCATAGATTGATCACTCATGTTTCAGGTGTTTTTTGTGTTCAACAAGTATACATTTTATTTCTAAGAGCGGCTAGGGACCAATTCTTATAAATTCTCGGCAATGAATTCACTCATCATACGGTAGAGGTGCATCGTGGTGTTGCCTCCATAAATCCCGTGGTTTTTATCCGGGTAGGCGAACCAATCGAAATCCTTATCTGCTTGTACCAAGGCCTCTACCATACGCATTGAGTTTTGTACGTGTACGTTGTCGTCGCCGGTTCCGTGAATCAAGAGGTATTTTCCTTGCAGGCCATCGACATGTGAAAGTGGACTGTCCGCATCATAGCCCTCGCCATTATCTGAGGGGAGGCCCATGTAACGCTCTGTGTAAATATTGTCATAGAATCGCCAATTGGTCACCGGAGCCACAGCAATGGCCATCTTAAACACTTCTGGACTTTGGAACAGGCAGTTCGAGGCCATGTAACCGCCATAGCTCCATCCGAATACCCCAATACGGTCTCCGTTGATGTATGGACGCTTGGCCAATTCTAGCGCGGCTTCGGTTTGATCTCGTGTTTCGAGTTTACCCATTTGCCCGTAGGTACTCTTCTTAAATTCTTCGCTGCGACCGTCAGTGCCGTGGTTATCTACACTCGCCACAATGATGTCTAGCTCATTGGCCAGCATCTGGAACCACATGCCGCGGAACGCATCGTAGCTGTTCGTGACCGTTTGGTTGCCTGGGCCGCCATAAACGAACATGAATAGGGGGTAGGTCTTGCTTTCGTCAAAATCCACCGGTTTGATCATCCATGCGTTAAGATCGCCGCCTGTTGGTGTACTCAACGTGAAGAACTCCTTGGGACTGTAGGTGTAGGTTTCCAGCGCTTTTTCAGCACGTTCATTGGTTTTGATCGTGCGCAATACCGATCCTTTGCGAGATTCACGCAAGCTTACCTGCGTAGGAATACCTTCAGCGTTGTAGGTATTGATAAAGTGCTTGAAATCTGGAGTAAATGTTGCGTTATGGGTTCCTTGTTCTGATGCGAGTGTTACTTTACCTGAACCGTTGATTTTAATGCTGTAAACGTTGCGCTCAATGGCAGAACGTTCGGTGCTCTGGTAGTACAATCGCTTGCTGGCATCCATACCATACAGGCGTGTAACGTTGTATTCGCC
>CAYNLA010000188.1:0-1536 GCA_964397915.1 uncultured Polaribacter sp. | reverse complement strand
GCGTTATCCCTCTCTTATGGGGTAAATGTTTTTTTAGCGGCGGTGGGATACTTTATCATTTACAAATTGAGATTAAAGCATCCAGATAAGTTGGGCTTCATCTTCATGGGGCTAAGCGGCTTCAAGTTTTTGGTATTTTTCATGCTTCTTCAGCCCATGTACAACGCTGACGGAACTATGTCTATCATTGAGTTTGGGATGTTCTTTATTTCATATTCGGTAACCACATCGGTAGAAACATTGGCGCTGGTGAAAATATTGAATAAAGAATAGCCTTTATTATTCAATTTAGAGCGCTGATTTCCAAGTGTAAGAGAGGAATAGAAGACCCTTTTTTGGACAGGACGAGTTATTGACAATAAAAAGTTGATAAAGCTTCCTCGCGTAGAGATTAAGTGTTAATTTTGCATCGTTTTTAAGACGCCTAATTTCTGAAACAGGAAATGCATTACAATATGTTCTCGAAGCTCTCCGTATCCTTAGCCCTTGTAGGCGCAATGTTTTTGTCTGTTCCTACATATGCCCAAGACCACGATCATCACGAGGATTCACACGCTGTAGAAGCGCACGAAACACACGATCATGCAACTACAGATGAAGGCCATGATGTTAAGACGCAAATCAAAGAAACCATAGATCACCACCTCGCAGATTCTTACGACTTCACAATTACTGAAGGAGTAAGTTTCCCGTTGCCAGTAATACTCTTTGACGAAGGCTTGAAAATATTCTCTTCTTCTAAATTTCACCATGGGGAATCTGTTGCAGAGGTAGATGGCAACTACTATGTATTGCACCACAGTAAGGTATACAAAACAGACGCCTCTGGTCATTTGACTATGGATGAACACCACCATCCAACTAATGCGATGCCGTTGGACTTTTCAATTACCAAGAACGTGTTCATGATTTTGGTTATGGCCATCTTCATGTTCTTTCTTTTCAAAGGAGCGGCAAAAGCATATCAGAACGGTCAAACGCCTAAAAAAGCAGGTCGTTTCTTGGAGCCTTTAATTATTTATGTTCGTGATGAGATTGCTATTCCAAATATTGGTGAAAAGCACTACAAGAAATACATGAGTTACTTGCTCACTGTTTTCTTCTTCATCTGGTTCATGAACCTAGCGGGTATGACACCTCTTGGAATTAATGTAACAGGGAATATCACCATTACATTCTCACTTGCTTTAATCACTTTCCTCATTACACAGGTTTCTGGTAATAAGCACTATTGGTTACACATCTTTTGGATGCCAGGTGTGCCTGTGGTTTTGAAGCCTATTATGGCAATCATTGAATTGATAGGATTGTTTGTAAAGCCGTTTTCGTTGATGATCCGTTTGTACGCCAACATGTTGGCGGGCCACGTGGTATTGATGAGTATTATCGGATTGATTTTTGTCTTTGGAAGTTGGTTGATTTCGCCGGCGTTCTTCGGACTCACACTTGTGTTGTCGTTGCTTGAGTTATTGGTAGCAGCATTGCAAGCGTACATTTTCACCATGCTAACAGCGCTTTACTTTGGTTCGGCGGTAG
>CAYNLA010000187.1:0-1543 GCA_964397915.1 uncultured Polaribacter sp. | reverse complement strand
CCATGGTGACGGCATCAAGGTAGGTTTGGCAAGTGTTGAAGCACTCGAGGAATATTTCTTCAAAGCCATTACCTCAGACCGCTACATCACCGAAAAGGGATTGATCGCTCATGAATTAAGCGCAGAGGAGAATGATTTGTACCGCAGGTATTTTAAAAGTCTGTGCGGTCCAGATCATGTATATCTAGCGAAGAATAATAATGCCTTGTTGAGGCTGCCTTCTTTGTTGAAGCAAAATCCCGATATGAAGGTTTTTGTCATGATTCGCGAGCCGTTGCAGCACGCGTACAGCTTGATGAAGCAACACCAGAAGTTCACAAAGGAGCAGCAGGAGGATCCGTTCATTTTGGACTATATGAATTGGTTGGGGCATCATGAGTTTGGCCTTGGACAAAAGCCCTTTGTTTTTGACGGGCACTCCTTGGAAGAGCAGGATCGAAACGCACTGAATTACTGGCTCGAGCGTTGGGTACAGTACTACACTGAACTACAAAAAATTGAGGGCGTGGAAGTCATCGCTTATGAATCCTTCTTAGCTGCACCGGACCATGTCGTTGAACGTATTGCCAAAGTCAGCGGGCTGTCGCTGAATGCTTCGGGCGTGGAGCGCTTTGAAAAATTGGACACTAAGGTGCCGGAACATAGTGATGCGTTAGCCGCACAAGCTTCAAAAATCTACATGACGCTTGTGGGTAAATAAGCCTTATCTACTTTGACGGATTTTGCTAACTTCAAGCCACCAACACAAACTTGACCATGGACATCGACCATATCTTAAAAACCATCGCCCCGGAATTAAGCGCCGACCTGCGCCAACACTTGATCGAAGTGGGGGAAGTGGAGCACTACGAAAAGGGAGGATTGATTCTGGATTACGGCATTGAAGCCTGTTTCTTACCGATCATATTGCAAGGAAACGCACGTGTAGTTCGCGGAGATGAAGACGATCCATCAAAAGAACTTTTATTGTATTTCTTGACACCAGGAGAAATCTGTCCATGTGCTGCATTTTCCACCTTGCCAAACGGTGAAATGCCCATTACGGTTGAGGCGGAAACGCCAGCAGTCATTTTAAATGTCCCCATCGGCGAATTGAACACTATGGCATCACAGTTTCCCGAATGGCGCATGTATGAGTTGGCCAATTTCCGAAAGCGCTTCGAAGAACTTCTATCCTTGGTGGACAATGCGATCTTTAAACAATTAGGAGCCCGTTTGCGCGCCTATATCGAAATGCGTTGTCGCGTAAGTGGGCGCAAAGGCGTAGCGCTATCTAAAGTGAAGATGGCGTCTGAGCTTGGTACCTCACGAGAAGTGGTAAGCCGATTGTTGAAGTCCCTCGAACATGAGGGCGTCATTACGCAAGACAAAGAGGGCGTTCACCTCGTCTACTGATAAAAAAAACCCGGCCTTGAGCCGGGTTTTTTATGCTTTATTGCAAGATTAATCGGTCGGTATAATGACGCTCTGGGGTGGACACATGCAAGATGTACATGCCCCTAGGCAATGATGAGAAGTCCATTGTTTCGACCATTGGTCCTTC
>CAYNLA010000186.1:0-1546 GCA_964397915.1 uncultured Polaribacter sp. | reverse complement strand
ATCGTTATTTATCTAGACGGAGGCGAAGATGTTATGGCCTTGGTTAAAGCTGAATTGGGCGTTAAATAATCCGCTGATTTTTTGAAAATATATGGAACCCCTTCGGACCTACCGAAGGGGTTTCTTTATGCCGTAAATTGCACGCGATGAAAGCCATTCAAAAAATAGGATTGTTCGATAGCGGACTAGGCGGATTGACTGTTTTACAAGCGTTGGAAAGCGTCCTGCCCACTATTCCCAAGATTTACTATGGTGATACTCTGCACTTGCCCTACGGTGATAAGAGTGATGCGGCTATACAATCGTACAGCATAGAAATCGTCACCTATTTAAAGGCACAGGGTTGTGATATGATTGTCATCGCCTGTAACAGCGCCAGTGCTGCTGCGGGAAAGGTCTTGGAAGAGCGGTTCCCAGAGCTTCAGTTCGTCAATGTTATTGATCCTGTGGTGGACTTCTTGGCCAAAGGTTCGCACCATCATGTTGGATTGCTAGGAACGCGTGCTACCGTTCGAAGTGGAGCATATGCATCCAAGTTAAGTGCGAAAAACGAAAATATTCAACTCAAGAGTTTGGCTACGCCACTGTTGGTGCCATTGATTGAGGATGGTTTCCTGGGTACCGGTATTGAAGTGCAGGTGTTGCAGCATTATTTGAACGACCCTGTATTGGAAGGTGTTGAGGCATTGGTACCCGGGTGTACCCATTATCCTCTATTGAAAGATGCAGCAAGTACTATTTTAGAAGGGGTTACTTGGATTGACGCGCCTACAATCGTAGCGAGTGAAGTGGCCAAGTATTGTAATGTCTCTGAGGCTGCTCAAAGTTCAGAAACAAAATTCTGCCTTAGCGATAAGACTCCTAGCTTTCTTGAGCTGGCAGCAAAAACTTTCGGAATCAAGGCACAATGGGAATTATCCCGTTTGGATTAACGACGCTCACCCCACTTATACATCCAAGAACTAATCGTTGAAATCAAGAAGCTGAAAAGGATCGCCGTCCATGTGCTGTCCACATGCATGCCTCCTACCCATTGATCAGCAACGCCAATTATAATCGCGTTGATTATTAAAAGAAACAATCCAAGGGAGAGAAAGGTGAGTGGAATGGTGATGATAATCAACAGCGGTTTTAAAGTCGCATTCAATATGCCAAGAACGGCAGCGACTCCGATTGCTGTAGCGAAGGAGTCAATGGTGACACCTGGAAGTATCCAATCGGCTACAAATACAGCTAAAGAACTTACAACTAGTCGGGAAAGAAGGCCGGGTTTTTGTCTCATGTGCGGTATATTCACTACCCGAAAAGTACATAAAATGAAAACAACTTCTGCCTTATCCGTAGTAGCCCTTGGTGTCCTATTATTTTTCTCAAGTTGCCAGCAAAGTGAAACAGTCCCAACCGCGACTTCGGTCGAGCCCGAGAAAATTTTCGGAGATACAAGTGTTCGTGTGGAGTTGTTTAATGATCCACATAGTTACAGTACTACCGAATCTGTGGTAAGTCGCTTGTATTGGGAAGCTGATGTTGACTTTGAGAAGCAGAT
>CAYNLA010000185.1:0-1548 GCA_964397915.1 uncultured Polaribacter sp. | reverse complement strand
CGGGAATGATGAATAATCTTTCCTTTAGTCCAGATACCGGCAATGTTAGTGTTGGAGATAGTCAATTGGTTTACGTTGTGTTGCACACCGATTCTCTCGAAGAGGGACTTCATACCTACGAAGGGTACATTTCATCCAATGATCCAGTGGATAGTATAGTATCAATCACTGTTAACCTCACCTTGGACGGGGTAAGCGAAACGAGTATCGATCGTTTTAGTTGTTTCCAATTGGATACCGTTATCAAAAACAGCACAACAATCGATAGCATCATGGTATTGAATACAGGCTGTGATTCTTTGGTATTTGGCAACATTACAACGTCTTCTAACTTCTTTACTACAACCACATCAATAGGTGGTTTTGCACCAGGGGACACCGGATATGTTGTGGTAACCATCAATCCTACAACAACGGGATTGATTCAAGACACCGTATATGTGGCTACTTCGGATACTACTTGGCCTGTATGTTACACGGGTTATGTTGCTGAGGCACCATCTGCATGGGTACAAACGTCACCTGTCAACATCAGCACACAGAACTGTGGTGATAGCGTAAACTTCAATGTGCTTTTGGGTAACTCCGCGGCCAACACCAACCTTTCTTGGTCAATAAGCAGTGGCGAAGTATTGAATGTCTTGGTAGTAAACAGCAATACATACCCTTCACTTTATGGTAACTTCCAAACGTATCTCGCTACGGTAGAAAACATTGCGATCAAAACGGTAACCTCAACGAGCGCGGTTACGAATGAATTGGGTTGGGCCGATGTCGTGATCTTCCCGCCAATCACCAACTCGGCATTGTCTTCCGATTACACAGCGATTCAAACAGATATGTCCGATTGGATCAACGATGGTGGAAAAATGTTAATTATGGGTAGTGTCTATGTTGACAACATTCTTGCAATGAATTTTATCAACGGCTACTACTATGGAAACTACACAGGCTATACCCATTATGTGAATACGGCTACGAACCACCCATACATTCAAGGATTGGGTACGTCTTTTGTACCGCAATCCGCGGCACTAGATGCCTACATCTACAATACGGGTTATACGTACTTGGTCTATAACACTTATTACCGTCAAGCTTTGAGTTACTTCCCGTTAGGCGATGGAGAGGTTATTTATTATGGCTTCAACTTTAATGCGGTTTACACGGAGATGACGAAGATCATGGATAACATCTTCGAGAGTACCCTCAGTGACAAAGCCACTGGTATTAACTGGTTGAGCTTTAACCCAACATCAGGTACGACAAGTGGGGGTGATACAACAACAGTAGTTGCAACCGCTTACTCAGATACTTTGCCTGCTGGTGTTTACAATTTAAACATCAATGTTACGACCAATGATCCTACCAATCCGTCATTCTCAATTCCAGTGACCTTTACCGTCAATGGAATCGGCGAGGGCCAGATGGATAACAGCTGTGTGAATTTTGGTTCAGTTTACCAGAACATGACCCACAATGAAGATGTACCGGTGTACAATGTGGGCTGTGATACCTTATTCATCAACTCGGCCAGCACAGGAGGGT
>CAYNLA010000184.1:0-1548 GCA_964397915.1 uncultured Polaribacter sp. | reverse complement strand
CGGGAATGATGAATAATCTTTCCTTTAGTCCAGATACCGGCAATGTTAGTGTTGGCGATAGTCAGTTGGTTTACGTTGTGTTGCACACCGATTCACTCGAAGAAGGACTTCATACCTATGAGGGGTACGTTTCATCCAATGATCCGGTGGACAGCATTGTTCCAATTACTGTAAACCTCACCTTGGACGGGGTGAGCGAAACGAGCATCGATCGTTTTAGTTGTTTCCAATTGGACACCATTGTGAAGAATAGTACGACAATTGATAGTGTCATGGTATTGAATACGGGCTGTGATTCGCTGATTTTTGGCAGCATCACTACCTCTTCAAACTTCTTTACCACGAGCACATCAATAGGTGGCTTTGCCCCCGGTGATACAGGATATGTGGTGGTAACCATCAATCCTACCGCTACGGGACTAATTCAAGACACTGTATATGTGGCTACTTCGGATACTACTTGGCCGGTATGTTACACGGGTTATGTTGCTGAGGCGCCATCTGCATGGGTACAAACGTCAGCGGTCAACATCAGCACACAGAATTGTGGTGATAGCGTAAACTTCAATGTCCTTTTGGGGAACTCTGCGACCAACACCAACCTATCTTGGTCAATCAGCAGTGGGGAAGTGTTGAATGTTCTTGTAGTAAACAGCAATACATACCCTTCACTATACAGTAATTTCCAAACGTATCTCGCGACGGTAGAAAACATTGCTATCAAAACGGTAACCTCAACGAGCGCGGTTACCAATGAATTGGGTTGGGCCGATGTCGTTATCTTCCCGCCGATCACCAACTCAGCATCGTCTTCCGACTACACTGCTATTCAAACAGATATGTCCGATTGGATCAACGACGGAGGTAAAATGTTAATCATGGGAAGTGTCTATGTAGATGATATCCTTGCCATGAACTTTATCAATGGCTATTACTACGGAAACTATACGGGGTATACTCACTATGTAAACACGGGCACGAATCACCCATATATTCAAGGCCTTGGAACGTCTTTCGTTCCACAATCGGCTGCCTTGGATGCCTACATCTACAATACGGGCTACACCTACTTAGTCTACAATACCTATTACCGTCAAGCCTTGAGTTACTTCCCGCTAGGCGATGGTGAGGTCATTTACTATGGCTTCAACTTCAACTCGGTCTATGCGGACATGACGAAGATTATGGATAACATCTTTGAAAGTACGCTGAACGACAAGGCAACGGGAGTGAACTGGTTGAGCTTTAATCCAGCCACTGGCACGACAAGCGGAGGTGATACAACAACAGTTGTTGCAACCGCGTACTCAGATACGCTTCCTGCAGGTGTTTACAACCTTAACATCAATGTGACCACCAATGATCCAACGAATCCGTCGTTCTCCATACCAGTGACCTTCACTGTTAATGGTATCGGCGAGGGCCAGATGGATAACAGCTGTGTAAACTTTGGTTCCGTCTACCAGAACATGACCCACAATGAAGATGTGCCAGTGTACAATGTGGGCTGTGATACCTTATTCATCAACTCGGCCAGCACAGGAGGGT
>CAYNLA010000183.1:0-1571 GCA_964397915.1 uncultured Polaribacter sp. | reverse complement strand
TGAAGATATTTGCTAATAGATCGTCGGTAGAAATAGTACCTGTAATCTCACCCAATCCATCCAGCGCCAATCTAAGGTCCTGTGCAAGCAAATCACCAGGAATACTGAGTTCTACAGCTTCAATGCTCTTGTCCAAAGCCATGCTAGTTCTACGAAGTGCATCCGCGTGACGGGCGTTGGTTACGATGGTTTGAGATGAAGAATTTGCCGTCCAAGCAGTGGCTCTTTTAAGTGCGGCTAAAAGTTCATTCAGCCCTTCTTTGGATTTTGCTGAAATCTCAAAAATTTGACGTGAAGAATCTTTCAATCGGGAACGGATCGCGGACGCATCTGCTTGGTCACTTTTGTTGATGCACAAGAAGAGTTCTGCTTGAGGTGCGCTCTTTTCCAGGTGTGCAATGCGTTGCTCTAAATCATCTTCCGGAGCTGTAGCATCGATGAGGTAAAAGATTACATCGGCCTTTTCTGCTTGTTCAAAGGCTTTCTGAATCCCTATTTTTTCTACAAAATCTTCTGTTTCGCGAATCCCGGCGGTATCGATAAGTCGATAGGTAAGACCGCCGTAGTTAAAGGTATCCTCAACGGTATCTCTTGTCGTTCCAGCAATAGCGCTGACTATTGCGCGATCTTCTCCGAGTAATGCATTGAGCAAAGTGGATTTACCTGCGTTTGGTGCACCGAGGATTGCTGTGGCAATTCCTTTTTTAATCGCGTTTCCGTATTTGAAACTATCAATTAATGAAGAGACGTTCGACTTCAATGAATTGAGCATTTTCAGCAGCTCTGGACGTGAGGCAAACTCGACATCTTCCTCGCTGAAATCGAGTTCCAACTCAATCATGGATGCAAAGTGAACCAGTTCCTCTCGAAATGCGGTAATCTCGTTTGAGAATCCTCCCTTGAGTTGACGCAGCGCAACGTCGTGCATGGTCTTGTTTTCAGCGTGGATGAGATCTGCGACGGCCTCGGCCTGTGCGAGGTCCATTCGGCCATTCATGAAGGCACGCATCGTATACTCTCCGGGATCTGCTAGGCGAGCACCCGATTCGAGTAGGCTTTCAATGATGCGTTGGACGATATATGGGGATCCATGGCAGCTGATTTCAAAACTTTCTTCTCCGGTGAAGCTTTTTCCATCTTCAAAGTAGGTGAGGAGCACTTCATCAATCCTTTCCTCATTAATGGTATAGTCGCCAAAATAGGCTTGGTGTGAAATCCAACCCTGCTTTTGATGTTTTACGGAAGTGAAGTAGCGTTCGATGAGGCGATGGGAATCGGCCCCTGAAAGTCGTACAATAGCCAATGCGCCCACACCTTGGGGCGTTGATAAAGCACAAATAATATCATCTCTTAGCACGCTTCAAAGATACATCGATAAGTATTGAGCAAAGAAATTAATGTTAGGGGTGGGAAGCTTTACTCTTGGGTAGTACATTTGCCGAGTATTTCACAGAAAATCTATCTCACATGAGTGTTCTAGTCAACAAAGACTCCAAAATTATTGTCCAAGGATTCACGGGTAAGGAAGGAACGTTCCACGCAACCCAAATGATTGAATACGGTACCAACGT
>CAYNLA010000182.1:0-1605 GCA_964397915.1 uncultured Polaribacter sp. | reverse complement strand
CGTAAGACTACACAATTACTTAAAAAGAAAAGAGAGCTGCATTACATAAAAAACAACTCCCTTTTACCAAACCAATAAACCTAAGCTACCAAAAAGGTATGTCCAAATATAAATGAATTGACTCGGGGTATACAAGAATTGTGAAAAAGTAGAAATTATCCACATTTAACCCCTTTGACTTGGGTTTTGATTACCCAATATCGATAATATCAAGTGAATAGATCCAGATAAACAAATCGTTTACAAAGCAGACTTCAGTCCAAATTCCGCTGATGATTTACAATTCGTTGTGTTCCTAAAATGCAATTTGGATTTAACTATTTAGAAACCACATACCTTTTACTCGATAATTTCCTGAATTCATTAATCGTATGACATAAGATTTCCTTTCATGAAGTCGATAAGAATTCTTTCTAGTCCACATATATGCTTGTTTTTTTGAATGATCCAATATCACAAAAGACAACGTTTGTAGCCAGCCACCGTCATCAAGGCAAAAAGGAAGGTTTTCTATTCTAATCTCTTCTCTAAAACTTCCTTTGTAGATGAGTCCATTTCTAATCACCAACAACTCTAAATCTGAATCAGTTAGAGGAGATTCCATTTCAAAATGAAGCTCGAAATCTTGATAAACTACATTTTTACAATTTTCATATGATCCTTCGAAATGATCAAATACTTTATAGTCTGAGTATCTAACTTCAGCTGAATCTCTTGTGCTATAATCAGTACATCCGAACATCAATGTACTCATAATTATTGTCCCTAACGGAAAGTTAAATTTTAAAATATACTTCATATTAGTTTTTTGGATAAAAGTTCATTTCACCGCTGTAAAATCCAAAGGGACTACCGCCTGCTGTTACGGGATGAGCCGCGCCAGTCGGCATGAAGGCTCCACCGTCAATTAAATAATTCGCTGGTGCAGCACGAGGAAAGCTAAACCTTCTTTCAGACCAAGTACCGAGAGTAAATTGGTAATCTGTTCTTACTGGAAATGCTACAACATGAGCCCCAGTAGCATTAGCTAGTTTTTGTGCTAAACTTTTTGATGTTTTCATCATAAATGTAGGTCCTATGAAATTAATGTTACTGCCTGTTCCAGTTCTACAAGCATAAGAATATATTGTAGAATTGGTGCCATTGAATGCGCCAGGGTTAAGATTAGAAACATTACTTGCGTCCAATTTGTACTTACTCTCACTCTTGCCTTCGTAACCAAACTCAATAGATCCTGGGAGTCCGTGTGAGTAAATTTCCATTGTGGTTATTTTATCATTTTCTCTAGCGCCTGAAAGTTCACCGCCAGAACTAGATTTTGAGTTTACATAGTTAGTAAACTCTTCAGATGAATTCACCTTCACAAGTGTACCTCCATAAGACTTAACGGATTTTTCAATTGCTGATAATTGATCATCTGTATAGCCTTCTGTAAAAATTATCATTGACCTACTTTCATTTGGTGAGTTTTTGGACATTTCTTTTATTGCCCTAATACCTTGATTGGCAAACATTAATTTATTTCCAGCGCTGTTATCAGACTGAGAGCCAACAACAACAATGTTTTCCATTCCATTTGGATCTATATATAGAAGGGGGTTGTTA
>CAYNLA010000181.1:0-1614 GCA_964397915.1 uncultured Polaribacter sp. | reverse complement strand
CCTCTGCCATGAGTTCCATGGTATGAATCTTGTCAAAGCAATCGCTTTGGCCATGGCCAGGTAAGTCGATGAGCAAAACATCTCCGTTCTTCCTCCAAGCGGGTAGAAGTTGCTCCCACATGCGTGAATCTTCCATAAACCCGTGCAAAAGCACAAGTGTCGGAACCTCGGCCGCTTCATTGTGGAGGTACTCGAAATGAATTTGTCCGCTTTTGAAAGGGAGCTTTGGCATTTACTTGGCCATAAAAGCTTCGATTTCCTCAACGGTCTTAGGAATGGCACGTGTCAAGTTCTCATGACCGTCTTTGGTGATGACGATGTCGTCCTCGATACGAATACCTAAGCCCTCCTCAGGTAAATAAATCCCTGGTTCTACAGTGAACACCATGCCTTCTTCAACAGGAATTGTCCATAAGCCGTAGTCGTGAACATCCAATCCGAGGTAGTGGCTCGTGCCGTGCATGAAGTACTTCTTGTACGCAGGCCAAGCCGGATCCTCATTTGCTACATCTTCTGCTGTTATGAGGCCTAATTTTAAAAGCTCCTGAGTCATTAACTCACCCACTTTCTTGTGGTAATCATCTAGCATGATACCCGGACGTAAAAGCGCAATGGCGCCATCGTGTACAGCCAATACGGCGTTATAAACTTCTGCTTGTCGTGCCGTGAACTTTCCATTTACTGGGAAGCATCGCGTTACATCACAGGTGTAATTGCCATACTCGGCACCAACATCGAACAGTACCAAATCACCTTCTTGGCATTGATCGTTATTTTCGATGTAGTGAAGAACGTTCGCGTTATTTCCTGCGGCAATAATTGGAGTATAAGCAAATCCGCGGCTGCGGTTCATCAAGAACTCATGCATGAATTCGGCCTCCAATTCGTATTCCCATACACCCGGCTTCAGAAACTTGAGTACACGCTCGTAGCCTTTAATCGTAATATCTGCTGCTTGACGCATGACCACCAATTCGTTTTCGCTCTTTGTGCCACGAACTCTATGCAGAATGGGTTGGCTACGCTCAAATTCATGCGCATGGAATTTTTCTTTGATCCATTTATTCATGCGGTCTTGGCGCAATTCGGTTTCTACATGTGCACGAAGATGTTCGTTGCCATTCAAGTAAATCCGTTCAGCGTTAACGGCCATTTCGTTGAAAACGCGCTCAAATTCGGATAACCAGAAGACCGTCTTGATGCCACTGATTTCGAAAGCTTCGTCTTTTGTATACTTCGCTCCTTCCCAAACGGCAATAAGGTCATTCGTTTCTTTGAGAAACAGCACCTCTCGCAGGCTCTCCTTGTGTGCGTCTGGAAACAATACCAAAATACTTTCCTCTTGGTCGGCTCCACTCAGGTATAAAATATCACTATGCTGTTTGAAGGGCAAGTGAGCGTCTGCGCTTGTTGGGTACATGTCGTTGGAAGTGAAGATGGCCAGTGAATTTGGCTTCATCATTCCTGTGAACTTCGCTCTGTTCTCAATAAAAATCTCGCGATCAAGTTTGTGGTATCTCATGATAGGTTCTGACTATATTAATTTAGAATAGTTCTATTGTGATTTTAATCACTTCATTGGCTCAATCAAAAGTCTGTGCCGTAAATTTGACA
>CAYNLA010000180.1:0-1672 GCA_964397915.1 uncultured Polaribacter sp. | reverse complement strand
GCAGCTAGGGGTCGCGTTATAACCTTTAATCTTCCAAGAAACCTGGTTTAGATAGATCGCTAACCCGAGGGTGGCGAATCGTCACTTAGGGTAATTTACCTTGTAGTCATAAAGATATCGTTGACCTGCTCGTGGTTGCGGGCATCCACCGTGAGGATGGGGATGTGTGCGCTGTTTTCGAGTAGGTTTTGGTCAAAGTTTGCACCGAAGAGGTTGAGGATTCCGTCGTTGTGATGGTTCACCGTGGCGATGAGGTCACATTGATGGGCGGCTGCATATTTCACGATGGCTTCATCGAAGCTTAGGTCGTGACCTACGTCGATGGCCTGTGTGTTCACACCGGCATTGCGCAAGAAGCTCTTCGCAAAGTTGAGGTTGCGAGAGATTGTGGCCGCAAGGAATTCGTCTTCTTTGTCTTCGTAAATGAGTAGGACGGCAGCACCCAAAGGTTTGGCGATGGCGGCTACTGTGCTCAAGATTTTTTTGTCTTCACGCTCCAAGGTTATGGGGACAGCGATGCGGTCGAGCACCTCGTCGTCGTACACCTCGCGTTGCGTTATGATGTGTGGGATGTTGCTTTGGCTCACCACCTTCATGGCATGGGAGCCTACCAGCTTTTGCATGCCGTGGGCACCTTTAGTGGCCATTACGATCAATGCACATCCATGGGCTTCGGCTTGCTTGCCAATTTCCTCATTGAAATCGCCAACAGCAATGGCGGTCGTGAGAGTGATGCTCGCGGGAAGGTCGATGTTGCAGAAGGCTGCCAGTTTTTCTTCGGCTGCGGGGCGTTCGCTTTCTTTTTCGACGGTGTGGAGTACGATGATGTGGCCGCTGCCGTAGTTGGCAACAAAACTTTTCGCGTACTGTAGTCCGCTGGTTGCGGTGCTACTGAAATCGGTTGGAACTAGAACTTTCATACTGGTGTGTATTAGGAGAAAAGCAATGCTTCACACCGTAAAGTTACGATGCGAAGCACTGCTTGAAGAGAACATTTATCACGTTTTACGAACGTGTTTTAATGCTGAATCTGAATCTTTTGAATTTGGGTCTGCGCACCTTCTAAAAGAAGGATGTAGGTACCGTTTGAAAGTTCAGAAACGGGGATGCGACCACTTTCTAAAAGCCCTTGCGCAACAATACGACCACCGAGGTCGGTGATGCTGTAGGTCGCGGTGTTTTCCATGCCTACAACATTGATGTGGTCACGTGCAGGATTTGGGAAAATGGAAATGTTTCTGGAAGATTCATCGATCCCAATGCCGTTGATTTGTACAGTAACGGTTGCGGTGTCGGAGTTGCCATTGGCGTAGCCGATGAGCATAAATTCACCTGGGCCATTGACGGGACCCCATGCGATATCAAACTGTGAGTAGTCCGGTTGCCAAGTAACCACTGTTCCATTCGTGATCGAGAACGACGCGCTATCGAGGTATTGATAGTTGACCACGTTGTAGGTAGCGTTGGCGCCATAAATAGAATCGGAAGGGCCGACCAATACGGGTGGAGGTGGTGCTACGAAGAACGAAATGGTATCGATCAAACGCTTTCCGCACAGGCCAGTAATTGCTGCCGAATCGGAAGGATTCAGGGCAAAGACCAAGGTGTATGGACCAGGCTGTAAAGAGTCGCTGGTCTTGAATGTGAAGGCTTGGTAGCTGGAGCTCATTGG
>CAYNLA010000179.1:0-1677 GCA_964397915.1 uncultured Polaribacter sp. | reverse complement strand
TCTTCAGCGGTCAAGTAGCCTAGATTGATGCTTTCTTCCTTAAGCGTTGTACCGTTTTCATGCGCCGTTTTGGCGATTTTGGCTGCTTTCTCGTAACCAATTTTCGTATTGAGCGCAGTAACCAACATCAAAGAGTTGTTCAAGTGCGCTTCGATTGCCTTGTGGTTCGGTTCAATACCAACAGCACAGTGGTCATTGAAGCTCACACAAGCATCACCGATGAGGGTGGCACTCTGAAGCACATTGTACGCCATTACTGGCTTGAATACATTCAACTCATAGTGTCCCTGTGCGCCACCTACAGTTACGGTAGTTTGGTTCCCCATTACTTGAGCACAAACCATGGTCATCGCTTCAGCTTGTGTTGGGTTTACCTTACCCGGCATGATGGATGAGCCCGGTTCGTTGGCTGGGATGATGATTTCTCCAATACCTGAACGTGGTCCTGAGGCAAGGAGGCGAATGTCGTTGGCGATTTTGTTTAGGGAAACAGCCAATTGGTTCAAGGCACCGTGTGTCTCAACCAAAGCATCGTGTGCTGCCAGAGCCTCAAATTTATTTTCAGCGGTACGGAAAGGATAGCCCGTGAACTCGGCGATGTATTTCGCAACTGTCTCAGAATACCCTTCCGGTGTATTGATCCCTGTTCCTACAGCCGTTCCACCAAGAGCAACCTCGCTCATGTGGTCGAGTGTATTGCGCAAGGCTTTAAGGCCATGGTTTAATTGGCTCACGTAACCTGAGAACTCTTGTCCTAAGGTCAATGGCGTTGCGTCCATGAGGTGGGTACGACCAATTTTCACCACTGTCCAGAACTCTTTACTCTTGGCTTCAAGGGTGTCGCGAAGCAGCTCTACACCTGGGATGGTGGTCTCGATAAGTTTCTTATAGATCGCAATGTGCATCCCCGTTGGGAAGGTATCGTTGGAGCTCTGGCTCTTGTTTACATCATCGTTCGGGTGGATGAGGCTTTTACCTTCACCAAGGGTTCCACCGGCAAGGACGTGGGCGCGGTTGGAGATGACCTCGTTGGTATTCATGTTGCTCTGCGTTCCAGAACCGGTTTGCCAAACGACCAAAGGAAATTGGTCCCAGTGCTTACCTTCTAAAATCTCATCACAAACCGCTGCAATTAAGTCGCGTTTTTCCGCACTCAAAACACCTGCATCGCAGTTCGCGTAGGCAGCCGCTTTTTTCAAATAAGCAAAACCCTCAATCACTTCCTGTGGCATGGAAGCCTCAGGGCCAATTTTGAAATTATTTCTCGAGCGCTCTGTTTGCGCACCCCAATACTTGTCGGCAGGTACTTTCACCTCGCCCATCGTATCGCGTTCTATTCTGTAGTCCATTACGTGTTGATTAGGTTCAAAATCTACAGGACAAATTTACGGCACAGAAATCCGATTGAAACATTTGTGTGATGTATCTTTGAGGCCTATTAAAGAACAACCACTATGAAATTTATCGGTTTCCTCGTTTTCTTGATTGTTGCCTTGATGGGCTTTTCAATGTTGGCATTCTTAGGTCTTTTCGTAGGCTACTGGCTTACTTTGATTGGTCTTGAAGCCATCAACCCAAAACTAGCTCACGCTATCATTGGTCACAAGGAAGAAGCTGCTGAATAAGATTTCAGTTCAAGCATAAAGAAAAACCCGAGCCTGCGGCTCGGGTTTTTTT
>CAYNLA010000178.1:0-1682 GCA_964397915.1 uncultured Polaribacter sp. | reverse complement strand
CCCCAAACCGGTCCCCAAAGACCTTTACCGCGCAATGGCACGATGTAGAATGTTTGTCCGTCTTTGTTCGCCACATACAATGGAACTTCACGGTCCATGTTAGACGATTTGATCGCAGTCGCCATATCAATGGAAAAGCCAGTTTCGCGGTCTTCGCTCACTACCTCACCACCTTTGATGGTTAGAACTTTCTCAATCACAGTGTTGTATGCTTCTTCAGCACCACTGCGGTCTACTTCTACGCCCACTGAAGAAAGAATGCTCTGCATCTTCTCCTGCTTAACGTTGTTTTCTTGCTTCGACTTCAACCCCAAGGATGCGGCTGAAAGCAATACGGCCACCAATACCACCATCACGGTAGCAAATGTGTACGTATATCCGTTGCTATTTACATTCATAATTCTAGAGGTTTAGGCGTGAGCAACGCGTTTTGCACGACGCTTGATATTTGCTTCTACAACGTAGTAGTCAATAAGCGGTGCCATTACATTCATAAATAGGATGGCCAACATGATCCCTTCTGGATACGCTGGGTTGAATACACGAATCATGATTCCGAAGAAACCTGCCAAGAAACCGTAGATGTACTTACCGGTTTCTGTTTGTGCAGCACTCACAGGGTCAGTAGCCATAAAGACCATACCGAACATGAAGCCTCCCAACATGAGCTGGTGGATAGGATTCAATCCCATGAATTCGTTCACTGCGAACGCATTGAAAATTCCTGCCATTACTAAACCTCCTAAGAAGAAGCTCAACATGATTTTCCAAGAACCTACTCCTTTGAATACAAGGAAGAGACCACCCAATAGGATCAAGAAGGCTGATGTTTCACCGATAGAACCTGGAATGAGTCCTAGGAAAGCGTTCATCAAGGAGTAATGACCACCAGCACCGAACTGCGCCATTACAGCGTCTGTTGCTGGGTTGCCCATACCTTGGCCTACAGTAGTTGCAAGATCACCCAAGGCCGTAGCACCTGAGAATCCATCGACTACCTCGCCGCCTTTGGTATTGACCCATACTTTATCTCCTGACATCCAAGTAGGATATGCGAAGAAGGCGAAAGCACGCGCCGTAAGTGCCGGGTTCAACAAGTTCATCCCTGTTCCACCAAATACCTCTTTACCGATCAATACCGCGAAGATGGTGCTCACTGCAACCATCCACAACGGAATGTCTACTGGCATAATCATAGGAATGAGCAAACCTGAAACGAGGAAGCCCTCGTTTACTGGGTGGTTGCGCTTCCAAGAGAAGAAAATCTCAACACCCAAACCGGCTGCGTAAGTCACTATAATTAGAGGCAACATTTTAAGCGCTCCGAATAAGAAGCTATCAAAAAGTGCTGCTTCTTCACCGATGGCTGCGTAATGCAATCGTCCAATGTTCCACATCCCAAATAAAAGGGCGGGAACCATGGCGAAGATTACGGTTACCATGGTGCGTTTTAGATCAATGGCATCGCGAACGTGAGCGCCGGAATGCGTAGTGTGATCTGGAACAAAGGCCATCGTTTCCAATGCATTGTGCAAAGGATATAAGATGTTTCTTTTGCCATCTTTTTCAACAAGCGGTCTAGTCTGGTCGAATATGTTTTGTACAAACTTCATAATATGGCTATTAGATCATTTCTTTTCTGAGATCATTCAAACCGTCGCGTACAATCTGCTGCAACGGCA
>CAYNLA010000177.1:0-1695 GCA_964397915.1 uncultured Polaribacter sp. | reverse complement strand
GTGCGCAAAAAGCAGAAAACCCACCTTCGAGTGAACTCGAGGTGGGTTTTCTTTGCTTTTTTCGGCAGCGCGAACGCTGCTCGAAACCTTGTACCTGAGGGGGGAATCGAACCCCCACTCTGTTGCCAGAACTGGATTTTGAATCCAGCGCGTCTACCAATTCCGCCACTCAGGCATGGTTGCGAATAGGACGGCAAAAATAGTGGCGTTTTCTATTTCTCCTAACTTTTCCTGAAAGTTTTTTAATCCACACCCGAAAACGCAATGTTTTTGTGTTCTTTTAATTACATTTGCACCCCTCTTCGGAGGTGCGTAGAACACGTTAATAATACTGATACACAGTACAGATGCTACCTGAAGCGAAAATATTTGCTGGTCGTCACACCATGGAGCTTGCTGAAAAAATTGCAGCGAGCTACGGCATTCCTATGGGAAACGTTATTATCACTGACTTTAGTGATGGTGAATTTGTTCCTTCATTTGAAGAAACCGTCCGTGGAAATCGCGTCTTTTTGATTCAGAGCACGAACCCTCCTGCGGACAACCTTATGGAGTTGTTGATGCTGTGTGATGCTGCGAAACGTGCTTCAGCGAAACACATTACCGCTGTCATTCCTTATTTCGGACTGGCACGTCAAGACCGTAAGGACAAACCAAGAGTCCCAATAGGCGCAAAATTGGCTGCCAATTTGTTGATGGCTGCAGGCGCGACCCGTGTTATGACGATGGACCTTCATGCAGATCAAATCCAAGGATTTTTTGAAGTTCCGGTAGACCACTTGTTCAGCTCAGCCCTGTTCATCAAGGACATTGAAGCAATGAAGCTAGACAACTTGTGTATTGCATCTCCTGACATGGGTGGCGCGAAGCGTGCGCATGCGTACGGCTCGAAGCTTGAAGCTGAGGTAGTCATTTGCTACAAGCAACGCAAAAAAGCAAATCAAATCGACAAGATGACGGTTATTGGTGATGTTGAAGGCATGAATGTTATTCTTGTTGACGACATGATTGATACTGGCGGCACGCTTGTAAAGGCAGCCGAAATGTTAAAAGAAAAAGGAGCTAAGACGGTTCGTGCATACTGTACTCATGGTGTATTGAGCGGTCCTGCACATGAAAGAATCGGCGCTAGCGCCCTTGAGGAATTGGTAATTACTGATACCATCCCTCAAACAAATGAGAACCCAAAGATCCGTGTGATCTCCGTTGCTGAAATGTTCGCTGAAGTGATGAAAAATGTTCATCACCATCAGAGCATCTCAGGACACTTTATAATGTAATACTGAATAAACTAGATCAGATGAAGTCTGTTGAAATTCAAGGAACTGTAAGAACCGAGTTAGGTTCGAAGTTCGCCCAAGCAGAGCGCAAAGCAGGTAACGTACCTTGTGTGATTTACGGTGGTGAAACACCTATCCACTTTTCTGCACCAGTACTAGCGTTTAAATCGTTGGTATATACGCCAGAAGCGAAAACTGCAAAGATCACTGTTGGTGACCAAACTATTGAGGCGGTCATTCAAGACATGCAATTCCACCCTGTAACTGACGTTCTAATGCACATCGACTTCATTCAATTGATCGATGGCAAGCCAGTTACAATGAACATCCCAGTTGTTCTTCACGGACAAGCTCGTGGTGTCTTGAACGGTGGTAAATTGAAAATGGTACTTCGTACGTTAAGCGTACGTGCATT
>CAYNLA010000176.1:0-1714 GCA_964397915.1 uncultured Polaribacter sp. | reverse complement strand
TCTGGGAGCATACCATTCCTATGTTGCGTGAGAAGCACGGACCCCTTTTCTTCCTCGCTGAATGGAGCGAGCCGCATTTGCTCAGCACTTTCAACGCAGATTACGGATGGGAGTTGCACCACATGATGAACGACATCGCCAAGGGCCATAAGAGCGTTCATGAACTTGAAGTATATGCTGCTAAAAACGATACAATTTATGGCGATGATGCCATGAAGCTGTACTTCACCTCCAACCACGACGAAAACAGCTGGCAGGGCAGTGCTATTGAGCGCATGGGTAATGATGCGCGCGCCTTCTTTGCTATGGCTTTCATGTTCGACCAGAGTTTCCCATTGTTGTACACTGGACAAGAAGCTGGGATTGATTATCGATTCCCATTCTTTAGCAAGGATACCGTAGGTGTGGATTGGTCTGCGAATGCTGATCATGCCGATTTCTACGCGACGCTTTTCGATCTAAAGCACAAGCATCCTGCTTTGTGGAACGGTGCTTACGGCGGTGAAATGGCCTTGACGACAGATACTATGGCGAACACTGTGATGATCTCTAGAACCCTAGGTGATGACCAAGTAAACGGATATTTCTCGTTTGGGGGTGGGAATATTTCTCCGGACGCACCAACGGGAACCCTGGTTGTAGATTTACCCAACGTCAAGATTTACGCATCAAAATTGGACTAATCCTTTTGTACCTTTAGGCTTCCAAAGAACCACCTGATGTACAAGATTACTGGAAAATCTAACCACGACATTACGCCCGCCGAAGGGAAGGCTGAAGGTCTGCTCAATGGCGAATTTTACCAATTGGACGTAGAAAAATTGGACGCCAACACCTGGCATATCATTAAAGATCACAAGTCCTATTACGTGCAGTGGGTTGAGCGCGATGCGGAAACGAAGCAGTACACGCTGAAAGTCAATGGTTCAGAGATCACGCTTGGCGCCAAAAATGACTTTGATCTATTGTTAGATAAAATGGGATTGGCCAACATGGCCAGTGCGAAAGCAGATGTGTTAAAGGCTCCAATGCCCGGTAAGGTCCTTCAAGTCATGGTTACGCCAGGTCAGGAAGTTGCCAAAGGTGAAGGAATACTCATTCTCGAAGCCATGAAAATGGAAAATGTTTTGAAAGCAGAACAAGCCGGAGTGGTAAAATCTGTGAACGTTTCCGTCGGTGATGCTGTTGAAAAGAATAACAAACTTGTAGAATTTGAATAAGATGAAAAAGACCCTCCTAATGATTACTGCGGCAGCATTTGCCGTTGCTTGTAGCCAACCAGCTGATGCGCCAGCGGAAAGCCATGAAGGCCACGACCACAACCATGAAAGCATGGATCCAGAAGATATGGATGCCACAACGGGTCGAGTATTCTTTGCCAACCTTTCTGATGGCGATACCGTAAGCAACCCCGTTTACATCGAATACGGTGTAGAAGGTATGGAGGTTCGCCCAGCGGGTGAAATCGTAGAAGGTACAGGCCATCACCATTTGTTGATTGGCAATGCATTCCTAGCAAAAGGTGAAGTAGTCCCTGCCGATAGCGTAAACATTCACTACGGCGGCGGTCAGACTTCTGATACCGTAACCCTTCCGATGGGCGAAGTTCGTTTGGGCATGCAATTCGCTAACGGCGTACACGCTTCTTACGGTCGCGACATGAGCGCTTCAATCAAGGTGTTTGTGAAATAAAGAGCACAACTTTATTACCTAT
>CAYNLA010000175.1:0-1718 GCA_964397915.1 uncultured Polaribacter sp. | reverse complement strand
TTAGCCGATCGAATTACAAGTACATGTATTGGAACCAGCGCCAGCAATTGGCCCACCACACCGTTAACGGTTGTAATATCAATGCTGGTGATATGATGGCTTCAGGGACCATATCAGGCCCGACCAAAGACAGCTATGGCTCGATGTTGGAACTGAGCTGGGCCGGAAAAGAGCCCATTACTCTCGATACTGGGGATACGCGTACCTTTATTGAGGATGGCGATACCATCACAATGCGTGGATACTGCCAAAACGGGGCTGTACGCATTGGCTTTGGAGAAGTGAGCACCAAGCTCTTACCCGCTATCGAAGACTAACACAGAAAAAAGAACCTATGTCAGCAAATAATTACATCTCCAAAGTGGTGCCAAATGCTGCGGCCGCCATCGAGGGATTAGAAAATGACATGACCGTGATGTTTGGCGGATTTGGGCTTTGTGGAATTCCTGAGAATTCCATCGCTGCGATTCGCGATGCAGGCATTACCGGCATTACTTGTATATCGAACAACGCTGGGGTTGACGATTTCGGACTCGGGCTGTTGCTTCAAACGCGTCAAATCAAAAAAATGATTGCCTCTTACGTTGGTGAGAATGATGAATTTGAACGGCAAATGCTAAGCGGAGAACTCGATGTCGAACTCATCCCTCAAGGTACTTTGGCAGAACGATGCCGTGCGGCTGGTGCCGGAATTCCTGCTTTTTATACCCCAGCAGGATATGGCACTGAGGTTGCTGAAGGCAAAGAAGTACGTGTATTCAATGGAAAACCACACGTTTTAGAGCACGCTTTTGATGCCCCTTTTGCATTCGTAAAAGCATGGAAAGGAGATAAAGCAGGAAATTTAATTTTCAAGGGGACCGCACGCAACTTCAACCCTATGATGGCCATGGCGGGTAAAATTACCGTGGCTGAGGTGGAAGAATTGGTTGAGGTTGGTGAGCTCGACCCCAATAGCATTCACATTCCAGGAATTTTTGTGCAACGAATTTTCCAAGGTGTGGATTACGAGAAGCGAATTGAACAACGCACAGTACGTGCCAAAAGCGAATAACCATGGGATTGAGTAAAGATCAAATTGCACAGCGCATCGCCCAGGAACTTCGCGACGGATGGTATGTGAATCTGGGCATCGGGATTCCCACCTTAGTGGCGAACCACATCCCGAAAGGCATCAATGTAGAATTTCAAAGTGAAAACGGCATCCTAGGCATGGGCCCCTTCCCATTCGAAGGTGAAGAAGATGCGGACCTTATCAATGCTGGAAAGCAAACCATTACTGCCTTGGCAGGAGCAAGCTTCTTCTCAAGCGAACTAAGTTTCGCTATGATACGTGGACAGCACGTTCAGCTCACTGTGTTGGGCGCAATGGAGGTCAGCGATAGCGGCGATATTGCCAACTGGAAAATTCCGGGCCGAATGGTAAAAGGTATGGGCGGTGCGATGGATTTGGTGGCTTCGGCCGAGAACATCATCGTGGCCATGCAACATACCAATCGCGCCGGTGAAAGTAAACTACTCACCGAATGTTCACTTCCGCTCACTGGAGTGAAATGTGTGAAAAAGATTGTAACGGACCTGGCTGTTTTAGAAGTAGATCCGGAGCGCGGCTTTATCTTATTGGAACGCGCACCAGGAATAACCGTTGAGGAGATTCAGTCCAAGACCGCCGGACGCTTAGTGGTTGAGGGTGAAGTACCCGAAATGCAGTTCTAAAA
>CAYNLA010000174.1:0-1737 GCA_964397915.1 uncultured Polaribacter sp. | reverse complement strand
CGTTGCCGTAGGAGAGCTTGGAGATTTGTCCGTAACCGTTGTAGAGGATCCCACTTACAATGGACTGTGTTGTTCCGCCCTGCGGAGCAGCACTATTGAATGATCTTTTCAACTATTATTTCCCCAGATCTATCATACTCAGTGTGCTTTCCCTCATAAAGGAATTCCAAGCTTGACCGTTCAAATGAATGAATTCCTATTGCCGAATCTCCTTGACCAACTTTGTAATGAACCTTCCCTTCATTTTCCCTCCTAATCAATCCTGTTTCATAGTAAGAAGCTGCATAAATACAACTCCCCCCTTTTTGCACTACATAAGATGCAGGCATACCGGACCTATAAAAATACACTTCATAGGTAAATTTGTCATAAGAAAACATGTGACTTAATGGAACCCCATTATCAAGATACTCGATGTTCAAAACGATTGAATCATCAATTGAGAAGCCGAAAATATAGCTCAAAGAATTGGTGGATATATCAACTTTTCTAACAACAAACCACCCGTGCTCAATACCAGCATCATAATGGAGTAATAACAGCTCTAACGAATCTTGGCTGAACACAATTTGCTGACCATCAAGTTGTCCCTCCTGATAGTTCAACATATAGAAATACCCACCTCGAATGGCTAAAGCCTTGTGCTTTAAGCCATTCGTATACTCTCCTTTTACATAGATGTTTCCATAACATGTGTCCGAAAGAATGGCTACATCAGGTTCAGAACCACGAATAGGCAAACAATCTATTCTATCAATCTTATATGGATTTTCTAAAATCGAAAGTTCTTGAGCACCAATAAATTCTGGAGCTAGCAAAAAGATAAGTGAAAGGGAAACGGCTTTAATCATTGCTCATCTATTACTTGGTTGAGTCCTTCAATTATTGATTTATATACATCAGATGCTGAACGGTTTGAATTAGAATTATAGATTAACACACCCTTTCTAGTAACTCCATCAATTGGATTTCTCTCATTCATGTTTTGTTTAAAAAAGAGCTCATTATCTCCCAATCGCTCACCATTATAGTCATTATCAGTAAAAATGCTTCGCTCCATTTCACCATCAACTTCACCATTCTCTGCTATATCACCCAGCATGTTGTTGTACCCTTCATTATCTGAGTGTACATTTTTCAAACCTGTTTTACCAATTGCCGTCCCCTCGGCTCCTCCTCCATATGTAAAACTTTCAGAGACCTCAATTCCTCCTAAACCAATTTGCTCCTCACCACTCAGTGCTTGATATACACCCCAGGCATCGTCTAGCTGGTCATTACCTACACCGTTATCGGAGGCCCAATCATTAAAATCATCTCGATTTTCAAATCTAACTTGAGCACTCATCCGACCTGTTACGCCATTTCTGTTTCTTTCAATTCTAACTATACCTCTAGCAAAGGCACTACCAAACTGAGAACTGACAGCCGACGTGAAGTCACTCATTGTACCAGTGTTTACAGCTTGAATATACCTACCATCAGGATCAAGCATGGAAATTGGGTTATTCGCAACAAAATTATAAGGACTCAAGCTCCGATACTCATGCGCCAACGGATCCACACTCAACCACATGCTGAGTTTGGATTGATAGTACCTCGCGCCGTAGTAGTGTAGCCCTGTTTCCTGATCTTTTTCCTTTGAATTAAATCTATAGGGCGAGCTAAAGCTAAAGGTATTGGCATTGTACTGGTGCATTTCTTCGCCCCATGGGTTGTAGGTGAAGAATTCATAGG
>CAYNLA010000173.1:0-1763 GCA_964397915.1 uncultured Polaribacter sp. | reverse complement strand
TTCCTAAGCACTTGGATGAGAAAGTAGCTCGTCTGCACTTGGAGAAGATTGGTGTTGAGCTTGAAACACTCCGCAAAGACCAAGCGGATTACATCGGTGTAACGGTAGAAGGGCCATTTAAGCCTGAGCATTACCGCTACTAAGATTCAAATTTTCTGATATGAGCCGCGTCGAAGACGCGGCTCATTCATTTTAGGCCCTACTTTTTTGCCGTTGGCATAGTTTTTTAGACCTTTTAGGTGTGCTTAAAGACTCCATGAAAAAACTTACTCTTATACTGCTCTTCGCTCCGTTGACTGCACTTTTTGCGCAAGCTACGTTGACCATTAAGGAAGTAGATATGGGGTTGATTGCAGGTTACCATACGCTGTTGACCGACCCAAATAATTTTGTGCTTGGCGAGGAATACGAGTTGGGTGCTTACATGCACGAAACATCGAATGGCGCCCTTGTTGCGGTGACCACGTCGTATGTCCGTAATGGTGCATTTGGAACAAACTACAACTTGCCCTTTTACGCTATTGGTAAGTTCTCTACCGCCAAATTGAAGTTTGGAAAACTATGGGAGGGGAACACCTTTGATTTTCTACTTGCCAGTGGCTTTGGCTATTTCGCTGGAGCCGATTACTCGAATACTTCAGGTCTCATCGACTTGGTTCACTTGGACCCGGAAAACCCTGTAAGCACCTTCACCATCCCTATTGAGATGAATATTCAATGGTACGGTTTTGATGGAAGTATTAATGCCATCGCAATCAAATACGAGCTCAACGGTTGGAGTAACTATCTCGGAGTAGGCTTCACATACTTATTATAACATGTCTAGGACCTTGCACAACGCTACCGCGGGCTACATGCTACTGTGGGTGCATTTGGTGTGCCAATTCTTGATGTGGATGGACGAGGGGTACTACGATTTTCGCTGGATGTCGGACGGTTGGAATTGGCTCATTTACTTTCTCTACACCACCTGTATCTTTTTCATCAGTGCTGGATTTTACTGGCTCGTCTTTGGAAAGGGCCGGCGCTCGCCCTGGAAAGTAGGCCTTTCGGTGTTCTTTGGGTTTGTGTGTAGTTGGTTGATCCTTCTTGGGCTGTACTTCAACATGCATCCGAGCATTTACCAAGATTGAGTATCTTAAAGAAATAATCGCACTTATGTTTTCTAAGATTTTAATCCGCCAATTGTACTTGCCCATGGCAGGAATCATGTTCCTGTTTACATTAATTAGCGTACACCTGTTGTTGCCACGATTAGGAGTATCTATTCCTGAAGGCGCCGATTATTTTCGAATGTTTCTCTTTATGTGGTTTCCGAGTACCGCGCTGGCATCCTTTACTTTTCAGTATTGGTATTGGGATTGGCCAAAGGCAATTAAGTTTCCTGTGGTAGCCATCGTCTGCACTGCGGTAACGCTTTGGCTTGCCCTTTCGGCCGCCGGTCCACTGCCTGGATAACAGAATAAAAAAAGCCCGTAAACGCAGTGTTCACGGGCCTTCTTTAAAGATTTTACTGGCAATTAGCTACCGCAAGCTTCGCATTCTGGGTTGTCGATGCTGCATGCTTTTGGTTGATCTGCTTGCTCTAGTTCTTGAACGAAGCTTGCGAAAGAATCGTCCATCTGGAAATCATTTGCGCTCATGGTATATAGTGTTTTGTTTTAGACTTATCTTAAAACTAGACAATCCAAAAGTTGATTCCACAAAAAGATTTTCTCCGTTATTAACAATTTCTTTTTTTGATTTTGTGGGAGTTAGGGGTT
>CAYNLA010000172.1:0-1769 GCA_964397915.1 uncultured Polaribacter sp. | reverse complement strand
GTCATTATCACCGGGATATATTTGGTGAACAAGAAAAAATAATTCAACAAAAAACCCCCACGCCTCGGCGTGGGGGTTCGTCTTCAAAATTTTTGTTCGTACTGGGAATTACTTCCAAGTTACTTTATCCACTGTCACAGTAAAGGACTGTGGACCGGCACTTTGTTCGATGGTTTTTACAAAGGTCAAACCATTTACTTCCTGCCACTCTTTGTATACGGTAGTAACTGTAATATCGCCTTCAGGGCCTTCTGCAGTCTCTACACTCATATGGAGTAGACCTGTAGCCAAATCAAAGTAGTGCGTTTGCTCGCCCTCAGTGAACTGATAAACATCCTTGCCATTGACTAGGGTTTGCCCGTCGAAGGTAATGGCCTCTGGATTTTCTAACCACTCTAGTTGGCTGATGACATACTTCGCTTCCTTGGCGGTAGAGGCCAATTCCTCTCCTTCCAACTCCGCATTACCGCGCATACCACTGCGTGTCGCTGCGCCATCCTTGTACTCTACCTTCATTAAGGTCATGCCTTGCATGCTTTGCTCGGTCAGGTAGTAATTTGGAATGTTCTTCACCGTCTTCATGCCGACAGCACCTGGCATGCCTGGCGCCTCAAGGCTCATTTCTTGCTCGAAAGACGTGATGTTTTGGAATGCTTCTGCTCCACCAATAGCATCGAAGAATGTATTCAATACAGCTTCTTTAGTAACGCCCTCGGGCATGAATAAGAAAGTTGGCGCGTCGGTTTCATTACCGTCGGCATCATAGTATTCCACTTCACCAAAAGCACTAAGCTTGCCCGCAACATCCTGTGCCTTACCGACTACAGTGATGGTCAACGGACCGTTCATGTAAGCGTTGGCCACACGCATCACATCCTCAGCTGTAACGGCTTCAAGACGCGACAAGTAGTTGCTGTAATAATCGGATGGAAGTTCGTAGCGCGCGATGTTCAAAGCAAAGTTTGCCGCACTCGCTGGGCTCTCAAGGGAACGACCAAAGGATCCACTCAAGCTGGCTTTCGCAGCGATGAGATCCTCATCAGTCACTGCTTCGTTCTTCATGCGATCAATCTCGTACAAGAACTCAGTGATGGCAGAATCTGTCACCTCGTTGCGCACTTTAGCTGATGCTCCGAAAGTAGCGTTCAACTCGTCTACACCGAAGTTTGAGTAAGCTCCATAGGTATAGGCTTTATCTTCACGGAGGTTAGTGAACAAGCGACCCGACATACCGCCACCCAAAATTTGGTTGGCTACGCGCAATGGCTCGATATCCGGATGGCCTTGCGGCAAGTCAATGACGTTGCCCAACCAAACTACAGATTGAACAGCGGAAGGCTTGTCTACCATAACGATACGAGACGATGCCGCGCGAGATGTTTTCGCATAGTCATGCGCAGGTACCTCAGCAGCTTTCCACTTCTTCAATGCTTTATTGAGTTTCTTCTTGGCATCCTTTACTGTAATATCACCAATGACCACCATGTAGGCGATGTTTGGACGGAAGTACGTATCAAAATATGCCTTACAATCGTCGATGCTGATGGCTTCCACGGTTGCTTCTGTCATCACCTCTCCATACGGGTGCTCAAGGCCATAAAGGGCTGCACCGCGCAAGTTGCCAGAGATGGCATCTGGATCGTCCGCGTTGGCCTTCAATCCAGAAATCATTTGGCTTTTCAGCTTATCAAATTCTTCCTCTGGGAAGCTTGGATTCAACAAAACATCGGAAAGGATGTCGATGAGTTGATCGGTGTATTTGCTCAGTC
>CAYNLA010000171.1:0-1777 GCA_964397915.1 uncultured Polaribacter sp. | reverse complement strand
GTCATGGTATCCATTGGGTTAGAAATCACAACGATGATGATATCAGGGCTGTGCTTAATCAAGTTCTCTGTAACCGTCTGAACGATTTTAGCGTTCGTACCAATCAACTCTTCACGAGTCATTCCTGGTTTACGTGGAATACCTGAAGTGATAACGGCAACCTTTGATCCGGCAGTCTTCGCATAGTCGTTGGTAGAACCCACAACTTTTGAATCGTAACCGTTCAACGTAGCACATTGGTTCATGTCCATGGCCTTACCTTCTGCAAAGCCTTCTTTGATATCGAGCAGTACAATTTCCTCTGCCAATTCGCGACGAACCATGTTTTCTGCAACTGTGGCGCCTACGTTACCAGCACCAACAACCGTGATCTTCATATATCTGTGATTTTTAGTTTGTTTGACTCCTACAAAGGTACATCACGCAACGAGGAAATTCATCGAATTTCAGAGAAATCCGGGCATTTGCCATAGGCCAATTTATTCCTTGTTCTTTCCTACCTTTGTACCTTCAAAAACACACCCTATGGTACTCCTAAAACTCATCGGAATTACAATTGTGCTCGTTGGTCTTGGTTTTGCCGGCATCGCCATTAAGATTTGGGCGAAAAAAGGCGGTGAATTTGCAGGCACCTGCGCATCACAGAGTCCGTTCTTGAATGAAGAAGGTGCGACTTGCTCGTACTGCGGCAAGGACCCTAATAAGTGTGAGACGAAATTCGAGCAGGTTAGTTAAGCTCGTATTTCGACCATCCCGAAGTCGTTTGAACTTCGAACTCCCCATATTTATTACCTACAATAAAGTAGGCCTCTACATTTGGGAATCCCTCAATAAGCCTAGTTGCATTCGAAATACCGCTCACCATAGACGCTGTCGCTAGGGCATCAGCCCATGTGGCATTAGGTGCAATGACACTTACACTGAGTAGATTGCTTATAACAGGCATTCCAGTTTCTGGATCAATGGTATGAACCACGCGCTGGCCGCGTTCATCCACCCAAAATTTACGGTAATTACCACTAGTAGCTAAAGACATCGTATCCAAGACGACAATGGTTTGGTACTGGCCTTGCAAACGTTCTTCTTGAGGCTGTTCAATTCCTATTCGCCACTTTCGGCCATCGATATTGGTGCCTTTACAACGAACTTCTCCGCCAATTTCAATCATGTAATTGTGGACGTTGGCATTGTGGAAGAAATTGGACACAATATCCACCGTATACCCCTGTGCAATGGCATTCACATCTATTTCATAACCCTTTGGGAGAGCGAATTTCTCCAACATAGGCCCCGGGCGACTTGCCACAAGGCCTTTGTAGCCCACGTAGTTCATGAGGCTATCCACATTGATACTGTCCTTTCGCGCGCCTCCAGAAAAACCCCAAGCTTTGATCAGCGGCGCTATGGTGATATCAAAATTCCCATTTGTGAGTTCACTGAGCATAAGTGATTGACGGATGACACCTTGAAAATCACTACTCAGATATACAGAGTCTCCACGGTTTAGCCTCGAAATCTCACTGTTCTCCACCCACAAACTCATTTGCGCATCCATTTCTTTTAAGATGGAATCTATGTCGCTGCGGTAATCGGTCCCGGGTGGCACCACATAGCTAATACTAAAGGTAGAGCCCTGTGCAGGACCTTGATTGGTCATTTGGACCAATTCAGGTTCGCTTTGACACGACCATAGCACTACGGTAAGTGCTGCAACAACGTGGGTGAATTTCATAAGGTGAAAATAAAAAGCCGCTCCATGCGGAGCGGCTTAGGTTTT
>CAYNLA010000170.1:0-1788 GCA_964397915.1 uncultured Polaribacter sp. | reverse complement strand
TCAAGTCGATAGACATGTTCCACATGTGTGAAGTTTCGTGATCGTGATCGTCCCACAGGTTCGCCTCAAAAGCACTTAGTGGTCCTTTGTGTGTTTCAAAAGTTGGGGTCTCATTCCACTCAGCAGCATTGCCGTGCAAGAACGTAGGAAGGTTAATTTCATTTACAATCTTACGGCCCATCATCGTGTGAGCAAGCTGTACTGAAGCAAAACCGTGCTCTACTTCTGTTGCAACAATCTCAACCGAAGCATAGGTTGCAGTAGTAGCAAGAAGTGCATTTGCATTCACACCTACTCCATTACCGACCTTACCAACAGATTCGCGTCCAAAACCAACAGCTAGACCTACAGATCCTTGCGTTTGTCCTGGCTGAATCCATACTGGTACGTTTTCCAAAGTCTCGCCATTAACGGTGATGTTCACGGTATTACCGTTCATTGCACCATTTGATTGTGCATAGTTCTCTACGCCGAGTGCCACTGCATCCGCAGCTGACATCACCAAGTAGTTGTCCCAAGATAAACGCGAGATCGGATCTGGCAATTCGTAAACCCAAGGGTTATTTGCATTCGACCCAGCACCCATACCAGTTTTAGTGTAGGTGTAGAATTCTAGGCCTTCAATTGGAGCACTTACCTTAACGTCCGAAAGATCTACAGGAACTTCTTCATATAGCATTTTATCGGTAGTAGCAAAACCGTCATGCAACAATGCGTTCCATGCTTTTGCGTTACCAGTAGTTGAAGCGCTTGCTTTAATCAATTCGATGGCACTTTCAGAACCGCCAGCTAAACCATTCACGATTTCAACTGCGCTCTTGCTGTCGAAAAGTGGGCTAATGGTCGGTTGACCTACTGCATAAACGCCGTCTACAGGTACAGCATCCGTCCAAGCCTCAAGGTAGTGGCTTAATGGAAGTGCAACTTTAGCTTTAGACGCAGTTTCGTCGGCACGATCTGCAACACTTACTAGGTTCACTTTATCAGCCATTTCAGCCATCTCTGCAGAGAAGTACAATACGTTACTATCAAGAGTAACGATAGTATCTACCGCACCAGCTTTGACATCTGCCAAGAGCGCATTGAAGGCACTATCAGAACCGGTTGAAGTGTACTCGAGCGTTGAAGTGTTGAACGCTGCTGATGCAAGTAGTTCATTTGTTTTCGCAGCTAATTTTTCTGCAGTCGCAGAATTCAAGCCGTTCAACAACAAGGCACCTGATCCAGCATTGATCAATTCCATTGCAGCATTATCGACAGCGCTTGCGATTTCTGCGCGTACTGTCGGTGCAGCAACTTTATCAGCACCCGTAGCAGCAGCTACTTTATTATAAATGTGTGCAAGTACGCTTTCGTACTCACTTACTTTCGCTTTGATACGCGCATCCGCATTTGAACCGGAAAGTGATAGACCTGCTTCTACTTGAATGTGACGTAGCATTCCTTCACCTGGTTTACGAGCTGCAGCGTAAGCACCCATGAGGTTTTCACCGCCCCAATCGCCCAAGAAATCAGCACCCACAGCAACAACTGTAGAGGCTTTGTCTAGAGAAACGGTAGGAAGACCGCGACGACCTGTTAGACTCTCGTATACATCAGCACGTGCGCTCTGGCTTACTGCATCTACGCTCACATGACGTAAACCTAGTTTTGAGATGGCCGTTTTCAACGCTGGGCTGATTACAGAACCACTAACCAAAACACTGTTTTCAGTCATAAGGGCACGAGCAGCGGCCATTGCATCTCCCCATGAAGCGGCAACACCGTCCACCATAGGGCTCTGCATGC
>CAYNLA010000169.1:0-1794 GCA_964397915.1 uncultured Polaribacter sp. | reverse complement strand
GGATGGCCGGAATTTTTGGATTAATCCATGGTTTAGGCTTTGGTTCCTATTACCAGTTCATCGCACAAAGTGATTCGTTTTGGTGGGCTTGGGTCCCATTCAACCTAGGAATTGAAGCAGGCCAAATCGTAGTGGTTCTGGTCTTGCTTTTTGTATATTGGGCAGTCGAAAAAATTTGGCGCAACCAAAAAGGCCTGAAGTGGATGCTTTTAGGCGTGATTTTAACTTTGAGTGCCCAAATGATTTTAGATCGATTACCCGTTTAACTAGTAGAAAACCCTCCACATATGAAGCGCATTTTCGTATCGCTCGTGGCCCTAGCCACTCTTGGCCTTTCGGCACAAAACGTAAACACCTCGAAATTCAGACAGCTCGGACAGGAATTGCCTACTCCGAACGTCTACCGAACGGCATCTGGTGCACCTGGACATGAGTATTACCAACAACGTGCGGATTACAACATGTCTGTCACACTCGATGATGAAACGCAACGCATCTACGGAGAGGAAACCATTACCTATACAAACAACAGTCCGGATGAGTTGCGCTATTTGTGGGTCCAATTGGACCAGAACATGCGTGCAAAAAACAGCATGACGCAACAAATCCAAAGTGGAGGCATTTTTAATGAACGCGGAGGAACGGCGCAAACAGCATTCAACCAATTAAAAAACAGCCAGTTCTACGATTTTGATGGCGGTTTCAAAATTGATTATGTGCAAACCACGTCAGGTACGAATCTGCGTTACACCATTAACAATACAATGATGCGTGTTGATTTGCCTTCGCCATTGCGTAAAGGCCAGTCATTCAGTTTTAACATCAAGTGGTGGTTCAATATCAACGACCGTATGGATATCGGTGGTCGCTCGGGATATGAATACTTTGAGGAGGACGATAACTACCTCTACACTATTGCTCAATTCTTCCCACGTATGGCGGTATACAATGACGTAGAAGGATGGCAAAACAAACAATTCCTTGGTCAAGGCGAGTTTACCCTGCCATTTGGTGATTATAAAGTGAGC
The DNA here is from genome assembly GCA_964397915.1 of uncultured Polaribacter sp. GTDB lineage: Bacteria > Bacteroidota > Bacteroidia > Flavobacteriales > Schleiferiaceae > UBA10364. Next base: position 766 of record CAYNLA010000169.1, on the reverse strand, counting down.
ATCACGGTTCCTTCGGACCATGTAGTAGCCTCTACCGGAACATTGAGTAATGCGTCTCGTGTATTGACTTCGGCGCAGCGCGCTCGCCTGGCGAAGGCTGAGAAGAGCTACGACGATCCTGTAATCATTGTTACACAAGACGAAGCAATCAAAGCTGAAGGCGATAAGGCGACCTCGTCCAAGACCTGGGTTTTCGAGGCAGAAAATGTGCGTGATTTTGCTTTTGCATCGTCTCGTAAATTTATTTGGGATGCCATGGCGGTGAAGATTGGTGATAAAACGACAATGGCCATGAGCTACTACCCGAAAGAAGGCAATCCCCTTTGGGAGCAATACTCTACCCGTGTGGTAGCACATACACTCGAAGTATACAGTAAGTTCACCGTAGACTATCCGTATGAAAAAGCCATTTCTGTCCACACGAAATGGATCGGAATGGAATATCCAATGATTTGTTTCAACGGTGGACGCCCTGAGGCAGACGGTACCTACAGCGAGGGGACGAAATACGGCATGATTGGGGTGATTATCCACGAAGTAGGTCACAACTTCTTCCCAATGATCATTAACTCCGATGAACGTCAGTGGACTTGGATGGACGAAGGTTTGAACACTTTTGTGCAATACTTAACCGAGCAGGAGTGGGACCACGACTATCCATCACGCCGCGGACCGGCCCACAAGATTGTGCCTTACATGAACGGGCCTAAGGATCAAATGGTGCCAATTATGACCAATTCGGAGTCTGTCCTACAATTCGGTAATA
>CAYNLA010000168.1:0-1800 GCA_964397915.1 uncultured Polaribacter sp. | reverse complement strand
TTAAACTCCAACCATTCTTTTAGAAGCTTGTCTTTTCTCATGATTTCGGGAGTTTTTGCTCGAGTAGTTGTTTGAATTGTTCGCGGAAGGCTTTGCTTTCGTACGACCGCACATGCTTTTGCAGCGCTTCACGAAGTTCTGTGATTTGGTCCGATTTTTCAAGTCCACGCACCAACTCAGGGATATCACTTTCACTTTCGTACCGAAGTTCCGAATAAGGGACCACTTCACGTTGCCCTCCGCTGTTGTGCACGAGTGGCAAGCAACCTGCGCCAATTCCTTGAACTGTTGTAATGCCAAATGGCTCCTCGCGAAGTGAATGAATGAAGAAAGTCGCAGAGGTCAATAGTCCGTTCCGTTCTTCTTCTGATGCATCCGCTACAAGGCGTACGTTCTTCAGTCCGAGTTTTTCAATAGTTTGCGCACAGGTGTCGAAATACGCATGGTCATTTTTAAATCCAATGAGGTACAAGTCATATTCCGGCAAATGGGCCATCATTTTGATTTGCTCTAATTGGCGCTTGTTAGGTGAGAACCTTCCCAAGCTGACAATACGATTTTGCACCTTTTTATCTTCTTTGAAGTCGATATCCACGGGGGGATAAAGTATACCGTCAATCTTGCTCTGGTAATGCTCTTCAAAGCGCGCAGCAGTAAAGGCACTGTTTGCAATTTGCAAATCATTCGGACCTACAGTCGAGTGCCAACGATACCGAAGTGCATTAAGCTGCATTGGGTCGCGGCCTACATCTAGTAATTTTTTTATCGAAATACCGCCCATCAGCCTGGCCTTCCGAGGGTAGTGCACGTAGCTCAAGACATTAAGCTTCGGATCTAATCCTAAGCTAGTATTGTTGCTGTTGATGACGAGATCATAGTCTCGAACATGCTTGTTTACGTCGCTATTGAAGCGCGTAATGTTCCATTCAAAAGGTAGTTTAGGCTCCTTGATGGTGATAAAGTTCAATTGTATTGCCTCACCGTAATGCGCTTTGATATCGTCCAAGTTTAATCGGTGGCGATAACAATAGAAATCAGGAACAATGCCCATGCCGTTTAGGACCTTGGTCATTTCGAAGGTCACCTGGAATCGGCCACCTAATTGGACTCTATTTTGAATATATGCGACTTTCAACTTTGTAAAGGTACGTTGGCTTAGCGCAACAGAACGTGCTTAATGAACTTTCTAAAAATGGCTGCTGCCGCTAAAACGATCAGCCCGGATAGAATGAACTTCACAAAACCGTCTACCGGTAGGGCATAACACACTAACCCAACCAAGGAACTACCGGCGAAAATGTAAAGACTTTCACGCGTAAAGGGTTGAAGACCGCTTTTGCGATAAATCATCACGGCACGCATAGCGTTGACAAAGAGCACTGCAATCAAACCGCTGTAGGCTACTCCCAAAATGCCATACTTTGGAATGAAGAGGAAATTCAAGACGACGTTAATGACCAGCATGATGGAGCCGATTTGCATGTTCAACTTGTAAAAGGGGCTATTGGCTATGATCTCACCGTTTGAACCAAAAGAGGCATTGATGTATTTACGCGCCAAGGTCCAACCCACAACAGGAATGGCAGGGTAGAATCGCTCCCCATCCGGAATCAAAGAAAAGACCCATTGCACATTGACCATGACCATGATGACAAAGGCCGCATTGACCAGCATTTGGGCGCTGGAGGTCTTTTCATAAATCTTGCGCAATACCTCCATATTCCCCTTGTTCCAGCTCGTAGAAATCTGTGGCGCTAGCATCTGATTGATTGGCCGACGAATGCCATCAATGACCGAACC
>CAYNLA010000167.1:0-1804 GCA_964397915.1 uncultured Polaribacter sp. | reverse complement strand
TTGTTGTAGCTCTTCAGGTGAATTCCGGCCCCGTAATAGAACGGTATGCTTCCTTTTTCTGCCGTGATGAAGTCGTAGTTGTGGAGCAAGAAATCGGCGCCAATATTGATGCCCTCTTCGCCTTTAACCGTGCTGTATCCGAAGGTATACTGAAAGGCCTCGCTGTTGTTGTTGAACTTTTTTATACTGAATCCACTTGGCTCGCCAAGGGCAAGCCCAATCCCATAATGTCCTTTGTAATCTTGAGCTGCAGCGCTCAAACCAATGGCCAAAGTAAATAGCAAGATGATTTTTTTCATTATGCGGGGGTATAGCTAGTTAAGGTTAAACTTTTTCCGTCCCATTTGGCGTATGTGTCCAGTGTAATCCAGTCGCCTAGGACAATGTATTTACTTTCAAAATTGGTGCCATCCGCTCCGGCTTGAGTGCCAATGACGCGCTCAATCTCATGGTGTCGATGGCCGTAAATGAAATAGTCGAACCACTCCTCCTCAAGAATGGATTTGCTGTGGATGAGTTGACGTTCTTTCTCTTCTTTAAACGCATGGTCATCCGGGCCTTGACTCTTTCTTGAGGCCCGAGACATCCGTGCTGCAAAGCCCACACCAAAGTTGGGATGTAAGCGTTTGTAGGCCCAAATTGCAAGCGGGTTTGTGAACAGCTTTTTAATGGCTTTGTATTTGCGGTCACCCGGGCCTAGGCCATCACCATGTGCGATGTACATGCGGGTGCTCGTGCCCGGCGCTTCCCATATAAACGGTCCATGATGAATGGTGGCGCCCAACTCTTCGCTGAGGTAATCGGCCATCCACAAATCATGGTTGCCCACGAAGATTTCAAGTGCCATGCCTTCGTCAACCATTTGAGCCAATTGACCCAGTAGTCTCGTATGGCCACGAGGCACCACGTGCTTGTATTCGAACCAATAATCAAACAGATCACCAACGATGAAGAGTCGCTCGCAATCTTCAGCGATGTGGTTTAAGAACGCAACGAGTCGACGTTCCCGTGCCTGACTTTCCTCGACGGATGGCGCGCCCAAGTGGACGTCTGAAATGAAATAAGTGTTCTTTTTCACGACTGCTAAGGTAAACTAATTCAGGTATTACAAGTACTTATGGAGTTTGCGTTAAAATAATTTTTAGTTTTGCCTAAACTAAAATATAGTCTCAGTGAAAACTCACTCTGAAAGCGAAGAAAATTACATAAAAGCCCTCTATCATTTGGGCGGTGAGCAACCGGTCAGCAATGGCGATTTGGCGCAGCGCATCGGGGCAAAAGGTTCTTCGGTCACACAAGCAGTAAAACGTCTGAGTCAGAAAAATCTTGTTACTGTAGTTCCCTACAAAGGCGTACAGTTGACTGCAGAAGGCGTTGCTCTTGCGAAGAGCATCTTGCGTAAGCACCGTTTATGGGAGACGTTTTTGGTCGATAAACTCGGGTTTGGTTGGGATGAAGTTCATCCTTTGGCAGAGCAATTAGAACATATTCAGAGTGAAGAATTGGTCGAACGACTGTCCGATTTTCTGGGCGCTCCCCAGCACGATCCGCACGGCGATCCCATTCCTGAGCGCAATGGAACTATGCCGCCGGTTTTAGGCACGCCCATTGGGGCTTTCGAACCGGGAGATACAGTCCGAGTCGTGCGCGTTGAAGATGCGGGTACGGAATTCTTCAATCAACTGGATGCCATGGACATCTCATTAGGAAATGCCTATGCCGTTCAAGCCATTTCCTCCTTTGATGCAAGTGTTCAGTTGCAGGGATTGGCGGGCTCTTTTTGGTTGAGCAAAAGCATGAGCGC
>CAYNLA010000166.1:0-1835 GCA_964397915.1 uncultured Polaribacter sp. | reverse complement strand
AATAAGGCGCTGCCTGATCACCACATTCTGTTTTGAAAGTAAATGGACCTACCCAATTAGAAGTACCATCACCTGTGGCCGTACAATTCGACATTACGTACGCATCGTAGTACGTATTCTGTGTCAAACCTGTTGCAGTATATGAAGTTGTAGTCGACGTGTACTGCGCACCCGTTCCTTGTGTAAAGCCCATTGGACCGACTTCAATGTTGAAGGCCGCCGAGCTTGAAGACCAAGTCAAAGTCGCACCAGACTGAGTCACACTAGATAAGCCAAGACCAATTGGTTCTGGACAAGGAGGAATATCTAAGACAGATATATCATCAATGTATACATAATCATACACAGGAGATAATGAGTTATCCCAAATCCAAGCGAAAGCTACGCGAGAATCGCCGGAACCAACGCCACCTAAACTATCCAAGTAAATGGTGTATTTGGCATATGCCGTACTCGTGTAAACTGTATCGACAATTTTAAACGAAGAAGGCGTGGCATTAGCGTCCGTAACTCCCACCAATACCATACCTAGGTATGAAGTAGATGAAGTACGGCCATAGAATTCAACCATTTTAGATGCGCTATCCAATCCTTGAATTGGTGGCGTCGTAAAGAAGGCCGTATCACCGTAAGATGAGCCATTCGGAGTACCTGATGATTTATATCCGTATACCATCTGTGATCCTGAATTCGCATAGGTTGAATAATTACGTACGTACCAGTATGGGTATGTACCATCGCTGTAGTATTCCCAACAGTTAGGAAGACTCGGGTTGGTATAGGTACCACTCGAACCTGCGTCAAAGTTTTCGGTAAATGGCGTAGTTACTGCACCACAAGGAGTAGCAAATTGAACTGGCCCCAGTGTATCAGAATACGAAGTTGAACTACATGCTGAAACCGCGTATACATCATATGTTGACGAACCAACTAATGAACTCAACGTGGCCGAGCCATTAGATACAGTAGCAGTAGAACCACCGGTATAAGGGTTGAAACCTGCTAAACCGTAAATCACTGTAGTGGTGGCACTAGAATTACAGCCTTCCGCAACCGCTACAGTTGCTGAATTTCCACTTACAGTACCGACGGTCAAGCCAGTCGGCGCAGCACAATTGCTGTACCATGAAGGTAATTCTTGGACTTTAATATCATCAACTATGATATCCGTGTAGAAACTAACCGTACCGTTTTGTTTCTCAACAGTAAAGCGCAATGCAATCGAATCTGTGATAGTCAAACAAGAAATATCGACAATCGCACGTCTCCATCCTGCAGAATCTGAATCACCAACCCAAACTGGGTGATAAGTCTGTCCGTCAAAGACGTCCACGTACAATTTATTACCACCTGGGTATGAGGTAGGACTGTAATTGTTTCTAAACCAATAAAACTCGATTGATGGAGTAGTTAATGAACTAATATCAATCGAATCCGTGGTAATGGAAACATTACATGGATACGGACTTGATCCGTCGACCCACATGGCATAAGATCCTGTAGTACCAGTGTTATCGGTAAAACCCGATGCACTATAACCAGGATTGGAAGTTGTCATCTTCCAAGAAGCATTGGTAGATGTACTGTTACATGTGTTGCTCTGGGACCAATTCGAAGGCAGTGAGGTGGAATTGAATGATTCCGTCATCACTTGACCATAAGAACTGAAACCAATGAAGAGCAACCCAAGTAGATAGGGTAGTATTTTCTTCATGATAAAAGGTTTTGTTCTTATAAATATTAGAAATATTCGATGCGAATCCTAATGAAATACTTATTAACAACGCATAAAATCTACTCGTGAGTCAAATTGACTACTAATGAGATTTATTTGG
>CAYNLA010000165.1:0-1835 GCA_964397915.1 uncultured Polaribacter sp. | reverse complement strand
GGCAAGAAGTTCAGCGCATGGACCCCCCAAACTGGTGGATCAATCACCCCTTAGACACGGTGGAGGTTTTACTGCAGGGCGAGGGGCTTTTTAAATGGGCTGCGGAGGTCGAGAAGCCCGCAGGAAAAGTGCTGAAGACCACTCATTACGGCGACCACTACTCACTGGTGAAGCTGTGGATTCGACCGGGTTACGGTGAGGAAAAAATCAAGCTCACCATTGGCCCAAAGTCTTTTGACTTTCCATTGCTTGAGCGGAGTGGTCATGAACCGCAGGGCTTGAGCGATCAAGATTTGGTGTACTTAATTACCCCGGATCGCTTCCATAACGGCGACCCTTCAAATGATGATGTGCCGGGAATGCGCGAGCGTGGTGTGGACCGTTCCAAGCCTTACGCCCGTCATGGCGGAGACTTGCAGGGCATACAAATGGGGCTGGACTACATTGAAGGCTTGGGCGCAACGGCACTTTGGATCAATCCCGTATTGGAAAACGACATGGAACGCGACAGTTACCATGGATATGCCATTACGGATCATTATCGTGTAGATCCTAGGTATGGGGGAAATGAGGCGTTAAAGGAATTGGCCACCGAACTTCATCAAAGGGAGATGAAGCACATCATGGATATCGTCTACAATCATTGGGGCGTCGAACATTATTTGCACCGCCAATTACCCGATTCCGCGATGGTGCATTTCAATCCGGACGGCAGCATTCCCTATTCGAATTTTAGATTTTCCGCCTTGGTTGATCCGCATGCCTTGTCGCAGGATAAAAAGGCCTTTGAGCATGGGTGGTTTGCCGGAGCGATGCCGGACTTGGACCAGCGCCATCCACTGACTGCCTCCTATTTGCGTTACTCGACCTTGTGGTACATCGAAATGTTCGAGGTAGATGCGTTGCGCTGCGATACCTACGCCTTTTCGGATCCGCTGTTTTTACGGAAAATGAATCAATTACTCAAGCGCCTCTATCCCAACATTTTTGTCTTTGGCGAGACTTGGTCCTACAACGAAGCTTCGCAGGCCTATTTCGCCCCGAACAAGATGTACGAAGGGCATTTCTCGTTTGCGGATGCTGTGACAGACTTTACCCTATGGCGTGCCATTCACAAGATGTACAACGCGGTGGAGCACGAACAATTTGGTTGGAATACCGGCGCGGGAGAATTGTACTATCGCTTGGTGAGCGACTATCTGTACGAGCATCCTGAGGACCTGATCATCTTTTTGGACAATCACGATGATGGGCGGTTTTTGGGCCAATTCGACCAAGACACCACTAAACTGAAAAGCGCCTTGACGCTCTTGTACGCCATGCGCGGGATTCCTGTGCTGTACTATGGAACGGAATTGGGCCTCAGTGGCCACAAAGATCATGGCGCCATTCGCGAGGACATGCCCGGGTTTGAAGGAGAGTTCCCTGATTTTGACAAATTAGGCGGAGATTTATTAGATTTGTGTCAAGAATTGGGCGCTTCCCGAAAGCTCCGCGGTAAAACTCGAGTACAACAAACAGTCCCAAAAGACGGTTGGTACGTACTATGGATCACCTCGGAACAAGGCACCTGGCGGTTAGTCATCAACGCTTCTGACAAGCAGCGAACCTACACCAACGAGTGGGGGGATGAGGAGAACGAATATGCGCCTTGGGAGGCCCAAATGATGGAACTATTGTAGCGTGAAAGCCACCATTGAAAATATCCGCATTGCCGAAAAGGACCGTAGTTATAACAGCTATGTCCTCAAGCAGAGCATTTTCGATGATTACTGGCACTACCACCCTGAGATAGAGATTACCTACATCGTGAAAGGCGAAGGCATCGCCTTCAT
>CAYNLA010000164.1:0-1856 GCA_964397915.1 uncultured Polaribacter sp. | reverse complement strand
GACCATCCAGATCGTGGAATAACCACTACCACTTACGATCCGGCAAGTAACGTGATTCAAATTGAAACTCCAGGCACCTTATCTTTTGGAGGAAGGATTACCATGGGCTACCACTTCAACCGTTTGATGAACAAAACCATGCCCTTATCAACAGGAAGTGACCTTTATGATATCTCATATACCTATGGTTATAAGAACGATGGACGAAACGGAGCTGGTCGTATTACTCAGATAGACCAAGGGCAAGGGTTTAAGGTCGACTTGTTGAAATACGATGAGCTTGGACAAGTAGTTGAAGAAGCTACCACCATCCAAGTGCCGATGCACGGCCCTCGAAGCTTTACCACATCCAAGAGCTACGATTCATTTGGGCGAATCATTCAGGCAAACTACCCTGATGGTGATCGGGTAAACTATTCTTATACATCTTTAGGTGAGTTGTATTCTATAGGGTCCACCGTAATTGGAACAACTCAGATGATCGTTAGTGGAATACTTTACAACGGATACGGTCAAATCTCACGGTTAAACTATGGAAATGGCACGTATACCGACTATGACTATGAAGTCACAGGAACAGGAGCCTCTTTACTGAAACGCAACACCTTATTCCAAACCACTACTACGGCCAAGGAGCAGGGTGCTTCGACTCAGTCTACTGTTCTAGAGCGCAACTACACCTACAACACCCAAGGCATGGTCGCGCAACTTGACAGGGATGTGGCCGGTACCTTGATGAATTCTAGTTTAGGGTCAATTGTGTCGCTCTCTGATCAGTACAACTACGATGCCTTTGGCAGATTTGATAATCATACCCACAAGATTGCGGGAAGTACGGAGTACAACTTGGAAATGAGCTACAACAAGGCTGGAGGAATTATCCAAAAAGACGCTCTTGCAACCGGAATTACGAATTTCCAAGGATTGAACTATACATTGGATTACTCGTATGTCGCCGGAAAACCACATCAGTTACAGTCTGTATTTGATCAGAAAAGCGGAATTACGAGCGATTATATATACAACTCCTCCGGAAGCATCAAAGAAATTATAGACCCCGGCGCAGGCGGACCACAACAGTTTTATTGGAATGAAGAGCAATGGCTCAGTGGAGTGAGCAATGACCTGGGAGTTCATCACTATGTGTACGATTACAAAGGTGAACGGATCATGAAGAGTTCTGTTATGCAATCGGCGGTACAGGTCAATGATCAAAACATCGATGATGTTCAGTATCTTGATCCATATACGTTGTACATCAACCCATACTACGTTGTTACAGAGTTGCAGGGAGGAGACAAGGTTAGCAAACATTACTACATGAACACCCAACGGGTAGCCACAGACATTAGCATTAACTACCAAGGTCCCACACCTCTGGCAGGACCTTTACAGCAGAATGCTAGTGATCCCAAGAAACCAAGTGCCGATACGGCTTCAGTCAATTACAACGCGGCTTTTGCGGATTTGCAACAAACGTTGGAACAATTTGGCAAGTCAAAGCTCGATGTAGATCATTTGGGAACGCAGCCTACCCTAGAAGCATATTATCCTGAACTCGCCAAATCCAAGTCCTCAAATGTAAACGGGACTGAAAGCACGACCCGTGTCATGTTTTGGTATCATCCCGACTATCTCGGAAATGTTGATCTTGTAACCGAGCGCGATGGAAAGACCTACGAATTCTTTACCTACAACCCGTGGGGTGAAGAAATGCATCAGTACAATGCCAATACCTTTGGGTTTGCTTCACCTTATAGATTCAACTCGAAAGAGAAAGATCAGGAAACGGGGCTACATTACTATGGTGCGAGGTACTATTCGAGTAAACTGAGTGTGTGGATGAGTGTGGATCC
>CAYNLA010000163.1:0-1875 GCA_964397915.1 uncultured Polaribacter sp. | reverse complement strand
CGATGTACTTTTTGTTGTGCTTTGTTTGGCAAACCAAACCGGTACCGATTTACAGTCAGCCTTCGACAAAAAGATGAATATCAAACGCGAACGTGACCACGATAGACATCACAACAACGAGAAGTTGAAATAAAAAAAGCGCCTCTGCCCGGGCGCTTTTTTTTATGCTGAAAATTTCGGGCTATCTAAATCGGAATTCAAATCCCATACTTACCCAACGGCCAGGCTGGATTACATTCCCGCGATCGTAGTACTGTGTATCAAAAGCATTATTGACATTAACGAATGCCTGGAATGGGAACTGACGTTTAAACAAACCCGCCGCTGGCGCATAATAGACTTTCAGATCCAACAACGCAAAGGGTTTATAGGCAACTTCGGCTCCACCACTGTAGTAGGTGCCCACGCGATCTTGTAGGGTCAAGGCGTAATTCGCAAAGAAGCCCATACCCAGTTTTTGGGTGGCACGCGCCGTAATCTTTGCCTGTAAGTAATCCAAAGCATATAGGCTCGCAAAGTCAACCTCTGGGCTAGATCCTTTCATAAAGGCCGCCTGAACCGAGGCGCGTCTCAGCATCTGCTTTCTCTTTTGGGCCGTATAGGTCATCCCACCCTCTACTCCAGTGAGCGCAAGAGCGGTAATATTCGAGGCATAGGCAGTATCGGGATTAACAGGATACGTTACCCAATCAATCAAATCTTTGGATCGTCTATGGAATAAGGCACCATTAACATATAGGTCGCCCAATTTTGCTTTATACCCTGCCTCATAATTCCAAGCAGTCTCAGGCTTTAGATCGATAGATCCTTGAGCACCCCCACGGTTGTAATACAAATCAGTATAGGTAGGATATCGCATGGATCTATTAACAGTAGCGTAGAGTGAAGATGTTTTGCTTAAACGGTACAATAGATCCGCAGATGGCGCAAAGAAGTAAGAAGAATCCCCCGAAGGACCATCGTGGTAGTTCAACATCCCTCCCGCACGAATTTGATACCTGCCTCGGGTGAACTTATGCTCGGCAAACCAAGAAAAATCGAAAGTGGAGGCACCCTTGTCCATGGTATAACCTTCCCAGCCCGGCACGAGGTACACATCCCCAAAGTCCCCTCCAAGTACATTCGAATGAATCTCATCATAACGCTGGTTATATCCGAAACTGGTCTCGTTTTCGACATTCCAACGGTGGCTCAAACGCGTATTCAAGTTAAATACCAAGGTCTGATGAAAATTAGGCCCACTATACCAAGAAGCAGCACTATCACCGTCCGCTGCTCTGTAATACCTTCCCGAAGAAAGCTTATCGTAGGCCACTTCACTGGCATCAAAACCACCTAAACCGGCCGTTTCACGGTACAACTCAAAGCGGTCTGTCCCAGTAACCAAGTTCATGTCAAATTTGAAATCCGTTTTCTGTCCTATGGTTTCGTCCAAGCCAAAGGCAAATACCCTGGTGGTTGTCGCCTCGAATTGGTCCGGAAAGGCACTAGTGTAATAGTTCTGTGCACCAAAAGCCTTCTGGTTTTCTGCATATAAAATTGAAATCGTCCCCTCTTCCTTACCCAAGGTATAATCCCGGGCGAGATTTACGATGAACTTCTGACTCTCAAAATCCGTATTAGGGATGTACCCGGAAGTTTGCTGGGATTGTTGTCCGAATTGGACCCCCCACTTTCCTAATTTTTTACCGATGTAAAAACTGCTGTTGACTAAATCATGCTCGCCCGTGGTCAATGAATAACCAGCATTCAGTTTTTTAGGGGCCGATTTTAATATAATGTTCACGACCCCTGTCATCGCTCCAATCCCTTGCGCACTGGTTGCGCCGCCATGCACCACTTCAATGCGCTCAATCATGGCGAGAGGCACCGGAA
>CAYNLA010000162.1:0-1880 GCA_964397915.1 uncultured Polaribacter sp. | reverse complement strand
TCTGATTAACAGTCAGATGCTCTAACCAACTGAGCTAAGGAGGAATATTGTGTCCGATTCGTTCAAATCGGGGTGCAATAATACATCAAAGTGTGAGAGTGTACAATACTTCCGAGAAAAAAAATCTATTCGATTTCAAGGTTGGATTTGCGTTCCTGAAGGATTGTATCGATGCTGAGCGTATCTGCCTTCGGAAATTGATCTCAATTTGTGGAGACCATATAAGTTTTGAGGCCGATTCTAAAAGATTAATTCACTGCGTTAATTGATTGTGAAACTAATCGGCCCCCCGTACCTTTGCGCCATAAATTCAAGTACATGAGCCTACTAACTGTTGGAACCATGGCGTACGACGCGCTCGAAACGCCTTTCGGAAAAACTGATCGCATTCTCGGTGGTGCGGCAACTTACATCGCCCTAAGTGCGAGCTATCACGTAGAAAAGAGCAACATCGTTTCAGTGGTGGGAGCAGACTTTGAGCAAGCGCATTTGGACCTGTTGGCCAATAAGGGCGTAGACCTTGAGGGGGTACAAATCATTCCGGATGGTAAGACCTTCTTCTGGAAGGGCAAGTACCACATGGACATGAACACGCGTGACACTTTGGATACGCAGTTGAATGTATTAGAGCACTTTAACCCAGTAGTGCCTGAAGGTTTTAAGGATTGCGAATACCTCATGTTAGGGAATTTGATGCCTTCGATCCAGCAGAAGGTATTGGACCAGCTACCACAGCGTCCAAAATTGGTCGTTCTAGATACCATGAACTTCTGGATGGACCATTTCTGGGATGATTTGATGGTGGCTTTGAAAGGCGTTGATGTCTTGACAATCAATGATGAAGAGGCACGCCAAATGTCTGGCGAGTACAGCTTGGTGAAAGCAGCGAAGAAGATCATGACCATGGGCCCGAAATACTTGATCATCAAAAAAGGTGAGCATGGTGCCTTGTTGTTCCATGGAGACAACGTGTTTAGCGCGCCGGCCCTTCCGTTGGAAGAGGTTTTCGACCCAACTGGTGCTGGTGACACGTTCGCTGGTGGTTTCATTGGGTACTTGGCGAAGACTGGGGATTTGAGCTTTGAGAACATGAAGCGCGCAGTGATTTGGGGTTCGGCGATGGCGAGCTTCACCGTTGAGAAATTTGGTACGGAGCGAATTGCTGAGTTGACGACTGAAGAGATCAACTCCCGATTGGAGCAGTTTAAAGATTTGGTAAGCGTAGACATCAAGTTGGTGTAAGCGCAGTCTTATAAATATTGAGAAGCCCGGCCCGCGAGCCGGGCTTTTTTTGTTGGAAAGGTTTTACGGGCCGGAAGGGCACCCGCCTGAGCTCACGGTCCAGAGGATTTCTTCTGTACGCAGTTGCCAATCGGTTGGGAGGCTTGCGTTTTCTAATAGGAAGTTGATGGTTAAGGATTCAGCGGGGCCGATCCCGGAGAAGCAAGGATTGGGAAAGGGCTCTAATGGGCATTGCAAAGGTGAGTTTGGGTCCCATTGTTGGGGGACTAAGTTGCTATAGTCAGGAAAGAGGATGAGTGTGGCCTGGCCCGGCGGCGCGCTCATGCGCTGAACGTATAGGCACCACGGAGTATTTTCCTCTATTCCCGAAAGCACAAGATTGGCTTCCGTCGAAAGGGGGATGGCGTTCGCGTAATTGGCCCCAGCGGTATAGGGCGGATCAAGGTGCGAGGCATCTATTGTTTCTTGATTTTGATCAATTCCCACCCAAAAACTCTGCGCGTTTAAAGCGCTTATAAACAAGATATTAAATAAAGTAAAGTATGTGGATTTCATAGGAATTCGTATTGAATATTCAGCCACTGTGTCGATGCTTTATATGCACCATAGTTTGTGCCGCGATGTAGGATTAGGGAAAT
>CAYNLA010000161.1:0-1890 GCA_964397915.1 uncultured Polaribacter sp. | reverse complement strand
GTGAACTCGAGGGGAATGGCCTGCGCCGCCTTCGGCGTGCTCGCCCTTTCCCTGCCGACGGAGCATTGCCCTCAAGGTTTCGACCACTGCCTGCGGCAGTGCGCCAAAAGCAGAAAACCCACCTTCGAGTGAACTCGAGGTGGGTTTTCTTTGCTTTTTTCGGCAGCGCGAACGCTGCTCGAAACCTTGTACCTGAGGGGGGAATCGAACCCCCACTCTGTTGCCAGAACTGGATTTTGAATCCAGCGCGTCTACCAATTCCGCCACTCAGGCATTTCAGCGAATTAGGACGGCAAAAATAAAGGCGTTTTCTAATTCTCCTAACATTTCCTGAAAGTTTTTTAATCAACCTGTGAAAACAAGGTGTTTTTGTCTTCTTTTAATTACATTTGCACCCCTCTACGGAGGTGCTGAATAAGCGATAAGTATACTGATACACAGATATGATGCTACCCGAAGCGAAAATATTTGCCGGACGTCACACGATGGAACTTGCTGGAAAAATTGCAGCGAGCTACGGAATTCCTATGGGAAATGTGATTATCACTGACTTTAGTGATGGTGAATTTGTGCCTTCATTTGAAGAAACAGTTCGTGGAAATCGCGTCTTTTTGATTCAGAGTACAAACCCACCTGCGGACAACCTGATGGAGTTGTTGATGTTGTGTGATGCTGCAAAGCGTGCAAGCGCGAAGCACATTACTGCTGTCATCCCTTATTTCGGTTTGGCCCGTCAGGATCGCAAAGACAAACCAAGAGTTCCAATAGGTGCTAAGTTGGCTGCGAATTTGTTGATGGCTGCGGGAGCTACTCGTGTAATGACGATGGATCTTCATGCTGATCAAATTCAAGGTTTCTTCGAAGTGCCGGTGGATCACTTGTACAGCTCAGCGTTGTTTATCAAGGACATCGAAGCGATGAAATTGGACAACCTATGTATTGCATCACCTGATATGGGTGGCGCAAAGAGAGCTCACGCATACGGCAGCAAACTAGGAGCTGAAGTGGTTATTTGCTACAAGCAACGCAAAAAAGCCAACCAGATTGATAAAATGACCGTGATCGGTGATGTAGAAGGCATGAATGTCATTCTCGTTGACGACATGGTAGATACAGGAGGCACCTTGGTAAAGGCCGCTGAAATGTTGAAAGAAAAAGGTGCTAAGTCGGTACGTGCATACTGTACCCATGGTGTACTCAGTGGTCCAGCCTACGATAGAGTTGGCGGGAGCGCACTAGAGGAATTGGTCATCACTGATACCATCCCTCAAACAAAAGAAAACCCAAAGGTCCGTGTGATCTCAGTCGCTGATATGTTTGCGAACGTGATGAAGAATGTTCACCACCACCAAAGCATCTCAGGACACTTTATAATGTAATACTTCAATAAACTAGATCAGATGAAGTCTGTTGAAATTCAAGGAACCCTAAGAACCGAAGTTGGTTCTAAATACGCCCAAGCAGAGCGCAAAGCAGGTAATGTACCTTGTGTGATTTACGGTGGCGAAGCACCAGTTCACTTTTCTGCGCCAATTTTAGCGTTCAAATCGCTAGTGTACACGCCAGAAGCGAAAACTGCAACCATTACCGTTGACGGTAAGACTGTAGAAGCAGTTATCCAAGACATGCAATTCCACCCAGTAACGGATGCATTAATTCACATCGACTTTATCCAGTTGGTTGAAGGCAAGGCAGTAACCATGAACATTCCTGTCGTTTTGAACGGTCAGGCTCGTGGTGTTTTGAACGGTGGTAAATTGAAAATGGTTCTTCGTACGTTGAGCGTTCGTGCATTGCCAAACGAGATGCCAGAAAGCATCGAGTTGAACATCACAAACTTGCGTATTGGCAAGTCTATCCGCGTTAGTGATGTAGTTCCTGCAGGATACG
>CAYNLA010000160.1:0-1918 GCA_964397915.1 uncultured Polaribacter sp. | reverse complement strand
TCCCCGGTTGGTTCTGGGAAGAAGCCATCGATACCTTGCGTAGCATTCCCAACCGTGATCTGATCCTATTCGCGGAATCCGATGATCTGAGTTTATTGAATAAAGGTTTTGACATGGCCTTCAGCTGGGGCTTTTACGGTAAGAGCCTTGGAGTTTTCACTCAGGGCGATGATGCTCGTGGACTCTATACCCAGTATACAGGCGAATTTTTCAATCTCGATCCCGGTAAAACCATGGTGCGTTTCGTTACCAATCACGACCAAAATGCATGGGACGATACCCCACAAGCGCTCTTCGGAAATCAAGATAAAGTGATGAGCGCATTTGTCTTAGCCGCTACGATGGGTGGTGTACCCTTATTATACAATGGACAAGAAAAGGCACTACCGTATAAACTACCCTTCTTTACCCCGACAAGCGTAGCCATTAATTGGTCTTTAAATCCCTCTGTAACGAAAGAATACAAAGCAATTTTACAAGCTTACGATACCTATGATGCCCTTCGTGGAGCTAACCAAGTGAACCATTCCACTTTCAATATTGCTGCATTTAGTTCCGCTGGAACGGGACACGATGCCTTCGTTGCAGTCAATCCGAGAAACTCTGCCATGAGCATAACACTGCCAAATGACTGGCAGGGGATTTCCGTATTGGACCCGGTTAACGGCACTTCTTTAAACACGGGCAATTCACTGACGCTCGCACCGTACCAGTATCAGATTTTGATAAAATAAAAATGCCGAGACTTCATAAGCCCCGGCATTTGATTATCTATTTCATGTAATTGTTATTCCTCTGCACGATCAGGATTGAAACTGAAATTCGTTGGATCCATATCCGCAGCTTTTTGGAACATTTCCAATGCGGCTTCCTTGTCTCCGTTCCGAACATACCAATCTCCCATTGAATCAAACGAGTTGGCCAAGTCTTCATGGTATTCGACATTGAACTGGAAATATTCCTTAGCCTCTTCCATTTTATCCTGAGCCATTAATATGTAACCCATCACATTACAAAGTCCTGCATTTCCGGGATGATTTTCTAAGACTCTTCGAATAACTGCTTCCTTTACAGCAACGCTTGGTTGGTTAAAGGAATAGAAAATTGCAATCATCGGAGCGTTAGGCGCAAGATTTAGGGCATTCTGCCAATGATATGTGCGCATTGTCTGATCTTCTGCAGTTAATCCCATCATCCATTCCATTTCAGCTTCATTCTCGCCACCCATTTTAGAGTTAACGGTTTCTACTAACTCCGAGAACTTAGCCTCGTCTCCAGCCTGCCAAGCCAAAAGCATATGGCCGAAATGAGCCGGAGCGTAGTCCGGGTATTCTTCGGCCAATGAATCGCTAAACGCCGCTGACGTGGTGAAGCGTAAATGAGATGCATTCATTGCCATCCCTTTGAACAATTCATTGAATCGGTCTTCATCAATACTTAAATCCATCCAACGCTTAGCTAGAAGATGCTCATTTACTGCCATATTTCGGAGCCATTTAACACTTCCATCACTGTCCTTGGTGTACACGGCGTGATAACGAGTATTGATGTCGAACATTCCATATGTAGAAGTGCCTCGTCCGAACGCACTAACCACGTTTCCAACGGAAAGTGCCGATAAAAATTCTGAATGAGTCGTATCCTCATCGAACCAATCTGCAGTGACTGTTATTTCTTCTTTCGGCCAAACTTTACCCGATGTGCCATTATAAAATGCAAAGTCATCATGTAGTCCATTTTCAAATGCAGTAGCATGCTCCTCAGTGGGTGCATTTGCTGCTTCCATTTCGCTTTGATAAGCGCGCGCTTCGTCGACTGACAAAGAGTTACAGGACACAGCGAACAAGGCTGATCCTGCATAGATCATTAGTTTTTTCATAACGGTTTTGTCTTGATTATGACTATAAGTTACGAAAAA
>CAYNLA010000159.1:0-1921 GCA_964397915.1 uncultured Polaribacter sp. | reverse complement strand
GTGCTCCGCTCACCCCACGTAAATAAGAAATCACGCGAGCAGTTCCAACTAAGCAATTACAAGCGCTTGTTGGATATCTACTCTTCTTCTTCAAAGACTATTGATGCTTTGATGAAGTTGGAGTTGCCGAGTGGTGTAGAAGTAGAAATCAAAGTCTAATAGACAATAAATTCCAGAAGAGATGCCAGGATTAATTGGTAAAAAAATCGGAATGACCAGCATTTTCAGCCCAGAGGGTAAGAACTTGCCATGTACCGTACTAGAAGTAGGTCCATGTGTTGTTACTCAAGTGAAATCTGAAGATGTCGATGGTTACAATGCGATCCAACTAGGTTGGGGAGAAGCGAAGGATAAGAATACTTCGAACGCATTGAAAGGGCACGTATCCAAGGCGGGTACCTCTGCTAAGAGAAAATTAGTAGAATTCAATGATTTCGAAGGTGAGTTTACACTTGGTCAAGTGATCGGTGTGGACCTTTTCGAAGAGGGCGACTTCGTTGATGTAGTAGGTACATCTAAAGGTAAGGGCTTCCAGGGGGTTGTTAAGCGTCACGGTTTTGGTGGTGTTGGACAAGCTACCCACGGTCAGCACAACCGTCTTCGCGCTCCAGGTTCTATCGGTGCGGGTTCAGATCCATCACGCGTATTCAAGGGTATGCGAATGGCTGGTCGTATGGGTGGCAAGCGTGCTAAAGTTCAAAACTTAGTTGTTTTGAAGGTAGATGCTGAAAGAAACTTGCTCGTAGTTAAAGGTTCCGTACCAGGAGCTAAGAATTCAACTGTAATTATTGAGAAGTAATGGAATTCAAGGTATTAGACATCAACGGTAAGGAAACCAAAAATAGCGTTCAGTTAGACGCTTCTGTATTTGGTATTGAGCCTAACAACCATGTAATCTATTTAGACGTGAAGCAGTACTTGGCGAATGCTCGTCAAGGTACGCACAAGTCTAAAGAGCGTGGTGAGGTTAACCGCACAACAAAGAAGCACCACAAGCAAAAAGGTACTGGTGGCGCTCGTGCGGGTTCTTTGAAATCTCCAATTCAGCGCGGTGGTGGTACTGTTTTCGGTCCACGTCCACGTAACTACGGCTTCAAATTGAATAAGAAGGTGAAGCAGTTGGCGCGTAAGTCAGCTTTATCACTGAAGGTTAAATCTGAGAATTTGAAGGTTGTCGAGAATTTCACTTTCGAGGTTCCTAGAACAAAAAGCTTCATCAACGTTTTGGCTGCTTTAGGACTAGACAAGAAAAAATCTCTCTTCGTTGTCGGTGATTACGATAAAAACCTATATTTGTCATCCCGCAATTTAACAGGGGTTAAAGTTGTAAACGCCTCAGATTTAAGTACTTACGAAATAATGAACGCTTCAGAAGTGGTCCTTTCGGTAGGTGCAGTTGAGAAAGTTACAGCAATTTTAAGCTAACGAGCAATGGATATTTTAATTAAACCCATCATTACAGAAAAGGCTACTGAGTTGAGCGAGGATCAAAATGTCTACGCTTTTCAGGTAGCTCGTACTGCAAACAAGGTGGAAATAAAAAAAGCTGTAGAAGCATTCTATGGCGTTAATGTAGAAAGTGTTCGCACAGCTATCGTTCCTGCAAAATTCCAGACTAAGTACACTAAGGCTGGTTTAGTAAGAGGACGTAAATCAGCGTATAAAAAAGCGTTGGTGAAAGTAGCAGGTGGGGAGACCATTGATTTATACGGTAATATCTAATAACAATGGGTGTTAAGAAACTAAAACCAATTACTCCCGGTCAGCGTTTTCGCGTAGTCAACGACTTTGAGCAAGTTACGGCAGCGAAACCAGAGAAGAGCCTTGTAAAAGGTAAGACCAAGAGTGGTGGTCGTAACAACAGCGGTCGCATGACAATGCGTTACGTTGGTGGTGGCCACAAGCAAAAAGTGCGTTCAGT
>CAYNLA010000158.1:0-1954 GCA_964397915.1 uncultured Polaribacter sp. | reverse complement strand
GTTTCAATAATTGGAAGTGCCGTCAAAGAACCGCCTCCTTTTACTTTTCCTTTCAAGGACTCAGGAAGATCATTCATTTGCGATGCAATGGTATCATCAGCGATCACCTTAGCAGCGCGCTCTAGAAGTCTAGAGTGCAAATAGAATACATCACCAGGGTAAGCCTCGCGACCCGGAGGACGACGTAGAAGCAGAGACACCTCACGGTAGGCTACCGCTTGCTTACTTAGATCATCATAGATAATCAATGCGGGACGACCTGTATCACGGAAGTACTCGCCAATAGCAGCACCTGCAAAAGGAGCGTAGAACTGCATTGGAGCTGGGTCAGAAGCATTAGCAGCCACGATAGTCGTGTATTGCATGGCACCTGCATCCTCTAGCGTTTTTGCAATTCCTGCTACAGTAGAACCTTTTTGGCCTACAGCAACATAAATACAATATACTGGCTCTCCCTTGTCGAAGAATTCCTTTTGATTGATGATCGTATCAATTGCAACTGTCGTTTTTCCTGTCTGACGGTCACCGATAATCAATTCACGTTGACCACGACCAATTGGAATCATCGCATCAATAGACTTGATACCTGTTTGCATTGGCTCGTTTACCGGCTGACGGAAGATTACCCCAGGAGCCTTGCGCTCTAGAGGCATCTCAAAAGTTTCGCCAGCAATTTCACCTTTACCATCAATAGGTTTACCCAATGTATCTACAACACGTCCAACCATACCCTCACCTACATTGATAGATGCAATAGTATTGGTACGCTTTACTGTAGATCCTTCTTTGATATCAGTAGATGGAGCAAGCAATACGATACCTACGTTATCCTCTTCTAGGTTCAAAACGATACCCTTTTGACCGTTTTCAAATTCTACTAACTCACCTGATTGTGCATTTGTAAGTCCGTATGCACGGGCGATACCATCACCCACTTCCAATACGGAGCCCACTTCTTGTAGGCTTGCGCCTCCGTCAAAACCAGAGAGCTGTTGCTTAAGAATTGCTGAAATTTCAGCTGGATTTACTTCTGCCATGATCCTTTTTTTAAGGTCTTTGTTTTCTTCTAATATTTTTTAGCTCAACAGCGCGTTTCTTAGCGCTCTTAGCTTTCCTGCAATTGTATTGTCAATTTCGTAGCCGTCGACGTGTAATTTAAGCCCTCCTATTACCGATGCATCTATACGTTCGATAAGGAGTACTTCTTTACCCAGTTGACCACTTAGCTTCTCGCTTAAGCTCTTCTTGTCATCCGCAGTCATTGCTACAGCCGTTACAACATGGGCTTCAACTATGCCCTTATGTGCCAAAACGTCTTTTTGAAACTTCGCACATATTGCATTCAAGTGGTTCTCGCGACCGTTTTTCGTAATAAGCATGACGAATTCTTCAAATAATGAAGAAAACTTACCCGCGAAAATTTCCTTTAAGACCGCTTGCTTTTTGTCCGCTTTAACAATTGGACTTTTAAGTAAATATTCTAGATCTGTTGAAGAAGCGATCGCCGAACGCAATGTGTTGGCATCTGCACTTACCTGATCTAAAGTATTTGCTTCAATAGCAAGATCCAATAAGGCTTTGCTGTATCTAGATGCGACTCTTGGGTAATTCATCGTTTCTATTAATTGAATTTCACGTCATCGATGATTTTACCGATCATCTCTGCCTGCTTGTTTTCAGAACTCAACTCCTGACCCAATATTTTTTCCGCTACTTCGATACTCAATGTAGCAGCTTGCTTTTTCAACTCAGCAACAGCAGCCGATTTTTCGGCTTCAATCGTAGCTTTAGCAGCAGCAACAGACTTGTCCGCCTCAAGACCAGCAGCCTCTTTTGCTTCTGCAACTATTTTGTTTTTCATGTCGCGTGCTTCTTTTAAAATACGCTCGCGCTCTTCACGTGCCTCTTTTAAAATAGCTTCATTGTCCGCTTGAAGCGCTTTCATTTCTTCGCG
>CAYNLA010000157.1:0-1966 GCA_964397915.1 uncultured Polaribacter sp. | reverse complement strand
TCACCTGGAGCAGCAGGAGCAGCTACAGAGTTGCTCAAAGCGTAAACGCCAGGAACAACCAAACCACCGTTTGTTGCAGCACCAATAGAGCTGAATGAAGTACGACGAGAGTTGTAACCCAACATACCCGCGAAAGAGATTTCACCGTCAGTACCAAAGTATTTGTTCCAGTTCAAGAACAAATCATTGTTACGCTCAGTGAAGTTACGGTTATTACGTGAGTAACGGCTTACATCTACAGAACCTACAGCGATGCGCTCTTCACGCAATTCTGAGTAAGTATCCGCAGACATACGACCTGTTAGTTTCAACCAGTCGTTAATCTGGTACTCTG
This sequence comes from uncultured Polaribacter sp., assembly GCA_964397915.1. GTDB lineage: Bacteria > Bacteroidota > Bacteroidia > Flavobacteriales > Schleiferiaceae > UBA10364. The sequence goes on along the minus strand of CAYNLA010000157.1, from coordinate 1,632 downwards.
CCATGATGTTACCGATCATACGGTTACGCGTATCAGTAGCGTAGTTTTCAAGAGCAGAGAAGTAGAAGTTATCAAAGTAGTGAGGCTTGTAAGGAGCAGCAGCACCGTAACCGTAAGGGTTCCAAGTGATGTTTGCACCAGTGCGCTCGTATTCTTCACGCTGAGAAGTCATGTTAGTCAAAACATTGTACCACTGACGGAAGCTTTGGTTCGGGTTACGAGAGTCGTAACCAGTACCGTAACGGCCTTTACCATCTTGCTTGATGTAGTTCGCTTTCGCGCTTACAGTTAATTTGTCTGAAGCGTTGAAACGACCACTAAAGCTTACGTTGCTACGGTTGATTTCTGAACCAGGAACGATACCTGATTGTGTGAAGTCAGTAGCAGACAAACGGAATGATGAGTTCTCGCCACCACCGTCAATAGCGATGTTGTTGTTGCGAGTAACACTCTGCTGCCAGAAAGACATAGCGTTGTGTCCATCACCAGCAGCAGTGTGCGGCTTAGACTGACCGTACTGAGATGATAGTGGGTGGATTGATTCCCAATCATAAACTTGCAAGTTTGGATCAACAGCAAGACCCCAAGAAGCATCCTCACCCATTGGCAAAGTCAATTCTGCAGTACCATCACCATCTACATCGTAAGGAGTCGCACGAGCGTCGATGAAAACGCTATCGCCGTTGCTCAAGTAGTGGTAGTTAGGACCGTAGAAAGGACCGTAACCTGGACCGTAAGATTGTTGGTGACGCACCCAAGTAGATGGGTTTACCGAACCAACAGTTACACCAGTATTTACTGTAACACCCAATGTTTTCTTACCACCTGAAGCTTTACCGCTCTTGGTAGTAATCATTACTACACCATTCGCAGCACGTGATCCGTAGATCGCAGTTGCAGCAGCACCCTTCAATACAGAGATATTCTCGATATCTTCTGGGTTGATGTCCATTGCAGCATTACCAAAGTCATACCCACCACGACCACTGGCTACGTTTCCGCTGTTACCAGTTGAGTTCGAGATTGGCACACCATCAACTACGAAAAGTGCTTGGTTGTTACCAGTCAAAGACTTGTAACCACGGATTACGACGTTGGCAGAACCACCAAGAGTACCTGAACTCTTAATCTGAACCCCAGCGACCTTACCGCTCAAGCTGTTTACGAAGTTTGCATCTTTCACTTTAGTTACTTCCGCACCATCAACCTCTTGAGTTGCGTAACCTAGGGATTTTTTCTCGCGAGAAATACCCAAAGCAGTTACTACAACCTCATCAAGGTTTTGACTTGTAGAACTAAGTGATACCTGTAAGAAATCTGAAGTTGCAGCAACTTCTTTAGATTCCATACCCATAGAAGAGAATACCAACGTTGCTCCTTCACCTACTTTGATAGTAAACTTACCATCAAAGTCTGTTAAAGTAGCATTGTTTGAACCCTTCTCCGAAACCGCTACCCCTGGTAGCGGATCTCCTGAAGCAGCATCGCTAACTACCCCTGAAACTGATTGCGCAATGGCAAAGTTTACAGTAAGCATGAAAGCCAATACTGACCACAGTGACAATTTGTTCTTCATTGTACCTGTTTTTCTGTTAAACGTATGTTAAGCAACGCCTAATTTGAGACTATTCC
>CAYNLA010000156.1:0-1978 GCA_964397915.1 uncultured Polaribacter sp. | reverse complement strand
CGACCGGGACCTATACCTGGACCTTCAACCAAGCTACTGGAGCATCAGCAGGTTGTGATTCCATCGTCACCTATGATCTCACCATTGATACCGTTGACAATCGGATCAACCAAAATGGTATTGTGCTCAGTTCTCCTGCAACTAATGCCTCTTTTCAATGGGTGAACTGCGATGATAGTACAGATATCGTAGGTTATAATACGAATGTGTATCCGGTTCAGGCTAACGGAAGCTATGCAGTGAAAGTTACTCAGGGGAACTGTACGGAATGGAGTGATTGCATCACTATAACTACCGTTGGAATTGATGAGAATAATGAGTTGGGACCTATTTATCCAAATCCTACGGCAGGTGTTATTTATGTACCAATTGACTTACTCGGAGAGACCTTAATCATCACCGATGTCGCAGGGAATACGGTCGCGAAAATTGCCATAGAGACCTCAAAGGTGGAACTTCCTGAGGGACTATCAAGTGGAATGTATTTACTACGAGCAGGGTCATCCAAAGCTCCGAATAAAATAATTTTACAGCGCTAAATAAAAGCCGCCCGCAGGGCGGCTTTTTCAATTGTTCTCAAATGGAAAAGAACTTACATTAGCCACTCATTAAGTGATATGAGCACGACATCAAAATTGCAGCGCATTACCGAAAGTAAATGGATGGATTTACTAGGTGTTGCGTTGGTCATAGGTGTGTCGGTAGCACTTGGTTTCCATAAAACAGTGCGCGCGGGTTTGCCGATTGGGATTTTCTCTACCGTAGGTGCGGCTGGATCGATGATGGTGACCCGGTTGGTTACTAAACGAAACAATATTGGCAATTTAATTGGCTTGGTAACGTCGGTAAACTCTGCTTTCGTGGATTATTTCTTAGGGAATGAGGCGGCCTTTTTGACGTATCCTGTTTCATTTGCTGGTGCAGGCATCTCATACTGGTACTGGAAACGTAGAAAGGACCGAGTGCCACGTAAGATTGATACAATTTACTTTGTCAACATAGCAATTGCATTTTTGCTTGGTACTGCTTTGAATTACATCGGATTTACCGATTTCTTGAAGGAGCCATTAGGAGAGAACACATCAAAATTTGCCGTGACGGCAGTAATCACAGGAATCACTTACAGTGGAATTCTAAATACGCCTCGCATGTATGCAGATTCGTGGGCAAGCTGGCAGGTTTACAACATCCTCAAGCTTTACCAAAACCTCCTATTCGGAAACATCGCCTTTGTTGCGAAATACTGCTTCTATCTTGTCAATGCGAGCTTTGCATGGATTGTTTGGCATGGAGTGCGCAAACGGGAAGGTTCACCTAGTGCTTCGTAATTTTATCGAATAAGCACACCTTGCTTTTGTAAAATAGGTAGGGATTCACAGAAGTTAGCGTCTATGGTGTAGGGACCAAAGATGTATTTGCGATCTTTCATTTCACCATTTTCGAAAAAACTCACCCAATATTCGTTGAAGAGCTCGAATACCTCAGGCATGATTGGCTCTAATTTGGCTGCCGTTTGAGCTGGAAGCACCTTGATGCTCTTTCGCATGCTCGCAGTTTGAATGCCTCCTTTCGAATCCAAGTCACTGTAGCCGCGTGAGTTCACGATGATGTTTTCTAGGGGTCCTGATGTAGCGTTAATGAGGTAGATCCACCAATTCTTTGCACCGTCCGCTTCTACGGTCTCCATTGCAGCGATAAATACATTCTTTACTTCAGGGATGAGGAGGTCTTTTTTCATGCTTTTTAAGATGTCGGACAAAGGTATTGTTCGTGTCGATTCAACTAAAACAGAAATAAAAGTTTCATATGTGAAACAAACTAAGGGAATTGGGCATTTTTAACACAGAAAATCGACTTAAAAGAAACATATAAAGAGAATTTTATCTAAGAAGTAACTCTAGTCGACTCACCACCTTGCCATCAAATCAAAACACAATTAGTTATGAAATTCAAATTAACCTTGGTATTCGCAGTAATG
>CAYNLA010000155.1:0-1980 GCA_964397915.1 uncultured Polaribacter sp. | reverse complement strand
AACTGGCATGCAAAGCGACATCCGTACATCGGAAGCAAACGTTATTGATTTCCTGCAAGCAAACATTAACGCACGCGATATTAAAGTAACGGGGGTGATGCCAATCGTTATACCGAAGAGTACGTTTGTCACTCAAGGGGATAAATACGAGGCTCAAGTACTTCTTGCTGCTTTTGACGATACGCAGAACCCTACCTTCATTATTGACGGTCAAGAAATTTCTGAAGAAGACATTCTTAATGGAATCGCAACTATTTCGCTACCAGCAAATGGGGTTGGTACGAAAAAATGGAGTGGCGAAATACGCCTGCTCACCAACGGTGAAGAAAAAACTTATGCGATCAACGAGCAAACCTACAATGTTGCTCCACCTAGCGTTGTTATCTCTCCAACCAAGATGAACGTTCTATACCGCGGTGTAGATAACCCACTTGAGGTGAGTGTACCGGGCGTAGATCCTTCAAACTTGATTGTAAATGGACCTGGCGTTAAAAAAGTGGGTAACGGCTATATTGCTGATGTTACGCGCAACTCAGGTGGTACAATGAAAATATCTGTAAGCGTCAAGGAAGAAGACGGTTCAACAAAATCTATGGGCTCTAAGGAATTCCGCGTAAAGAACCTTCCAGATGCAACTGGTGAGATTTTCGGTAAGACTGAAGGTTTGATGTCTGCTAACCTTATCAAAAAAGGCAAGGTTGACGCGGTGTTTAATAACTTTGATTTTGAATTGCCACTTCGCGTGACCAGCTTCCAAATTATTGTTCCTCCTTTCGCTCCTATCGATTGTAAAGGAAATTCACTAAGCTCTAACGCTAAGGCAGCACTTGATAAAGCAAAACCTGGAACTCCAGTTATTATCAGAAACATTAAGGCAACTACAGAAAAAGGTATTAAACCAAAAGTTGCTCCAATTACTATTGATTTGAACTAATATGGTACGAGTTAAAGCGCTTCTTTTTGCTATCGTTGCAGTAGGTCTATCCTACTCAAGCGCGAATGCACAGATTCTCGATCCTTCGGACGACGGTATCGTTCCGGAATTTAATAAGCACTACCGCAATAACCGCGTAGTTCCTTATCCATTCCTACGTCAAGACGACATGTTGTGGTCTGAGCGTCACTGGGAGCGTATTGACCTTCGTGAGAAAATCAATCTACCCCTCTACTATCCGATCAAGCCTATGCCCGATCGTAAGGCTTTATGGGATGTATTGGTAGATGGGATCATCACAGAGAATACCATTACTGAAATTTTCTTGGACGACCGCTTCGAGCTTCCATTGACTATTGATGAGGTTCGTGAGAAGATCGAGCAGTACGACACTATTCCAGATCCTGATGATCCGTTTGGTCCCCCATTGGCTATCGATACCATTACCATCAAAGCGAACAACGTGGTAGCCTACCACTTAAAGAGCGATTGGTACTTTGACAAGCAAAGAGGTGAGTTGAAAAACAGAATTATCGGTATTGCACCAGAAGTACGCGATCCACGTAACCCATCATTGACCTACAATCCATTCTGGATTTGGTTCCCAGATGCACGTTATGCAATGGCTACTTCCGTTGCCTACAACGAGAAGAACAACAACCAACGATTGACCTTTGATCAGATCATGCACTTCCGCAAGTTCAACTCGGTCATTACGAAGATGGATAACGTGTACGATCGTACCATTTCAGATTACAAAAGAAACAGTGCCATGTCTCAACTTCTAGAAGCCGCGCGCATCAAAGAGGATTTGAGAAACAAAGAGCACGACATGTGGACGTACTAAGTACAGACTTGTCCAACAGATACTCAAAACTCCTGCTACCTTTGTAGCAGGAGTTTTTTTATGCGTTACGTAGATTATATCATTGTAGGCGGAGGTATTTCAGGGTGTGTATTGGGATATACACTTATGAAGTATGGCGCCAGCGTGCATGTTTATGATTTGCCTGAGGAAAATAAAAGCTCCAAGGTAGCCGCTGGTT
>CAYNLA010000154.1:0-2054 GCA_964397915.1 uncultured Polaribacter sp. | reverse complement strand
GGAATTCAAACGTTACCGCGCCTCCAATACCACAGGTATTCAATACACTCATTACAGTATCTAATGTGGTGAAGTCCCCCGTTGGACCTACTGAGTACGTACCTGCAGCCAATGGGCCCGTACATTCAGTGGTAAACGAGAATGGACCTTCCCATGTACCTGGATTACAGCAGTTTTCTACATAGAAATCATAGGATGTATTCGGTGATAACCCATTTAATGAATATGGAGCCGTCACGTTGGAATCCACTGTACCGGCCTGTGCACCAACACCCGTTCCTTGAATGAATCCAGCTGGACCCCATTCGATATTGAAACAGTTGTTACCAGTGTAGCTCCAAGTCAAATCAGCCGCAGTATCAATGATATTGGTGGCCATCTGATTGTAAGTAATACATGATGGCATGTCCTCGATGCGAACGCTATCCACCTTAAGGTCATTCCATTGACCATTTCCTTCTGGGAAGATGAATGCCACACGAGAGTCACCTGCCTGGATCATAGTGGAATCAAGGTATACCTTGTATTCCTGGTACGCAGTGGTCAGGCTAATATCCGCTAATGCTCGGTGTGAGCCTAGCTGACCCGCAAAATTGGAAACCCCTACCTGGAATTCACCTAAATAAGAGGTTGAGTTCACAAGTGAATAGAAGGTCACCATTTTACCTTCATCAAGATCAGTCAAAGCTGGGGACGAAAGAAGAACCGTATCTGAATTCATCGCAAGACCCCAGAATTCAACGTATCCGTTTCCTGCATAGGCACCATAGGTATTATACATACCGCGCATGTGCGACGCTGCAGAACCCCGATCCTCTATCCAACAGCTCGGAAGATTCGGATCGTTTTGTGTACCTACAGTACCGGCTAAGTTTTCGAAACTTTCAATGAACGGCGTAGTTGTAGGAGAACATGGAATCTGTACCGTAATAGGACCAACCCATGGTGACATTGACCCATTAGCGGTCATACAACTGCTTTGGATGTAGAAGTCATAGGTGGTTGCATCGTCTAAGGTATTGATAGACCAAGTATTACCAGTTGTGGTATCTGTTGGCGCACCTGTACCTTGCGTGAATCCTGTAGGACCCCACTCAATGATGTAGTCATTGACCAAGGAGCTATCTGTCCAAGTCAATGTAGCAGATGAATCAGAAGTAGCCATACCCGTGAAATCCGCAGCGATAGGACAATTTGGAATATCTCGAATCTCGATATCATCCACAAAAGCATATGTATATGAGTAACTGTATCCAGAAACCAATTCAGGTACAATCATGAACACAACGCGCGAAGCGGTTGATGGCACATTATCCAAGTCAATGGTGTAATCGACATAAGTCCCATTGTAGTTGATCGTATCTACAATATTGATCGACGATTTACTACCACTGGTATCAGCTGTTGCAATTATCAACTTGTTATTGTAGTAAGCTACCGTTCCCGTTGATCTAATACTGAACAATACTTGCTTATCACCGTTCCCCATACCTGCGATTCTTGGTGACATCGCTGCTAGCGTATCCCCTTCAGCACTCGCCGTTGAAGATGAACTAGCGTATCCATAGAATCGCAATGATTTTGAACCGGTATTAGAATAACTCGTTGAGTTATAAACATAAGAATAGAATGATGTTGAAGTACCTGTTTTCAAATAGTTCCAACAATCAGGGAGATCAGGGTTTGTAGTATTTCCACCTGTTTGAAGTTCAAAACCTGTAGAATAAGGCGCTGCCTGATCACCACATTCTGTTTTGAAAGTAAATGGACCTACCCAGTTAGAAGTACCGTCTCCCGTTGCAGTACAATTCGACATTACATATGCATCGTAATACGTATTCTGTGTCAAACCTGTTGCAGTATATGAAGTCGTAGTCGACGTGTATTGCGTACCTGTTCCTTGTGTAAAGCCCATCGGACCCACTTCAATGTTGAAGGCTGCAGAGCTGGAAGACCAAGTCAAAGTCGCACCAGACTGAGTTACACTAGATAAACCAAGACCAATTGGTTCTGGACATGGAGGAATATCTTTAATGGTTACATCATCAATGTAT
>CAYNLA010000153.1:0-2099 GCA_964397915.1 uncultured Polaribacter sp. | reverse complement strand
TGGCAGAAAGAACTTCGTAAAAAGATTGTGGTTGTTCCCCGCGATGCCTACACCATGCTCGAATGGAAGGTGAAAGACAGCGAGAACAACTCTTTGTAAAACTTTAGTTTTTCCACAAACCCGCTCCGTACGAAGTATGGAGCGGGTTTTTTTATTAAAATTGGTTAATGACTACGTCCGAAGCTTTGCAGAAACTCCGCAGGTATTGTGCTTATCAAGAGCGCAGTCCATTCGAGGTATACCGAAAGTTGGGTCTTCTAGGATTGCCCAAGGACCGGCATGAGGAGGTCGTGGCAAGCTTGATGGAAGAAAACTTCCTTGATGAATATCGTTTTGCGGAAGCCTATTGTCAGGGCAAGCTTAATCAGAAGCATTGGGCACCCTACCGGATAAGTATAGGATTGAGGGAGCATCGCATTCCCAAGGTGACCATTGACAGAATCCTGAATCAAATACCTCAGGAGCGTGTGGAAGAGAATGCACTGTATTTAGCCGACCGTTGGTTCAGCTCAAAGACGAAGGAACAGCTTGCTGCTGCGATGCAGCGCCGCGGGTATTCTTTTGAGATGATTAATTGGGCGCATCAAAGGGTAGAAGAGGAGCGTAAAAATTCTCATTAGCCCTTCCAAGTACCGCCGTAGCGGTAGTGAGGATTTCCGGGCTTGACTTCTAAGACGCACGCCTCACATAGGAAATACCAAGTTTTGTCAGCAGGTTTGTATTGAACCCGGAACATGACGGAATGGTCCTTTTTGCAGTTGGGACAATGCTTAACTCGGCCCACGATCTAGTATATCGATTCTAATGTGGATTTCACCTTTTGAATTCCCTTGGGCGTAACATCAAGGTGAAAGACCATGCGGCATTTGCCCGGTCCCATCTGGGAAATTCCAATGCCTTGGGAGGCGAGGTTGGCAATGAATTCTGCTTGATCGATATCCTCTTCAAGTCCGAAAATCAGAACGTTAGTTTCGGGTTCCACCACGTTTTTGATAAAACTTAGACCGCGTAAAAACTCTGCCATGTCTTTGGCTGCATCATGGTCGTCGGCAAGGCGATCGATATTGTGGTCGAGGGCATAAAGTGCTGCCCCAGCTAAAATTCCAGCCTGACGCCAGCCACCGCCTATACGTTTACGAATGCGGCGGGCGTGGTCAATAAAAGCTTCTGAGCCTAGAAGGATTGAACCCACAGGAGCGCCCAAGCCCTTGGAGAGGCAGATGGAAATGGAGTCGAATGCCGTGCCGTAATCTGCTTCATTTTGGCCCGTTGCTATGAGGGCGTTGTAGAGACGGGCGCCGTCGAGGTGGAAGGTGAGGGCGTGGGTGTTTGCCACGGCGCGCAACGCTTCAATTTCTGTCCAAGAGTAGCAGGTTCCCCCTCCTTTGTTGGAGGTGTTTTCCACGGCTAAAACTCGTGTACGTGGGAAGTGTTGATCGTCGGGTTGGATGAGCGGAAGGATTTGGTGTGGATGGAGTATTCCACGGTCGTCACCCGCTAATCGGACCGAAGCATGGGCATTTGCCGCGATTCCGCCACCTTCATAGTTGTAAATATGGGCATAGTGATGACAGATCACTTCGTCGCCTGGGCTTAGGTGTGACATCAAAGCGATTTGGTTGGCTTGCGTACCGGAGACACAGAAAAGCGCAGATTCCGTGGAGAATCGGTCTGCCATCGTAGCCTCCAATGCTTTAACTGTAGGGTCATCGCCCAATACATCATCGCCTAACTTGGCACTCATCATGGCGTCCATCATGCCCTTCGAAGGGCGGGTCACCGTATCGCTTCTTAAATCAACCTCAAACATAGTACTTCCCTTGTCTTTGGTCGTGAAGATAACAAGGGTATGCTTAACTTTGTCATCCTATGGTTACAGCAGATCAAATCAAGTCTTTGGGTGAGCGATTGGAGCGACTAGCGTCCTACCTCAACCTTGAGCAAAAGCGCATCTATATCATTAACGAAGAGGAGAAAACTGCTTCTCCTGAGTTTTGGAACGACCCGAAAGAGGCGGAAAAAACCATGAAGGCACTTCGTGGCGTGAAGTTCTGGGTAGAGGGCTACGAACAAGCGGAGGCTTTGTTCGGTGAGGCCGA
>CAYNLA010000152.1:0-2104 GCA_964397915.1 uncultured Polaribacter sp. | reverse complement strand
ATCAAAGCTAAACCGTCTGTTGATACATCGTCCAAACGACCAATGAATGGGCTCACGTAGGTAGCACCCGCTTTCGCTGCCATCAATGCTTGACCCGCAGAGAAGATTAGGGTACAGTTTGTTTTGATGCCTTTGTTCGAGAAGTAGCGCAATGCCTTCACACCGTCCTTGATCATAGGAATCTTCACTACGATTTTTGAATCAATAGCGGCCAATTCTTCACCTTCTTTGATCATTCCTTCGTATTCCGTTGCGATCACCTCTGCACTTACGTCGCCATCAACGATATCACAGATTGCTTTGTAATGTGCTTTTACTTTTTCCGCACCGCTGATGCCTTCTTTAGCCATCAATGAAGGATTGGTAGTAACCCCATCCAAAACGCCTAGGTCTTGTGCTTCTTTAATCTGCGCGAGGTTTGCTGTATCAATGAAGAATTTCATGTGTTGTGGTATTGAATATTTACGGGGCCAAAAGTACGGCTTTCCCCCAAACTTTAGGGCATAAAAAATGGGCAAGCTACTCACATCACACCGCTACGACCAATTACCCTTGCTGCGTTCCCGCCCTGGGGGATTCACCAGGAGCTGGTTGTGTGAGACTTGCCCGGCGCAAAGGTAAGTTAACCTTAGCCCACTGAGCAATGAATTTTAACAATTTTTAATCGGTCCTATTGGCCTATATTTGTTGCAACCGCAATTAAAACAAAGCATGCAATCAGATACACACCTTATTAAACCGCACGGTCAAAAATTGGCTGTCATCCTCATCGTCCTTGGAATTTTAATGTTTATGGTGAGCTACTTGGGCGATCCGGCATTTATGTTCAAGAACTTCTGGATAGGTTTTGTGTACCAATGGTTAATGCCCATAGGTTTAAGTATCTATGGTATTGCGCAGGCCAAAAAGGCAAACAATGGCTTTATCAGCTACAAAAGCGCCTTAGGCGTTTCGGCCTTTGGGCTTATTCTTGGAACTTTGGTCGTGGTTGCCTTCAACAGCTTGATGTACAATGTCATTGATACCGAATTTAAGGCGGTGATGGAGGAGGAGACCCTGCAATTCACTTACGAATTGTTAGAGAAATTCGGAGCGGATGATGCGCAAGTGGAGGAAGCCATTGCAGAGCTTGAGCGAAGAGATTCGTTCGGAGTACTGAGCCAATTTAAAGGAATGACCCTCGTTAGTGTCTTCTATCTAGTGATCAGTCTTATCGTTGCTGCGGCGATGAAAAAAGACGAACCTGTAGTCTAATAGTACCATGAGCCAACTCGATCTCAGCATTGTAATCCCTCTCTTTAACGAGGACGAAAGTTTACCGGAATTGACCGATTGGATTTCGCGCGTCATGGACCGCGAAGGCTATACCTATGAAATTATCTTCGTCAATGATGGATCGACGGATAACAGCTGGCAGGTCATTCAAGAACTCAGCACCCAAAACGCCAACGTCAAAGCCATATCCTTCAGAAAGAATCAAGGAAAGAGCGCCGGATTAAATCAAGGTTTCAAGGCGGCTTCTGGCCAGGTGGTTATTACTATGGATGCCGACCTACAGGACAGCCCGGAAGAAATACCGGAGTTGCGCAAAATGATCTTGGAAGACGGTTACGATTTAGTGAGCGGCTGGAAGCAGAAGCGATACGACCCCATCACTAAGACGCTCCCGACAAAGCTTTTCAATGCCGCTACCCGCCGCATTTCAAAAATTAAACTCAATGATTTTAACTGTGGACTTAAGGCCTACCGCCTTGAAGTAGTACACAACATCGAGGTTTATGGTGAAATGCACCGTTACATTCCTTTCCTTGCTAAGAACAAAGGGTTCTCTAAAATAGGAGAGAAGGTAGTACAGCACCAGGCCCGCAAGTACGGCACCACAAAATTTGGTCTTGACCGATTCATCAATGGCTTCCTTGACCTCGCCACCCTCGCAGTAATGGGCAAGTTTGGCCGCCGACCAATGCATTTTTTCGGTGCTTACGGAACGTTCATGTTCTTGCTGTCTGTCGCCCTTTTGGCGTACCTAGGCGCGTACAAACTTTGGGCATTGAGCGTTGGAGTAGAGGCCCGATTAATCACTGAAAATCCGTTGTTCTACATC
>CAYNLA010000151.1:0-2151 GCA_964397915.1 uncultured Polaribacter sp. | reverse complement strand
AAAGGCTCAGCACCCAAAGCGTTTTTGCGCTCCACTTCATCCCAAGGTTTCATGTCCAACGTGAACAGGTCAGGCAATCCATTGCCGTCTAAATCTGCGGCATCAGCTCCCATGGTGAATTTGCTGTTGGCCCTAAAGCTCTGATCGGTGGCCAATTCAAATCGCTTCCCGCCTTCGTTCAAATACAGGTAGTCGTTTTCATGAAAATCGTTGCCAATGAATAGGTCGAGGTAACCGTCAGCATTGAAATCTTCAGCCACGATGCTCAATCCATAGCCTATTTGCGAGCCTAATATGCCCCATTCTTCGGAGCGGTCTTCAAAATCAGGATGTTCTGCATCGCCGGTGTTTAGGAAGAACAGATCACCCGCTTTTGGGTCGCGGACTCCGCGCTGCGAAGCATTGTTAAAAGCTCCAGATGGGTGTACGCTATGGCGCAACACATAGAGGTCCTGGTCTCCGTCGTTGTCCGCATCAAAAAATAGGGTTTGTTGACCATATCCCACGATGTCCATGCCGTCGACCAGACGAATTTGCGCGAAGGTTCCGTCGCCGTTGTTTAGGTAAAATTCATTTTTGCCCTTCCAGTGCAAGTATTCGACCGCGCTGATGCTGAGGTCGGGAAACCCATCTGCGTTGATGTCGGTAATGGACACGCCGGTCTGGAAATCGGACTCACCCTGAACGCCTGCGGCTGCTGCGCCTTCTTCAAACTGCCAATCGCCCTTATTCCAATAAAGCTCATTGGGACCTTGGTTGCGAACAAAGTAAATGTCCTCCAGTCCGTCTTGGTCAAAATCTGCCACAGCCACACCAGCACCGTTGTAGAAGTAGAGGTAGTCCACGATGTTTTGCTCCTCGTTCTCAGGCAGGTCGTTGCGGAAGGCTATACCGGAAGCGGCCGCACGTTCTTTAAACAACGTGGGTTCTTCAGGTGCGGTACACGCGACTCCTGCTAACGCTATGAGTAAGAGCCAGCGCTTCATTAGTTAGAAAGCTTGTATTCCTCTAAAGGTCCGTCCACCTTACTGAAGAGGATAAAGGTCTCACCGTCTCTTTTGTAGTGAACGATATCACGTACTTGGCCGTCGATGTTGAGCCCGCTTTGTGATGGGGTGAGGGGACGCCATGTTCGATTCCCTTCATTGATCAGCACCGATCCGCGAGAACCGTCGTAACGGCCCCACTCTGGCTGCACTTCGTGCAGGTTACCACCGAGCACTAGGTCCTTTAAGCCATCTCCGTTTACATCCAAGACATCTATGCCATAAACGGGGGCAATCTGAGCTTGAATAGGCAGTGGTGCATGCGTAAAAACACCGTTTCCGTTGTTGTAGAAACAAGTCGTTCGCAAGGTTTGTACCTGTAATAAGGCAGATCGTTCAAGCTGCGTTGTGTCGAACACCTCAAAGACACTCTTGCCTGCATAGTCTGCATATTTTAGGTTTTCCTTTTTCAGATAGGGCAATTGGCTTATTAGGTTGTGACGCAATACTCGAGGGAACAGCGTATCTCCCCAATAAGAACATAGGATAGGATCTGAATAACTGTTTGCATCAAAGTCGTTTACAAAGAGGACCATAGGCTTGTCCGGTGTGGCTTCAAGCCTACAATTTTCACCCAAGTTTCCCGCGACGATGTCTAGCGCACCATCACCATCTAGGTCTTCTAAGCGCACTGTGTTCCAAAGCCCTTGGCTGTAATTAAATCCGGCTTCGAGGGTGCGCTCAGCGAATCGGCCACCATCATTTATCCAAATGCGAATGCCTTGCCAGTCGCCTACAGCAACTAAATCAGGATCGCCATCCCCGTCAATATCTCCGGCTTCGCAATCTGTCATCATTCCGATGCGTTCGAACCCACGTGAAGTAAGGCGCTCATTTCTTAGCACGCCATTCCCGTAGTTTTTGTAAAAAAGGGAATTTCCGGGCATTCCATATCGTCCTTTAACTCCACGAACAGCAACGAATACATCCTCGAGTCCATCACCATCAAAATCAGCAATGGCAATAGAAGAAGTTCTAAGTGGCAAAGCGGGAAGTGCGTTGGCATCATAAGTAAAGTGCCCCCTTCCGTCGTTTTTATAGATGCGATCTACTAAGGCGTCGCTTCCATTTTCAGCTTCCATTGCCCCGCTGGCAACGTACAAAT
>CAYNLA010000150.1:0-2157 GCA_964397915.1 uncultured Polaribacter sp. | reverse complement strand
AAGGGTGTGCTACAACGAAATCCTTGCCACCAGTTTCCCCAACGATACGTGGGTATGAACGGTATTTATGGATGTTGTTGCCGATTGTTTTCCATAGGTTTTGGAACACGCCAGTAGATCCTGTAAAGTGGATTCCGGCGAAGTCCTTGTGTTCGAAAATGATATCTCCAGCTACAGGGCCGCTGACGTAAACTAGGTTGATTACACCATCTGGAAGGCCTGCTTCACGGAAGATGTCCATCACTACGTTCGCAGAATAGATCTGTGAATTGGCAGGTTTCCATACCACTGTGTTGCCCATCAAGGCTGCCGAAGAAGGTAGATTACCTGCGATAGCAGTGAAGTTGAATGGGGTAAGGGCAAAAACGAACCCTTCTAGAGGACGGTATTCCATTCGGTTCCAAACACCTGGAGAGCTTTCAGGCTGCTCACTATAGATTTGGGTCATGTATTCTACGTTGAAGCGAAGGAAATCGGCCAACTCACAAACCGAGTCAATCTCGCTTTGGAAGCAGTTCTTTCCTTGCGCAAGCATCGTAGCTGCATTGATTCTGTAACGGTATTTTCCACTGATCAACTCTGCTGCTTTCAAGAAAATTGAAGCGCGGTGTTCCCAGGGCATGTTCGACCAAGCATCTTTTGCGGCCAAGGCGGCCTCAATCGCTGCCTCAACATGGCTTGCATCGCCTTTGTGGAAGGTTCCGATTACATGTTGGTGGTCGTGCGGAGGGGTTAGGTTAGCAGTGTTTCCTGTGCGTACTTCCTTGCCGCCAATGTACATGGGTACATCGATTTTGCTATTGTATTGCTCTTGGTAAGAAGCCAATAGTGCTTCGCGTTCGGGAGTACCGGGTGCGTAATCATAGATGGGTTCATTTGCGGCTACCGGTACGTTGAAAATTCCGTTCGACATTTTTTGGGATTTTGGTTCTTAAATGCTCCCCAAAGTTAAGGAGTAAAGGGCGGAATTAGCGTAACTATTGCTACGATTGTAAGACTTGTATCCAATTGTTGATTACCCGTTAAAAATCACCTAAACTTTTTATGAGGTTTACGCCTTAAGGTTTAAGGACATTTTACCTTTGTCACTCACTTTAATTGCTCGTATGAAAACGCACAATTTTTCTGCCGGACCTTGTATTCTTCCCGGCCAAGTTTTTGAAGAAGCTTCGAAAGCACTATTGGATTTTGACAACCTAGGCTTATCGGTCATTGAAATCTCTCACCGCAGCAAGAATTTTGTTGCAGTTATGGATGAGGCGGTCGCCTTGGTGAAAGAGTTGCTGAATGTACCCGATACCCACGAAGTAGTGTTCTTGCAGGGTGGTGCGTCGTTGCAATTTGCCATGGTGGCGTACAACTATTTGACGGAAACCGGAAAGGCACAATATTTAGATACCGGTGCTTGGGCAAGCAAAGCATTGAAAGAAGCCGTTGGTTTAGGATCAGCAGAGGCTATTGCCTCTTCGAAAGACGCCAACTACAACTTTATTCCAAAAGGATATAGCATCGATCCAGCAGCGGATTACTTCCATTGTACTTCAAACAACACCATTTACGGTACACAGATGAAGTCGTTTCCGGAGACGAACGTGCCTATGATCTGTGATATGAGTTCGGATATTTTCTCGCGCTCAGTGGATGTGAGCAAGTTTGATCTAATCTATGCCGGCGCTCAAAAGAACCTAGGTCCTGCCGGTGCAACGGTAGTGATTGTTCGTAAAGACAGCCTAGGCAAGTCGGGAAGATATATTCCAACGATGTTAAAATACAAGACGCACATTGATAAGGAGAGTATGTTCAATACACCTCCAGTTTTCTCTGTGTATGTAAGCATGTTGACCTTGCGTTGGTTGAAAGAAATGGGTGGTGTTGAAGCAATTGAAAAGCGCAACCAAGCGAAAGCAGACTTGCTGTACAGTGAGATTGATCGCAATCCACTGTTTGTGGGAACTGCAGCAACTGAAGATCGCTCAAACATGAACGCATGCTTCCTATTGAAGGACGAGGCGGCTCACAAAGAAGCGTTCGATGCACTTTGGAAAGCTTCGAAGATCAGTGGAATTAACGGACACCGCGATGTAGGTGGATACCGTGCCTCTATGTACAATGCAATGGACCTCGATAGTGTTCAAGCATTGGTAGATTGTATGAAAG
>CAYNLA010000149.1:0-2170 GCA_964397915.1 uncultured Polaribacter sp. | reverse complement strand
AGATTTAGCCATGGAAAGGCCAATCCCCAATGGTCGTGCAACTTTTCAAAGGCAATCCAGCTGGCAAAAATTGGCATATAGGCTAATGCGCTCCACCCTTCCACTTTTGGAAATCTGCGAATCATCGTCGAAGACCTTGCGCCCAACCAAAGCGCCGCGGCCATCAAGGCACCGTTAATGAATACTGTAGCAATGACTCCTAATGGATGGGCATTGGCAATCCAATATGTCGTGGCCGCATTCCAAAGTGCGGTTACCAGGTAGAGTTTCAAAAATGCTCTGCCCGGACGAAAAGCCAACTCGAGGAGCAGGACAAAAGCGGGAATAATCAAAAGACCCAACACGGGGATGTTCCAAGCAGCAACCAATAAAAGAGTCGCAGCCAACATGATTTTCCAATCCGACAAAGGGCGCAGTAGAGACATAGTGCCAAAATAATGCATCTTTGCACTGCATGAAACACATTCCAAATCTTTTAACACTCGCCAACGCTGTCTGTGGTATGATGGCCATCTATTTTGTGATGAATGCGAGTAGTACAGGTCTAGCTATAAGCCTTATCGCTGCTGCTACTTTCGACATGTTCGACGGTTGGGCGGCTCGCAAAATTGGCACCTCATCAGAACTTGGTAAACAGTTAGATTCACTAGCCGATGCCATCTCATTTGGGGCGACCTCTGGATTTTTATGGTCTAGCATACTGGCAGACTATGGACACATGCCCCAACCTTGGGCAATGTTCATTGGAGCACTTGTCACGGCATCCAGCGTCTACCGACTCGGAGTTTTTAATACCCTTGAAGGAGGTTCCAAAGATTTTATCGGCATGCCCACTCCTGCCAACGCACTGTTCGCACTCGGCTTGTGGTCTTGGATGGGACGATGGGACAATTGGGAATGGATCATGCAACTTGAAGGCACGGCATTACTCATCTGGCATCTTGGGCTAGTAATTTTAGCACTCTATACCGTGTACTGGCAAAATGCCTCGTTTAAAGTCATGAGTCTCAAAGGTGGAGGCTCAAAGGGGCGGAAATGGGGACAATATGCGCTGTTTGGAATTTTCGCAATAATGATTCCTTTTTTTGGTGCGTTGAGCATTTCAATTGTCGTATTTTTGCTGCCAATAATTAGCGGCTTAGCCCTCCGTGGCGAAGCGCAACACCATTAAAAACACAAACATGAAATTCACTGCTGAAATCAATGTGATGCCACTAAAGGCGCTTTTGGATCCTCAAGGAAAAACCGTTGGTGCGAACCTAAAAAACATCGGGTTGGACGCTCTATCTAATGTTCGCATTGGTAAGCACATCACCTTGGAGGTTGAGGCGGATTCTAAAGAGCAAGCAGAAGCAATGGTGAAAGAAGCGAGCGAAAAGCTTTTGATCAATCCTGTTATGGAGTCGTTTGACTTTACTGTGACAGAAGCGTAAGCAAAGGTCGCTTTGAATTTTCTAGCGCATTTACATCTAAGCCCGAACCTCCCAGAGGTTCGGGTTTTTAATTTTACAGCCGATGGCTTTAAGGGGCGGGCGTGGCGTGAACGTTCAACGGCCGCACAACGCTTAGGCGTGGATTTACATCGTCATATCGATGAATTTGCGGATGCCCATGAGTTAAGTAAACGGGCTAAGCAATTGTTGCACCCTCATGTCGGCAAATATGCTGGAGTAGCGCTCGACCTGCTTGGCGATTATTTTCTTCATAGGCATTGGTCATGGGCGCAAACCCAAATGGGTAGAGACGATCGAACCGCCGATCATTTCATTGGACAATGTTTGGACGAAATCGCAGGCAACCAGGATCTATTGAAAGGCCGTGCATCGAGGATGGCACCTTTCTTATTACGGGAAAATTGGCTGATGTCCTATGAAACTTTGGACGGGTTGCGCGCAGCAGCAGCAGGCATTTCGCACCGCCATCCCGGAGGAGATGGGTTGGCGAGCTACTTTGCAAAAGGATTGGAAGGAGACTTAAACCTTTTCGAACCATGGTTTTTGGGCATGTATGAGGAGCTTGCAAAATCGGCTACCGCATTTTGGAGCGAACATCCAGATTGGGAGCAACTTCAAGAAGGGAATGTCTAATGAGAAGCTCGACCATTGTATCTTTGCTTAAACTTTTACCAGCATGATTTACATCAAGCGTAAAGAACACTTCTGTGCAGCGC
>CAYNLA010000148.1:0-2177 GCA_964397915.1 uncultured Polaribacter sp. | reverse complement strand
TAAATAACTGATTTTGAGCATATTGGAGCGTTAGGTTCATTCCCCTCTCTCTCCGGTCTGAAAATGGGGAAGTCTACAAAATCTCCACCTTTATACCTACTTCAACACCGTGACCGCGCCATTGGATGTGTTTAAGCCGTACGTCAGGGTGTAGTAGTACACGCCCGAGGCAAAGGAACTCGGCTCCCAGCATTGGGACGGGTCGGTGGAATAAAAGACCTTTCTACCCCATCGGTTGTAGACGGTCAGGCTATAGCAATCGCCGTAGAGGTCAGCGTTTTGGATGAACAAGCAATCGTTTACACCATCATTGTTTGGTGTGATGACATTGGGCACAATTAGGTTTACCATATGGGTAAGCGAGTCCAGGAATTTCGTTTCGCTGGCGCTGCACCATTCATTATTTACCGTGAGCCTTACCTCCAAAGTTTGGACCGATTCCGTGAGCTGTATTTCAAGATTTTGGTCGGTAGAGTTTAGGGTGAGGTCGCCCCGGACCTGCCATTCCCATGAATCGATTCCAGGACTAGTTGGCGTCAAGGTTATGGTGGGCGAACACAAGTCTGATACCGCCACTTCAAACTGCGCTTCAGGAAGGTCGACCACCACCACCTGGGTGCTATCCGGGGTGCGGCAATGGATAGAATCGGACACCTTGATCCAATACGTTCCCGATTGGCTATAGGCGTGTGCCGCAACAACCGACTGTTGATTTCGGGTAGAAATCGTCTCCTCATCGCCATCGCCAAAGTCCATAATAATGTGGCTAAAATGGCTGCCAAAGATCCGCGCCCTTACCGTGTCCCCAACACACACCGTATCTACCTTGTACCCAAAATCATGCTCGGTAGACTTGGGCGTTTGCACCCGATTTGCCGTACTGTCCGGCGTCCATAAAACGTCTTGAGGCAACGTGTACCCGTACGCGGGATACAATCGACTCCCCTCAAAAAAGGAAAGCGTATCCATCTTGTGCCAGGTGTATTGATAGCCCGTAAATCCGCCCGGATTCTCCAACCGGTGAACCCCCTTTTCCACCTCAATGGTGGCCCAACTCCAAGTACTGTCCGACGCAAACGGAAGAAAGTCAGAGGCCACACTCACCCCGTCTAAGGTCATGGAATTTAGATCCGATGTGGAACAAATAACCCCCACCATGTAGTGGTTGGTTGTATCGGGCTCATTCAACGTCGCAAACGTGCTCCTAGTTATGGTCTCCCGCCGGTTGGGCAAGGTGATGGTAAACGGGGAAAATGAATTATCATTCAACGTAAAATGGGTCGAAGAAGACAAGTACACGGAAACAGGCTTGGAGGATTCAAGTACCATCGGTCCCACCACCGTAGTGTCAATATGCTCCAGACTATCCAAGGTCAAAGCATAGGAACCGTTCATGTACACCTCCGTATTGCTGCTAAGTGCCAAGATTCCATAGGTGTTGCCATAGTGCCCTATTAAAGGAGTGGAATAAAACGACGTATCCGCCCACTTGGAGCTCCTGAGTTCTTCATAAACTTGGCCCAGAATAAAACTAATTGAGGCTGAATTACTCCAGCTGCGAATGCCATCGCGCCCTATATGCAACGATTTAAACCCTTTGCCATTCAACGACTTTATGGATGAACCCTGAATAAAATAATACACATTTAAAAACGAGAATTCCTCCAAAGAATCCAATCTCAACACTACCACTGAATCCTTCTCAATTGACGGGATAACTTGGGTCGCATACCAAGTATCAAGATATGTGCTCCCTGAAAGCTTAAAACTAATCAGATTTGAATCTTGTGTTGAAACAATGGACGTAACAGAGAGATAGTCGCCATATCCAAAAGACATATCTCCATTCCCACCCATAATCATGACCTCATTTGACCCTCTATTGGAAGGTTGAACACAAGTGGCCTCAGTCAGACTTCGTGGCGCTGCATAATCTATAGGATTAGGAATCGTACCTGCTGTATCAGACACCCCTAAACCAATGTTCCCCGCCAGAATTACACTTATAGGTTGCGTAGCACTGATCACCGCACTGCGCTTATAAACCTGCTCCATTACAGGGAGGCCTTGACCTGTAGGTAAGGTGACTACCACAACACTGTCCTGCTCTACACTTCCTTCATAGACAAAGTTGTAATCTTCAACACTTACCCTAAAGCACGACTTATTCACGCCTA
>CAYNLA010000147.1:0-2224 GCA_964397915.1 uncultured Polaribacter sp. | reverse complement strand
GCCGCCCTAAACCGTATCATTTAATACTTTAGCAACCTAAACAAATAGCAAATGGACCAAAGCACTACCCTTCCTAAACAATTCGCTGATGCACAAGACTTCCTCGAGTTATGGGGAACAGATCACGTTGAAATGTATGTGGGAAATGCCAAGCAAAGTGCGTACTATTTTAAAACCGCCTTTGGATTTCAAGAAGTTGCCTATGCAGGACTAGAAACGGGCGTACAAGACCGTACTTCTTATGTCTTGCAACAAGATAAAATTCGATTGGTCATTACTTCTTCTATGGTGAAGGACAGCGACATTAATCGTCACCTGAATGAGCACGGAGACGGTGTAAAGTTCGTTGCCCTTTGGGTACCGGATGCCACCAAAGCATTTGAAGAAACCACAAAGCGCGGTGCAAAGCCCTACCAAGAACCAACCGTACACGAAGATGCAAACGGCAAAGTAGTGACCTCTGGTATTTACACCTATGGAGAAACGGTGCACATGTTTGTGGAGCGCAACGACTATAATGGCCCATTCCTGCCCGGTTATGTGGCGCGTTCGCCAAAATATCAACCCAAAGATGTTGGTTTAAAATACATTGACCACATGGTTGGAAATGTCGACTGGGGACAGATGAATACTTGGGTTAAGTTCTACGCTGAGGTTATGGGCTTTTCACAGATCATTTCGTTTGATGACAAGGATATTTCTACAGAATACACCGCTTTGATGTCGAAGGTGATGTCAAATGGAAACGGCCGTATCAAATTCCCTATCAACGAACCGGCAGAAGGAAAAAAGCGCTCTCAGATCGAAGAGTACATCAATTTTTATAACGGTGCAGGCGTACAGCACCTCGCACTAGCTACTGATAATATTATCTACACCATTCACGAATTGCGCGAACGTGGCGTAGAATTCTTAGATGTTCCTGATACCTACTACGACGACCTACAAGAACGCGTAGGTGCCATCGATGAGGACATGGAGGTTCTGAAACGTTATAAGATCTTGGTGGATCGTGATGATGAAGGCTACTTGCTACAATTGTTTACAAAACCACTCATGGACCGACCAACAGTATTCATTGAAATCATCCAACGCAAAGGCGCGACGAGCTTTGGAAAAGGAAACTTCAAGGCATTGTTTGAGGCTATTGAGCGCGAACAAGAAAACCGAGGAACCCTCTAACCCAAAAAGATAAAATCATTATGACTCAAAATCTTGCGAACGACCCGTCAAGAAAATCATGGATTCCTGTACCCGAAAACAGTGATTTCCCCATACAAAACTTGCCCTTTGGTGTATTTATCCCTGAGGATGATATCATCACTACAGGAACGCGTATAGGCGACACTGCTATTGATCTAAGCGTTTTGCAGCAATTGGGATATTTTAAGGGAATCGATCTTCCAGATGATGTGTTTTTGCAAGACACCTTAAATGATTTTATTGCACTTGGACGCCCTACTTGGCGCCGAGTTAGAAATAGATTAGCCGAGCTTTTCGACGAAAACAACACCGAACTTAAAGAACGCGTTGAGCATCAAAACAAAGCATTGTTCCCTGTGGACCATGTTCAAATGCTCATGCCTGTTTTTATACAAGACTATACCGATTTCTACAGCTCCATCGAGCATGCCACCAATGTGGGCAAGATGTTCCGTGATCCGGACAATGCGCTCCTACCGAACTGGAAACATATTCCTGTAGGCTATCATGGCCGCAGCTCCTCCATCGTGATTAGCGGTGAGGCTTTGCACCGTCCAAAAGGCCAACGCATGGCTCCCGGGGCAGATTCGCCAACGTTCGGTCCTTCTGTACGAATGGACTTCGAATTAGAAATGGCCTTTATCACTGGCGAAGGAAAACCGCTTGGACACCGCATAAAAGCGGATGAAGCCGATCAATACATCTTTGGCATGGTGCTGTTCAATGATTGGAGTGCACGCGATATTCAAAAATGGGAATACGTACCCTTAGGTCCGTTCTTGGGTAAAAACTTTGGCTCAAGCATCAGTCCTTGGGTAGTTACCATGGACGCATTAGAGCCGTTCAAGGTTGAAGGCCCAAAGCAAGACCCGCCCGTATTGCCATACCTTGAAACCACTGGCGCTAACAACTACGATATCGCCCTTGAAGTAGGCTTGGCACCGGAAGGCAAAGCCGAGACGGTGATTAGCCGATCGAATTACAAGTACATGTATTGGAACCAGCGCCAGCAATTGGCCCA
>CAYNLA010000146.1:0-2227 GCA_964397915.1 uncultured Polaribacter sp. | reverse complement strand
AAAGGTGGAACTCCCCGCAAAAACAATCCGTGTTTTCTCGTGTGGTAACTTATCGGCGGTCTTAACAATCTTGCGCACGTCGCGATCGTAGTTTTGACCGCATTGCCCTTTCAAACTTGTCGTAAGAGCAATGCAAATAGAGATAAAAAGAAAGGGAATGGATTTCATATTGATTGAACTTTGGCAAGTACAATGTAGTGCTTTTTTACACGCTTAAAAAAAGTCCATCTTGCCCTTTAACCCGCAATAAACCTATGTTGTCCTACAATTGTCCGGCTGGACCTTAATTTGTACGTCTTAATATTGTCAAGCCACTCCAAAAAGCCTTCGAACGGCTAGGTGTAACGCCTTTTTGCTTTGTTTGTCAAGGCGTTACGGCTTTCGGTTGTTTCCAGTTCTCAGGCGGTTTCAAACCCGGCCAAACGCTTGAAATGAAAGAAAGCACAAAATAAATGTATAACTGACACAAAAATTGAACTGGTGTACCCCTTACAACGCACCAACAATTGAACATGGGAGAACAAAAACAAATTTATTTAGGCGATCGTCCAGCACAGCTCACTCAAAAATCTGTGGAAGGTGAGGCGGTGCGTATCGACGGTGAGCGTTTCTATAAGATTTCAAATTACGATGGCATGCGTCCGTTCTTCATGAGCATCGTAAGTAACTCAAACCACTGGATGTTCATTTCGAGCACAGGCGGCTTAACAGCAGGAAGGAAGAATAGCAACTATTCGTTGTTTCCTTACTACACGGATGACAAGATCACCGAGTCTTTTGAAACCACTGGTAGCAAATCCATTTTCCTGGTAACAGATGCAAATGGCAAAACATCGTTATGGGAGCCATTCTCCAATAGATTGCGTGGATTGTATGCCATTAACAGGAATCTATATAAGAACCCTTACGGGAACAAGTTGATTTTTGAGGAAATCAATGAGGACCTCGGGGTTTCATATTCCTACGAATGGAATTCATCTGAGCAATACGGTTTTGTGCGAAAGTCGACCCTTAAAAACCTCGGTACAACGGCGGTTACGATTGATCTTTTGGACGGTATTCAAAATATACTCCCCTACGGTGTTGAGGATGCGTTACAAAACGCCTCAAGCAATTTGGTTGATGCCTACAAGAAGTGCGAACTTGAAACGGATACTGGATTAGGTATTTTTTCACTCAGTGCAATCATTGTTGATCGCGCGGAACCTTCAGAGGCCTTAAAGGCAAATACTGTTTGGTCTTACGGTTTGGAAAATGCGAAGGTATTGTTGTGCTCAAAGCAATTGGACCACTTTAGAGCAGGTTTCGAAATTGACCAAGAAGTGGATATTAAAGCTGAAAAGGGTGCATTTCTTTTAAACTCCACGGTTGATCTACCTGCAGAAGGTACTGCCAACTGGGCGATCGTTGCAGACGTTCACCAAGGCCCTTCGGATGTAGCGAAAACTAAAGCTGCCCTTACTGATCCAAAAGGTTTGTATGAATTGGTGCTCGCGGATGTAGAGGCTGGAACGGAAGGCTTAATTCATCTTGTAGCGGCTTCTGACGGTTTACAGTTGACCGAAGATGGCATCTTAAATAATCGTCATTTCGCCAATACCATGTTTAATATCATGCGAGGTGGAATCTTCGATTACAACTATACCATTGAGAAGGTAGATTTCTTGCCGTACATCGCGAAAGCCAATCATGCGATCGCGGATAAGTTTGTTAAGGAGTTGGACGCGCTTCCAGAAGTTTTCGATTTGTTCCAATTACGTGCTTTGGCTGCAAATTCTGGAGATGCAGCTTTCACTCGCCTTTGTACGGAATACCTCCCATTGAAGTTTAGTCGTCGTCATGGTGATCCAAGCCGTCCTTGGAACAAGTTTTCCATCAACACGAGAAATGAAGAGGATGGTTCTAAAATCCTCGATTACCAAGGAAACTGGCGCGATATTTTTCAAAACTGGGAAGCCCTAGCGCATTCATACCCTGAGTTCATCGAAGGGATGATTCATAAGTTCTTGAACGCCTCAACCTTTGACGGATATAACCCATACCGCGTTACCAAAGATGGCTTTGATTGGGAAACTATTGAGCCGGATAACCCATGGTCATACATCGGGTACTGGGGTGATCATCAAATCATATACCTGCTCAAATTCTTAGAGTTTATAGAGGCTTATTACCCCGAGAAATTAAAGGAATATTTCACGAAAGATCTATTCGTTTATGCGAACGTGCC
>CAYNLA010000145.1:0-2267 GCA_964397915.1 uncultured Polaribacter sp. | reverse complement strand
AGCAGGACAGACATACGATTTTAACGAGGGCGTGCAAGCATTTTTAGAGAAGCGCGCTCCAAATTTTAAAGGCCGTTAATCATGAAAGTAGCCATCTTAGGTGCCGGTGCAATGGGCACAGGAATTGGACAAATTGCAGCACAAAAAGGCTGTGAAGTAGTCTATTTTGACAACTATCCAGGCGCTATTGGACGCAGCAGTGCCTCCATTGAAAAGGTCTTTGGCCGATTGGTCGAAAAGGGCCGCATGAGCGAAGATGAGCGTACCGAAACTTTGGCCCGAATGCATTGGTCGGACGACCTTGGGAGCATTGACGGCGCCGACCTCGTCGTCGAAGCGGTGATCGAAGACCTCCAAGTGAAAAAAGAGCTATTACATAAGGCCGAACAGCACCTTAGCGATACTGCATGGTTGTGCACCAACACCTCCAGCCTGAGCATTGCCGCCCTTTCGAGCGGGCTCAAACATCCCGAACGTTTTGGTGGGTTGCATTTCTTTAACCCAGCACCATTGATGCCACTCGTGGAGATTGTACCGGGTATTCAAAGCAGCGAAGATTTCGCGGATACGATGGAGGCCTTGATGCTCGATTGGGGTAAGGTACCTGTGGTTGCGAAGGATACCCCAGGATTTATTGTCAACAAGGTTGCACGTCCGTTCTACAGCGAAGCCATCAAACTATACGAAGAAGGCATTGCCAGCGTGTCTGAGATTGATGCTGCAGTGAAAAGCTTAGGGTTTAGAATGGGTCCTTTTGAATTGACCGATTTGATTGGCCATGATGTGAATTATACCGTTACGGAAACCGTTTGGAGCCAATTCTTTTACGACCCTCGCTTCCGCCCTTCCATTACCCAAAAAAGATTGTTCGAAGCGGGCCTATTGGGCCGTAAAACAGGACGCGGATTTTACAACTATTCTAGCGGAATGGATGCTGCGGTGCTTGCCCAAGAGAACGCGGAATTGGACCCTATTCTAGGTGAAAAAATTGTGGAGCGAATCCTTTGTCTGATTATCAATGAAGCCTTGGATGCGGTTTGGTTGGGCATTGCATCGCCCGACAACGTGGACCTTGCGATGACCAAAGGAGTGAATTATCCAAAAGGGCCGATCAGCTGGGGACAAGAAATGGGTTGGGAAGATGTGCTGACCGTATTGGAACGTTGCTACGACTATTATGGCGACGACCGCTACCGTCCATGTCCGTTATTGCGTCACTTGGTCAGTGAAAATGCGGAGCTTGGCGAAGGAAAATTATTGGACAACTTCATGATTTAGTGCGCGCAGTCCTATTCATAGCGCTATTGTCGAGTTCTTCCCTCTTTGGGCAGCTCGCGACCTTTGAATGGGACGACGACTGTTGCCATGTAGTTGGGTCTTTTGATTCTACTGAGGTTAGCAGGGACCAATTACAAGATGCCTTAGACCTCTTCGGAATCTATAACTATACTAGGATAGACAACACCCCTCTGTTGTTCAAACCATATTCGTTGGAAGAACATCAGTCACAGTGGGATGCCTTCATCTTAGAATCTGATGAAATTTCGAACCGCATGGTTTCTTGCACACTGCCCGAAGGTGATGCATGGGAAGCCGCCTGGGCCGGGGAGTTCGCAGAACTTCAGTCGAACCTATTCTTGTACATTGTGGAATACGCGGCACTCTTGGAAAGGGATTATTCGAAGCTGCGTTTACTGCCCTGGCACGACCAAAACTCCTTGTTGGAAGAATATGTTGCGGCACTTTCCGGAACCGACGAGGTGTTCCTAGCCATGTTTGAAAAACACACCAAGCGCATGGCGGCCAAAAATGGCGACCCGCAACGCATTTTTGATCAAGCCAAGGACCTGTTGAAAGAGGAAAATTGGCGTGAACTTGCCTCCATAAACATGCTCACCTATGGTTGGCACAATGCGGCAAATCATGGGATCAAGCGCCATGAAGAATGGAAGACGTACCAAGATCTTCTCCTGCCGCTCTTTGAACACATTGAATACACCGACTGCTGCGAACCATGACCCAACCCAGCGACGAACTACTAAAACGAGCCTACGCTCAGGATGCTTCCATCTATCAGGAAACGCCTGATGCGGTAGCCTTTCCGAAATCGGCGGATGATGTCACCGAGTTAGTTCGAAGCGGTGCCCGACTCATCCCTCGCGCCGCAGGGACTTCCCTCGCTGGTCAAGTCGTAGGTAATGGTACCGTGCTCGATACCGGAAGGCACATGAATGCCATTCTCCACATCAATGTCGAGGAGCGTTGGG
>CAYNLA010000144.1:0-2271 GCA_964397915.1 uncultured Polaribacter sp. | reverse complement strand
CCCTCCCCTCGCTGTATTTCGGATTGGAGCTGGACTACCAGCGTCTAGGAAATGTCAGCTATGTAGATGTGGCCGATGGCTTTGTTCCGCCAAGCGTGGGAACAATGGGATCTACCAATATGGGTATAGGATTGGGCCTACTTTACAACAACATTCACAACGCGATGAACCCAAGGGAAGGGCTCTACAGCGAATGGGCCTTCATGAATTACAATACCGCGACTGGGAGCGATTTCAACATGAACACCTATATCGTAGACAACAGAATTTACCACCCCGTGCGCAAGAACAATGTCCTTGCGGCTCAGGTTTATGGGCAATTCACCACCGGTGAAGCACCATTCAACATGCTGGCCTTAATGGGCGGAGAAAGTTTGATGCGTGGCTACTATTTAGGGCGTTACCGCGATAAAAATTTGGTCGCTGGTCAGGTTGAATTTCGAATGCTCCCCCTTTCATTTTCAAAGCGCTGGGGAGCGAGCGTTTTCATGGCCGCGGGACAAGTCTATGGGGACGAACACGCCTTCGAATGGGGCCAATTCCTCCCAACCGGTGGCGCCGGAATACGTTACCTGATTTTTCCAGAAAAAGACATCTATACTCGAATCGACCTTTCCTATACGCGTGAAGGAAGCGGCGTGTATTTCTACATTGGAGAAGCGTTTTAACTCAAACTCAACTATGAAATTTTCCTGCCTCATTCCAGCACTACTGATCGGTGGCGCCGCCCTAGCCCAAAACAATGAATACGCCATTACTTCCTATGCAGAAGACGGGTTCCTAGCACCGAACACCCACTATTTAGGAGAGGCTTGGTTGAATTTTGCAATGCCGGCAGATTCGACAACGGGCTATGGCATTACCAAAGCGATGTTTAAGGCGAATTCCACACTGAATTGGCACAAGCACGGCTCTGTCCAAGTATTGATTATCGTGGACGGTGTTGGCTACTACCAAGAGCGCGGTAAGGAGCCCGTGATTATGAAAGAAGGCGACATCATCAAATGCCAGTCAGGCACCGAACATTGGCATTCCTCCTCCAAAGAGCACGACGTTACTTATTTAGCCATCTACGGTGGAAGTACGCCCACGGAATGGACGGAAGAGTTGACCCGTGAGGACTACGACGCCGTTGCAGAGAAATTGGCTAATTCAAAATAATCTCCTCGAATACGATTTCTTCGTAGTCATGGCGCTCGTAAAAAACGCCCATCCTTCCGCTGCCCAGATACACCATGTCTGAATAGGCGGCTGAGCCTTCGAATACCTCTTGCTCTATTTGCCAGGAACGTCCCTTATCCATGGAGGACCAAAGCGTTAAATGTGCCCGCGCATTCGTATCCGCTGGACCTAAATGATAGGTTTTGCCCAAATCTTCACAATGCAAAATGGCCGACTGGCACATCGGCGTAGTCAACTCATCCGACAGCCACTTCGTGTCCCAGCTTGCCCCGCCGTCTCTAGAACGCGCCAACAACTTTCGCTTGTATTCATCGTTTTGCATCCGCACCAAAAGCAATAACTCGCCCTCTGAAATTTGAGCCGCCATGGCTTCGTTGGACGACGGCACTTTGAGCTCCTCACTTACCTTCCACGTTTTACCATGATCATCTGAATATGCCCCATAAGTTTGGTAATCTTTGAAGCCTTCCTGCGGCGGTCCCGTCGAATGGTTGGTCGGGACGAAAATTCTTCCCTTATGAGGTCCGGATGAAAATTGCACTGCATGACCCGGTGCAAAAGCCAGGGTCCGAGCATCTACCTCCGGCTGTTCGCTATGTACATCAAAATGTATTTGAGAAGAAATGTCAATGGGTTCGGACCAAGTCTTTCCATGATCCGTTGAGGTGATGTAATACGCGCTACGTCGGCCCAATCCCATGCGCGTATCGTATTCAGAAGCGGTTCCAGTGTTGTAGAACAAGAATAATCGACCCCCGGGAAAACGAGGGTCCGTCTTGTCCAATACCGGCGTTGCATTACCTGCTTGAAGAGCGCCATTATCCACTACCACCCGAGCATCGGACCAAGTCTTCCCGCCATTCACGCTCTTTCGCATGAGGATATCGACGTTACCAAAGTCCGCACAATTATCAGCGCGTCCTTCCGCAAAAGCGAACAACTCACCCTCGCCCCAAGAGACCAACGCTGGAATCCTATAACACATGTATCCACCTTGACCGGACGTGAACAGTTGCTTGGGTTGGGCTTGGACCGCACAACTGACTAGGAACGCAATGAATAGCACTAAGAGGTTTCGCATTCCGTTAA
>CAYNLA010000143.1:0-2278 GCA_964397915.1 uncultured Polaribacter sp. | reverse complement strand
CAGAAGCTACGGTGAGTCCTGATGGCACCAAGATTGTGTTCACCTCAGACCGCAGTGGAGATTTAGAATTATATGTATGTGATATCGACGGATCGAACATCACCCAAGTAACGAGCGGCCTCGGCTACGACGGCGGTGCATTCTTCAGCCCGGACAGCAAAAAGTTAGTCTTCCGTAGCTCTCGCCCGCAAACTGAGGAGGAGATCACGAAATACAAAGACCTTTTAGCGAACGGCATGGTCGAGCCCACACATATGGAAATTTACACCTGTAATATTGACGGTTCTGAGTTAACCCAAGTGACGCATTTAGGCAATGCGAACTGGGCACCATTTTATCATCCAAGTGGTGAGAAAATTATTTTCTCCACGAACCACCACAGCGAAAAAGGCTACCCTTTCAATCTATTTATGATCAACACAGATGGAACGGGCTTGCAACAAATCTCATATGACGGAGTGTTTGACGCGTTCCCAATGTTCTCTCCCGATGGAAGTAAATTGGTCTATGCCTCTAACCGCAATAATGGCGGAACACGTGCCACGAACTTATTTATTGTAGACTGGAAAGAATAAACCTATGCTTGCCACCATTTTCTGGGACTTCCCCAACCACATTCCAATAGGAGGATTTGAACTTCGCTTCTACTCCTTAATGTTCATCATCAGTTTTGTGTTGGGGCAGTACGGCATGCAATATGTTTTCAAAAAGGAGAACATCAATCCAAAATTGATGGACACTTTAGTTTACTGGACCATAGGCGCGACCATTGTTGGGGCCCGATTGGGTCATGTATTCTTCTACGATTGGGGATATTACAAAAACAATCTTGGTGAAATCTTGATGGTCTGGAAGGGCGGATTGGCTTCTCACGGGGCCGCTATTGCCATTGTTTTAGCCATGTTCCATTGGTCGAAGAAATACGCTAAAGTGCATCCATTGTGGACTCTGGACCGCATGGTCATCGTAGTAGCTTTGGCGGCGGGGTTCATCCGAATGGGCAATTGGTTCAACAGCGAGATTTATGGTGCTCCTGCCAACAGCGCCTTCGAGACCGTATTCGTTGAGGACGGTGCTCAATCGATTATTCGTGGTTTTGGCGGTCAGGTCAAAAGCATAGCATTTCAAAAAACCGGCGAAGTACTCGAAACGGATAGTTTATTAATGCCGGAATTGGACCTGCGTATTTCCTTCTACCAAAGCAACGCTGCACAAACTGAACAATACGCCAATACATTCCTTCCTCAGATTCTCCGCAACCAACGCCCGGACAACCGCAACCTATGGATTTTAGACGGTTCGGTCGCCGAAGTCTATGAAGGTGCAGATGGCTGGGAAGCCTCAATGAAAGTGCTTGGCATTCCGAGATACCCTACCCAACTTTTCGAAGCGGGGGCTTATTGGCTCATTTTTATCGTTCTCGTTCTAATGTACTTGAAGTACAATGCCGGCGCTCGAAAAGGAATGCTCTTGGGTACGTTTTTAATACTTGTTTTTGGTTTCCGATTCTTTATTGAGTTCCTTAAAGAGATTCAAGTAAGTTTTGAGCAAAGCATGTCCCTAAATATGGGCCAATGGCTCAGTATTCCATTAGTTCTAGGTGGACTCATCCTCATTATTCGTAGTAAAAAAGCATAATACAATACCAATATGAACGCATTCAGAAAATATGCCGTTTGGATCGTGGGCCTAGGCCTGGCCGCATTTATCATTCCTTCCGTTGTTGGGAGCATGGGTAAATTCAATGAAAACACAAAACCCTCTGTTCAGCAACCGAAAAAGGCTTATGAACCACCATTCCGTATGGACGGAACGGTATGGGCAATTAACGATACCGATACGACCGCAACCTTCCGAACAGAGTTCGCTAAATCACCCGAAGCTATTGAAATCGGCATGATGTATAGAAGAAGCATGGATACCGATATGGCCATGCTGTTTTTTATGTCTGGCGGTGATCAACCGAGAAGCTTTTGGATGAAGAACACGATCGTTCCTTTAGACATCATCTACATCAATGCAAATCACGAAGTAGTAAGTATTCAGGCCAATGCCGAACCTTTTTCAACCAAGAGCCTGCCTAGCGCACAGCCAGCCTCGTATGTGCTAGAAATCTCTGGCGGCGAAGCCATGAAGCAGGGCATCAACATTGGCACCAAAGTATATTGGTCAGATATGCAGTAAAAAATCGCTCTGCCTCAATATTTTATCTATCTTTGCGCCCTCATAGCATTACAAACATCTAATACGATTTTGACATGTATTTAACGAAAGAAAA
>CAYNLA010000142.1:0-2308 GCA_964397915.1 uncultured Polaribacter sp. | reverse complement strand
CCACTGACCTCTTCTCCTAACCATTCGGGTCGAACGAACATTTCCTCCTCAGATCGGAGTTCGATCTCCGCCACTTGAAGTCCTTCATTCGCCTCTTCGAAAATATCTATTTCCCAAAGATGCCCTTCGTGCTCGACAAAATGACGGCGCTTTTGAATGGGGGGATGCTCACACATCTTCAGCAGTGCGGCAGCCTCGGCTTTCGGAATTTCATATTCAAACTCATCGCGGCTAAGCCCGACGGTCAAACCCTTAACAGTTAAAAAACCTTGGGTATCGGTCTCGCGCACTCGTACAGTACGTTCAGGATCATAGCTGAGGTAGCCCTGAGCGAAATAACTCGAACGTTGCACGCCGGCTTTCCAACCCTCGTTGGCGATCAAAAACTTACGTTCGATTTCTTTGGGCATGATTTAAAAATTTGGCGGCACTTCGAAAGAAATTTCTTCCTTGGTGGTAGGATGTATAAAGCTAATTGCTGCGGCGTGAAGATGCAATCTATTTGCAGGAATTCCATAAAGTTCGTCGCCATAAATCGGGGTATTCAATCCATCAGGATGTGCGCAATGCACGCGCAGCTGGTGCGTTCGCCCGGTCACTGGGAATAAGGCCATACGCGTCTTTCCGTCTTTGCGTTCGAGGACTTTCCAATGGGTCTTTGACGGCTTTCCGTGCTCGTGACAGACCATTTGCCGGGGCAGGTCGTAGAAGTCAGGACGCAGCGGCAATTCTATGGTGCCCTCCATACCCTCCACTTCACCATCTAATACCGCGATGTAGTGCTTTTTCAGCGTGCGTTTAATGAATTGCTTTTGTACAAATTTGTGGGCTTGAGGGCTTTTGGCGAAAACCATAATGCCGGAGGTTGACATGTCGAGTCGGTGGAGCAAAATCGCTCCTGTCGCTTCTGGGTATAAGGCCTGAATTCGTGAGAAGGCAGAATCTTCAATATCCTTTCCAGGTACTGACAGCATCACCTCGGGTTTATTGACGACCACTAAGTCTTCGTCATCATAGATAATTGGCAACTCCGCTCCATCACTCCAAGTGAGTAGTGGATTAGTTTCGACCTTCATACCCTCAAGCATATGCCCAAGAATAGGCCGGCATCTACTATTGCACGAAGGGTAAAAGAGACCTTGCTTACGCACCTCATTCTTGGGTGCTTTTCCCCACCAAAATTCACCCATGCAAAGGGGGGTGTAGCCGTGTAGGTAAGCGTATTGTAACAGTTTTGGAGCGCAACATTCTCCCGCTCCTGAGGGGGGCTGTTGTATTTCGAAATCAGGGAATAGGTCCTTTAAGTCTTTACGTTCACCGTTGGCATTTAGGAATTTGTATTGTTCAAAAATCCATGCTTGCAGCGAATTGCTTTTAGCGCGACGATCAGTTTTTAATTGGTCCAATTTGTTTTGCCAAACACCCACTTCTTCACGCAATTTCTCGAGTGCTTCTTTTTGATGAAAGGCAAACTTTTTAAACTGTAGTTGGGTTGTGATACTCTCTGAGACGAGTTGGGCATTGAATGCCTCAAAAGCCCCCGAATCCATTTCGGCTTGAGCGGCCTCGCGGCGTCCCTTACGTTCTAGTTTTTCGCGTTTTAATTGACTCCTCCCATCCCTCAATTCCTTTTCAACCCGTATTTCCTCGTCTTCCAAAAATGCTTTCAATCGCACAAATTCAGGATCACGCTTTAAGGCCTCAATGGCTTCGGTCATTTCGTTTAGCTCCGCCTCCCCAAGCTTGTATTCGGTGTGGGCCGCGTGAATATCTGCCACAGCCGGAACCATCCAATCCGGACGCGGCCCATTCAACTTCCCAGAGTAGGCGGCGAGATAGCCGAGGGTTCCTTCGGGATCTTTGACAATCAATACGCCTAGCATCTTTCCAGCTACGGCATCACCTCCTAGGAGTTCTTCGGAAAGGGTGGCGTCGCTTTTCAGGCGGTGTTGCAGGTGCTCGGCAGCGGCAACCACTAGCGGGTGCGGCGTATAGAAAAACGGATAAGTAAATGCGTGTGGAGGCTGCGGCGCTTCACCGTCGGGAAGGTGTTGTAAAAAGTCAGTGGTGAAGCAGGGGTCCATCAACGCGTTCCGTAAATATCAAATTGGTCAAAAAACTCCCACAAAAGTAGGTTAGCATCTTTACCGTTTACAGAAAAATTAAACCAATGGTGGTCGCCACCAATTACTTTGTAATGCTCTGCGACAACATTGCTGTCTCCCTCCTCGTATCGAAAATGTTCAAGCGCGTAGCTGTTACTTTGGATAGCGGTCATGGTCGGGGTAGTCAATGTGTTGTTGCGACC
>CAYNLA010000141.1:0-2338 GCA_964397915.1 uncultured Polaribacter sp. | reverse complement strand
GCGACGTGGTACAGGTGGTTCCAACCGTCGCGATCGCTCAAGAGTACAAAAGATCCATCTTCTAGGAAGTACAACTCATCGTTGATTTCAAGGTACTTTTCGTCCGTTTCGTGGTAGATGTTTTGGGCTTCACCAGATGTGGCGTTGATGGCGTATAGGTTGAATTCGTTTTGCAACCTGTTCAAGGTACTCACCACCCACGTATCCCCATTGGACCATTGTGCACGTGGTAGGTATTCGTAATCAACATTGCTCAGAGCATTGATAACCTTGCCAGAATTCATGTCCCAAATGTGTGCGGTAACCACACTATTATCTTCGCCGGCCTTTGGGTACTTGAAGGTATATGGGTTCGGATACAATTCCTTACCATAGATGTCCATGTTAAAGCTGCGAACATTGCTCTCATCGAATTTTAGGTAGGCCAATTTATCTGAGTTTGGCGACCACCAAAAGGCCTTAACGATGGCAAACTCTTCTTCATATACCCAGTCGGTTGCACCGTTAATGATGTGATTGAAGGATCCATCAGAAGTAATGCTGATGTGTGCATCTTCACTAATATCGTAGATGTACAGGTTATTGTCGTAGACGTAGGCTACATAGTTCGCATCCGGTGAAAAAGTCGCGTTGCTGATTTTTTCAGGACGAATTTTCGTTGCCTGCTGGCTTTGAAGATTGACTACCCAAACCACACTTTTTGAGCTGCGGCGGTAGATTTGGTCAGTTTCCGTTTCGAGCAACGCCCACTGCTCATCTTTGCTGAGGTCGTAAGAGTCAAATGCCGGTACTGAAGCTTCTTCACTGATAAGGGCATTGACATCGAGCAATAATGCTACTTTTTCGCCGCTGAGGTAGTTGTATTTTTCTAGGGTACCGTCGCCTTGAGCGGTATAATGCTCACTGTCGCTCATACTGCGTAGGCCGCTTATTCCACCTGCGTAGAAAGCGTAGCGTTGCCAAAGTGTTGAAAGATCGATGCTTTGTTGTGCAATGCTGCCAAAGGATAGGAGCATTGCGGCTAGGAGAATGAATGTTTTCTTCATGGGGATTATTCTGAGTCCCGCTAAGATAACATTCAAGTGGAAATGTTGTGAATTGAAATGTGTTCGCTGAATGTATTATTCGCTTTCCTCAGCTAATCGGACCATGAGTCCATCCAGTTCTGGAGTCATGAAGATTTGGCATCCTAATCGGCTATTGTCTTCAACGAAGAAAGCTTGATCAAGCATATCTTCTTCATCTTCAGAAGGTTCGTTGAGTTCGTGATCGCTCTCAACGTAGCAATGACAGGATGCGCACATAGCCATGCCGCCACAAGTACCTTTTACAGGTAATTCATAGGCCTTGCAAACCTCCATGAGGTTCATATTCATGTCAGTGGGCGCGGTGATGTCGTGCTGCTCACCTTCGCGGTCGATAATGTGTACGGTAATATCTGACATAGTTTACTCTAGGCTACCCACACCGCCCATGACGGTAGTGTATTTGAATGAGAGTTTCTTATCTGGAAAGGCACGCTTAAAAGCACTTTGTACCATGATTGTTGCCTCATGGAATCCGCATAGTATGAGCTTCAATTTACCCGGATAGGTATTGACGTCGCCGATGGCATAGATGCCTTCAATATTCGTACGGTAGTCGGTAGCATTATCAACTACAATTGCATTTTTTTCGATTTCCAATCCCCAGTCCGCTATAGGGCCAAGGGTAGGGGTAAGTCCGAAGAGTGGCAACCAGTAATCGCAGTCCACATGGAGGTCGTCGCTGTCTTTTTGCTTAATTACAACTTGGTTTAACGCATCTTTTCCTTTTACGTCAACGACCTCTGCATTTGTGATAAGTTTTACCTTCCCTTGTTGTGCCAATTCATGCACCTTGTCCACGGTGTCGAGGTGTCCTCGGAATGAAGTTCTGCGGTGAACTAAACTCACTTCACTGGCTACATCGGCCAAGAATACGGTCCAGTCCAGCGCACTATCGCCACCCCCTGAGATGACCACCCGTTTATTGCGGAATTTCTCTGGATCACGAACGATATAATCTACACCTTTCTCCTCAAAATTAGGTAACGTCTCGATGGGTGGTTTACGTGGCGTGAATACACCCAAGCCACCTGCAATTGCTACGGATGGCGCCATGTGTTGGGTACCTTTATCGGTTGTTACAATGAATTTGTTGTCTTCAGTCTTTTCAATTGAGACAGCACTTTCTCCAAGCGTAAAACCAGGGTTGAAAGGTTTGATTTGCTCCATTAAGTTATCCACCAATTCACCAGCCATTACCACCGGGTAACCGGGAATATCGTAAATAGGCTTTTTGGGATAAATTTCAGCCA
>CAYNLA010000140.1:0-2402 GCA_964397915.1 uncultured Polaribacter sp. | reverse complement strand
GATGGTTCTATGGATACGGCAACCACTTGTACTGGATTTCTAGTAGACGGTGGAGGAATTAATGGGAATTATAACACCTATGATGATGGTTTTTTAGTGATCGATCCGCCAGGAAATGCCACGGTATCGGTAACCTTTTCAGCATTCAATACGTACCATAGTTATGACCGTGTATACATCTACGATGGGGTGGGTACCTCGGGAACCTTTTTAGGTTCTTACTACGGAAATACCCTTCCAAACTCTGGAAATGCGATTACTTCAACATCTGGCGCCATTACCATTCGTTTTTATTCCAACTATTTTGGAGTAAGTTCTGGATTTTTATGTTCCTGGTCGACCAATGCTACTACAGCGCCTTCTGCGAATATTAGTGCTACCTCAACTTCGGTGAGCTACAATACCCCAGTGCAATTCATCAATACGACAACGAATGCAGGGAGCTATTTGTGGGACTTTGGCGATGGTACGACTTCAACCGATCAATACCCCCTACACAGTTACACTTCAAGTGGAACAAAGACGGTCACAATGATTGCAGAGAACTGCTACAGTTCTGATACGGCGACTATGACTGTAACGGTTGGTGCGGCCCCAAATGCATCCTATTCAAACGATAGTATCATTCTAAATATTCCTTGTGGTACAACCGCCTCGGGGTCTTGGACTTTGAGTAATGCTGCTTCATCAGGAAATCTTACGGTTTCTTCTGAGCTCATCGATACGAATTACGTGTTTAAAGCAGATTTTGAGGATGGAACGTTAGAAACCTTCTCATCCACGAGTACAAGCGTGACACTTTCGAATACGAGTTCAACGGCTAATTCAGGAAGTCGGTCATTGGAAATGAACGGCTACTATAATAGTAACCAAACGGTTAATGCGGGCTTTACCACGACTCAGCCATCGCGCGTTTCCTACGCTACCAAGGTGAATCCAAACCAAGGAGGTTCGGGCTATACATGGTGGTCATGCTCTACAGGAAATACAATTGGTTATTCTCCCTTTGGATACTCTTATTGGTACACCACAGGATTGCGCATAGTTTACCGCACGAATCAAGGCTACACAAACACATACTACCACTACACCACGGCGAATGAGTGGGTGAATGTAGAATACGATAATATCGATTGGACCAACGGAACCTTCGATTTAGTCATTGACGGTAGCGTCGTTGCTGCGAATGCACAATTCTACTACACCTCGGCGACCAATGTAAATGGTATTCATGGCTACCAATATTCAACGTCCTATGTGCATTATTTGGATGATGTAGAGGTGCAGGGGGGGACGGCATTGGACGTTACCTACAGTCCTGCTAATGCAACCATTGCCGGAGGAAACAACGTCGTATTCAACTTCACCGTTGATGCTTCCAACCTATATGCGGGATCTTATTATTTGGAATTGGCTTTGACTTCTAATGATACGAGCATCAACGGCTTAAATATTCCTGTAATTGTAAACGTAACCGGTGATGGGATTTGGGAGACCAATTCTTCTAGTTGCACCTCAATCAGCGGATATACCGGTGCGTTTAATTATGACACCTTACAAATCTGGAACGACGGATGTGATTCTTTGATCGTTTCTCATGTTGCGCTTTCGAATTTCCGAATTTCAGGAGGAACAACGGGGTTTGTACTGGCTCCAGACGATACTATTTCCTATGGTTATTCTTGGAGTAGTGCTGTAGCAGGTACGTTTGCGGATACCATTTATTTCATTGAAAATGATTCGGTTTATACGCACTGTATATCAGCGACGGTCCAAGATGCAGCGTCTATTGCATTGGATAGCACTGTATTTAATATCAGTTACACAGGATGTCCAGATTCGTTGTTGGTGCCTTTCTGGATTTACAATGATGGTCAACAAACCTTGAACTGGGGTACGAATTCCATTGGAAGCAGCATTTTCGAAGATTTCGAAGACGGCACGATGAACACATCCTTGTGGAGCTATTTTGGAGCAGGTGCCAATATTCAGCCATCGACCTATGGTTGTGGTGTAATTAATGGCTCTTACAGCTTGCATTTTTATGGAGGAACGCGCTATGCCGCGACACAACCTTTGAACCTCAGTTCTGGCGGTACTATTTCATTTGAGTTGGACCAAGGGAATTGCGATAATGCAGAATCTTCAGAGGGGGTATACTTGCAATATTCTACCGATGGTGTGAACTGGTATAACATTCAGTATTTCTACACTTATTATTCCATGACTTGTACCGCAACCATACCGGCAGCGGCAATGACGAGCAGCACGCAAATCAGATTATACCAGATTTACAATAGTGGATCTACTTATGACGCATGGATCATTGATGATTTTTATATCGACGCGGGAATGATGAATAATCTTTCCTTTAGTCCAGATACCGGCAATGTTAGTGTTGG
>CAYNLA010000139.1:0-2433 GCA_964397915.1 uncultured Polaribacter sp. | reverse complement strand
TTCGCATGGATACGTGGCCTTATCCGGACAAGCAATTCTTGGCGGATTGGACCAAGGCTATTTTGGACGAGTACCCGAACTTCAATATTGTTGGTGAGGAATGGGTCAGTGATCCATCGTTGATCAGCTATTGGCAAGCGGGTACAGCTAAGATGGACGATTACACCACCTATCTACCGAGTGTGATGGACTTCCCATTGCAGAGTGCTGTAGTGGACGGTTTGATGGGCGAAGCTACTTGGCGCAGCAGTATGACTAAGATTTACGAAAGCTTGGCCAATGATTACATGTACGGCGATCTCAACAACATTATGATTTTCCCGGATAATCACGACATGAGCCGTATTTACACACGTCTTGACGAAGATTACGACAAGTGGAAGATGGCAATGACCTTGTTTTTTACGACTCGTGGAACATTGCAGTTCTATTACGGTACGGAAATCTTGATGGCTAACCCAGGAACGGAAGATCATGGTGTGATTCGATCAGATTTTCCTGGCGGTTGGGAAGGCGATGCTGTGAATGCATTTACGGGTGAAGGACTGACTGAGCAACAGCAGGAAGCGCAGCAGTATATTGCGGATTTGGCACATTTGCGTCGTGGCTCGTGCGCATTGAATATGGGTGAAATGCTACACTACATCCCGCTTGGCGAGGTATATGTGTACTTCAAATGGTTCGGGGATGAGCACAAGATGATTGTGTTGAACCGCAATGATGAGGAAGTGGCACTTGGTTTGGACCGATTCCAACAGGGCCTCGAAGGATTCACCACGGCCACGGATGTTTGGACAGGAGAGGAGGTAACACTTGGTGCTACGTTAACGCTTGCGCCAATGGGATCCTACATTTTTGATTTGAAGTAAAGATGCGAGGACTGATCTTGAGTATTGGGATTGCGCTTTTAGTCGCAAGTTGCACGAGCAACGGGGCTGCTCCCGCGAATGCTGGTGTGCAATGGGATACCATCTCTGGGGTTAGCTCCGGTACACTATTGCGCTTGGATTCCGCTCATGCCACACCATGGTTGAGTGCACGTCCGTTGGATATCTGGTTGCCTCGCACCTATGACGGAAAACGAAAGCATGCGGTGTTATACATGTATGATGCGCAGATGCTCTTTGATGCGAAGGTGACTTGGAACCACCAGGAATGGCGCGTTGACGAGGTTTTGGATAGCCTCATTGCTGCAAAAACCATTTTGCCAACCATCGTTGTAGGATTACACAATGGAGGTATGATGCGCAACTTTGAATACTTTCCGCAGAAGCCGTTCAATACCCTGAAAAGTAAATTCTCAGATTCTACCATGGCAGATATCGCCATGCGCTATGGGTCCGATTCTACGTTCCCCGTACAAAGCGACAAGTATTTACAATACATGGTCGAGGGTGTGAAGCCGCTCGTAGATTCGACGTTTGCGGTGTATACGGATAAAAGTGCCACGGCTGTAGCAGGAAGCTCCATGGGTGGATTAATGAGCATGTATGCCATAGGGGAATACCCGGAAGTTTTTGGTACTGCATTGTGCATGAGTACGCATTGGCCCGGGGGCTTCGCTCCGAATGAGGAGATTCCCAATGCTTTTGAAGCATATGTAGCGGAATACCTTCGTCCGGAACGCGTAGGTAAGATTTACTTTGACTACGGTACGGAGACCTTGGATGGGATGTATGAGCCGTTCCAAAACCAGATTAATGAGGTTTTGCTCAATAATGGTTTCGAGTCAGAGAAGAATTGGACAACGCAGAAGTTTCCAGGTGCGGCACACGATGAGAAAAGTTGGGCCAAGCGCCTTCATATTCCTTTCACTTTTGCGTTTGCAAAGCAGCGTTAAGGCCAAAATTTTATAGACCAAAAAGAACCCCCCGGGCGCGGAGCGCCCGGGGGGTTCTTGTATTCAAATTTTTCGCCAGTAGATTTAGAAAGAATCAATGGCGTTGTTTAGGGTAGTAGAAGGACGCATGATGGCGGTGGCCAAGGCGTCGTTCATGAAGTAATACCCGCCGATATCTGCTGGTTTACCTTGCACGGCGATAAGCTCTTCAACGATGGTGTTTTCGTTGCTGCTCAACGCTTCTGCCAGTGGTGCAAAGGTGGCTTTAAGGTCAGCATCGTCATTTTGATTGGCCAATTCCTTCGCCCAGTACATGGCCAAATAGAAATGAGAGCCGCGGTTGTCGATGCCGCCTAGGCGACGCGTTGGGCTCTTGTCATTCTCCAAAAACTTAGAGGTTGCATCGTCCAAGGTACGTGATAGCACTGCTGCTTTGGTGTTGCCGTCTTTTTCAGCGAAGTGCTCCAAGCTCACACCCAGAGCAAGAAACTCACCCAAGCTGTCCCAACGCAAGTAATTTTCACCTGTAAGCTGTTCTACGTGCTTTGGTGCAGAACCACCGGCACCTGTTTCGAACAAACCACCACCGTTCA
>CAYNLA010000138.1:0-2445 GCA_964397915.1 uncultured Polaribacter sp. | reverse complement strand
GTGCCTCTTTTAAAATAGCTTCATTGTCCGCTTGAAGCGCTTTCATTTCTTCGCGTGCCTTTTCTGCAGCCTTCAATGCACCTTCAATGCTCTCTTCTCTTTCGTTAACTGCGTTCAAGATTGGTTTCCACGCATATTTTCTCAACAAGAGAATCAATAAGATGAATACCACCGATTGCCAGAAGAACAGGCCTACCGAAAAATCATTAATTAGCTTTTCCATTTTTTTTGATTACAATCAAATTCTATAGTTAAGGAAATAAAAAGGAGGTGCAACCAACCGTTGCACCGTCCTCTTTGGTTGTCTTAAGCTGCGAAAAGCGCTGCGAAACCGATACCCTCGATAAGTGCAGCTGCAATAATCATAGCTGTTTGGATTTTACCTGAAGCTTCAGGTTGACGACCGATAGCTTCCATAGCTGAACCACCGATTCTACCGATACCCATACCAGCACCGATTACGATCAAGCCTGCACCTACAATAGTTGGAATTTCCATAGTATATAAAATTTAATTAATACTCTTTTTTAGTGATGGTCATGCTCCTCAACGGCTGCGCCGAAATAAAGAGAGGCCAACATGGTGAAAATATATGCCTGTAATGCTGCTACCAGCAGCTCGAGGACATAAAGGAATAATGTCAATCCGGTAAACGGAATCGCAGCAACGTACGAAGCGAAAATGTAGATCAACCCGAGGATGCTCATAATTACAACGTGACCTGCTAGCATATTAGCGTAAAGACGAATGGTCAATGAGAATGGCTTAACAACCAACCCGATCAATTCGATTACGGCTAAAACAGGACGAAGCAAAACCGGTACACCTGGCATCCAGAAAATGTGCATCCAGTAATCTTTCTTACCACTAAACTGTGTGATGAAGAAGGTCATCAAGGCCAATGAAACAGTCACAGCAATATTCCCTGTAACGTTTACACCTAGTGGCGTCATACCCACAAGGTTCAAAAACCAGATGAAGAAAAATATGGTGAGCAAGAAGCTCATGTAACGCTTGTGGTGCTTTTCG
The DNA here is from genome assembly GCA_964397915.1 of uncultured Polaribacter sp. Lineage (GTDB taxonomy): Bacteria > Bacteroidota > Bacteroidia > Flavobacteriales > Schleiferiaceae > UBA10364. The sequence continues at coordinate 1,416 of CAYNLA010000138.1, read as the reverse complement.
CCAATATTAGGGATGGCAATCTCGTCTCTGATGAATATGATAAGCGGCTCGAGGAAACGGCCTGCTCTACTTGGCACCAAACTGTTCTTATAGGTATTAGCAACACCTCTAAATAAGAAGAACATAAACACCGCCATGAAAATTATCATGAACACGTTCTTAGTGATTGAGAAATCTAGTGGCTTTTCGTTTGTTGGATGGTGGTGCTCATCATAAGTAATGGTGCCTTCAGCATCCGTCTTATAAATTTTGCTGTGGTGAACCGCGTAGTACGATCCATCAACTTCAGCTACAGATTCTCCGTGGTGGAACTTTGCTGAAGAAAAAACTTTTAGACCGTTATCAAACAAGATAACTGGCAGAGGAAAGCCTATAGAGCCAACAATATGAAACTCATAAGAGTCTGCGAGGTGATGTTCAACCGTCTCTTTGACCACTGCTTTTCTGCCTTCGGTGTCCGAAGCGGGCACAAATGCTCCGTGGCCATGGCCTTCAGAATGTGCTTCCTCAGCGTGCGTATCCAAGGCGTGAGCATCTTCGTGGTGCGCGTCCTCTGCGTGAGTTTGTTCGTGATGAAGTTCTTCGTGGTTTTCGTCTTGAGCAACCGCTGGAGCAGTGATAAACATGAACCCTGCGAGGGCAAAAAAGACAGTAAACTTAGATCTCATACAATTTTGCATTTCCCTTTGCGGAATTAAAGCGGCTAAAAATCGATGCAAAATTAACACTTAATGTCCACCCCTTAAAAGAAAAGCGCCTATTTATTTGTAGATATTAACAAGCGCGCTGGAGTATGTTGAAAATCTTCTTAATTCATTGTTAAACAACAATTTAAGTTGGCCGAATAGCGATTTAGCTTTTGTTTAAAATACGTGCTAGCGCTATGGTTTCAATCGCCGTTGTGATTGAATACGGAATGAAAAACGTCGAGAACTCTTCTCTACTTAAGGCTCCGTCTGCATGAAAGACCGGGTATATCAGCAGGAAAAACAATAAAAATTTAAATCCGCTGCCCGCTAGAAACACGAACCCTAGTTGCTCGGAGTACTTTTGCCGTAAGCGAATGATTAGCAGGAAAATTGCCGCTGCAGTTGAACTGTTCAATAAGTATGTTCCACCGAGTGAGCCAATAATTGGCATTCCAGACAAATGCGACTGTATCACCATTGCCGTACTGGCAAAGCACAGTAAAATAATAGTAAATCGAATGAACGCCTTTGAGTCGTCAATCATCTTTCGGCATTTCTCTAATCAGCTGAATCATTGAAATAGCAACGGCAGACATAATGCAAATTGCGGTGTACATGTTTTTCTCTGATTCATACTTAATATCCAAGTATTTACCCAGCTCTGAACCCAAATAGATAAGTACAGCCATTTGTACGCCCAAAGAACTGAAGCGTAAGAACTTATTGT
>CAYNLA010000137.1:0-2462 GCA_964397915.1 uncultured Polaribacter sp. | reverse complement strand
CTATATAATGTCAACCACTTGTTTGGATTCTTCTCGGTATTCAATGCCGATGCAATCTCGAATGTCAGCCTTACAAAAGGCGGATTCCCAGCACGTTACGGCGGCCGCCTTTCTTCGGTTCTTGAAATCAACATGAAGGAAGGAAACATGAAAGAATTTCACGGTGATGCGACGGTAAGTTTAATTTCTTCCAAGATGACCGTTGAAGGTCCACTGATCAAAGACAAGGCCAGCTTCATGCTCTCAGCGCGCCGCACCTACCTTGATGTATTGGCCACTCCTTTCATCAATAGCGTGAATGATCAGGAGCCCAATTTCAACATCAGCCCAACCTATTATTTCTACGATATGAATGGGAAGGTGAACTACAAACTAGGGCAATACGACAGATTGTACCTCAGCCACTTTCAGGGTAAAGACGACTTTGGTCTTAAATCAAAAGATATTTGGACGGAAGGCACGTACCGCGAGGAAAGTGCTATCAACTTCGGCCTAGACTGGCAAAACAGCATCACTGCAGCGCGTTGGAACCACCAATGGTCTCCAAAGTTGTTCTCTAACGTCACCGCGACTCGAAGCCTGTACAACTTCAATACGCGCGCCATCAGCGAAAACCTCACTTATCCTTCCTATCCGGATACAACGGGCATGGAAGACGAGCGCTTTGCAGGCTTGTATTTCTCGGGCATTGAGGATTACGGCGCACGCATCGATTTTGACTACGCAATGAATGCACGTCATTACATTCGGTTCGGGGCCAATTATACCCACCATACCTTCTCCCCCGGTGCAACCAACCTACAATTCTCTTCAGGAGGCTTCAACTTAGATACCACATTAGGTGGGACCGATGTGAATTCTGACGAGGTATATGCGTTCCTGGAAGATGAATGGAAAGTCACCGAAAACCTTAAAGTTAACGGCGGCTTGCACTTCGCAAACCTCTTCGTGGAAGGCGAAAGCTATCACAGCCTGCAACCGCGATTCGGTATGAATTACAGCCTCCCCGGCGGCTTAGCGTTTAAGGCTTCTTATGCGGATATGATGCAGTTCGTCAACCTTTTGACGAATGAAGGAATTGGTCTACCTACAGACCTTTGGGTGCCTTCAACCGCACGCATCAAACCGCAAACTTCCAAGCAGGTCGCAACTGGATTGGCCAAAAACATTGGACCATATGAGTTTAGTGTCGAAGGGTATTATAAGAAAATGAACAACCTCGTGAGTTACAAAGAAGGCGCCTCGTTCTTGTTCTCCGTAGACAACGACACTTGGGAGGACAAGATCTCCCAAGGCTCTGGTGAAAGCTACGGCATGGAGTTGTTTGCCCAGCGCAAGACCGGTCAGACCACCGGTTGGATTGGTTACACGCTGAGTTGGAGTTTCCGCCAATTTGATGACATCAATGGTGGCGAACGCTACTTCTTCACTTACGACCGTCGCCACGATATTTCCGTGGTAGCTAGCCACGACTTCACAGAAAACATCAGCTTTAGTGGTGCATGGGTTTACGGTACAGGACGTGCGGTTACACTTCCTGAATACACCTACTTAACCAACCTACCTGATGGTTTGGGATGGTGGGACTTTTCACAAGTATTGGTCGAACGACCCTCGGATAAAAATGCATACCGAATGAGTCCTTACCACAGATTAGATTTGAGCATCAGCTTCAAAAAAGAAAAGCGTCACTTCGACCGCTGGTGGGTTTTCAGTACATACAATACCTACAATAACTTGAACCCATTCTTCATCGAAACTGCCACAGACGACCAAGGAAATCCAGGATTGCGCGAGTATGGTCTCTTCCCTCTTATTCCTAGCGTCGCTTACCGTATAAAATTTTAAGTCATGAGAACATTCATTGCTCTTTCAATTGCCCTATTCACCTTCGCTAGTTGTGATAACCTGGTCAACGGTGTCGTTCGTGATATCGAGATGCCCCCTCACGAAAGCCAACTCGCAGGTAGTCTATTTTTAGACTCCCGCGACAGCAGCATTAGTGCGCTGGTAAGTTCATCAGCAGGGATTTACGATACTGCAAGAAGCCGTGCTGTCAAGAACGTTCAATGTCAACTCTTACAAGACGGAACGCCATTATACACTTGGACCACGCAAGATTTCCAAGGCAATTATATAGAACTTTTACAAGATCGATTAGGGGTACTCAGCGGTACCATTACCTTCGAAGCGTCTCACCCAGATTTCGAAACGGTGAGGGCAACGCAAGTATTCCCAGCTGCGCCGCAGGTAGAATTGGATCTGAATTACGGGGGAACCCAACTCTTTGGCGATATTTCGGATGAAATGGAGATCACTTTAAAAGACCTTCCTGGCGTGAACCAACACTACATTATCAGTATGGATGTCCACTTCAGGACTGCGCTTAGTGGCCAGGATACCTCCATTTATTATGACTTGTATTGGGAAACGGAAAGTCCAAATACCACCCAACTTTTTGG
>CAYNLA010000136.1:0-2619 GCA_964397915.1 uncultured Polaribacter sp. | reverse complement strand
CTTTTGCAGCTGCGTTCGCCTTGACCAGCTGTGTAAGTAAGCAGAAATACGTTGAACTTGAAGAGTTGCAAAACGCTACTTCTGATAAATTGAGCAATGCGAAAATGGAATTGGCTGCTGCTTTGGCTGCTAAGGATGCTCAAGCTCAGCAATTGGCAGAACTCAAAGCTGATAAAAACAACTTGGCAAAACAAGTTGGTGATTTGACAGCAATGAGTGCAACAAACGCTGAGAACATGGAAAAAACGTTGGAAAGCATCAACGAAAAAGACATGACCATCACGCGTTTACAAGATGCAATGAACCGCAAAGATTCAGTTACGTTTGCCCTAGTAAACTCTTTGAAGGGTGCTTTGGGTGATTTGAACGATGAAGATGTTCAGATCAGCGTTGAGAAAGGTGTGGTTTATGTAAACTTGAGCGACAAATTGATGTTCCGTCCAGGTTCAGCTTACGTTAGCAATGACGCAAAAGCAGTTCTAGGTAAAGTAGCGAAGATCATGCAAGCAAAACCAACTTTGGAAATTTTGGTTGAGGGTCACACAGATACTGACCCAATTGCTACAGAATGTATCAGTGACAACTGGGAACTAAGTGCTCGTCGTGCTACAAACATTGTTCGCGTCCTTCAAAACGACTTCGACATTGCTCCTGAGCGCATGTCTGCAGCAGGTCGTGGTGAGTTCGTACCGGTAGCTTCTAACGATACTCGTGAGGGTCGCGCAGCGAACCGTCGCACTCGTATTGTTGTGTTGCCTAAGTTGGACGAATTCAACAAGTTGATCGAGGAAGGATTGAAATAAGATCTTTTTCAGATAGAATATGAAACCCGGCTTTTGGCCGGGTTTTTTTTGGTCTCAAATCAGGGCCTCGACGGAGGTTGAAGTCCTTCATCCAGCCGATTCTTGTAGGTACGCGATACAGGCACGGTTCGCGTTTGGCCTTCCCAGGCAATCTCGACTTCTTTTGAATTGTAGCTTCTGATGTGCGTGGGGTTAACAAGAAAGCTGCGGTGAACACGAACCCAAGAATGAAGCTGTTCATCCCACTGGCTGATTTTCTGTTGCGTTTCGTACGATTGACCGTCCGTAGTATGGACCAAGGTGAATCGGTCCCTACTTTCTATAAAAAGGCATTGGTTCTCTGTGACACGAACTTCTTTTCTATTGGAAATGAAGGTTAAAATGGTTTCGCTTTTTTTAGGTGGCAGCGAAGGCCACAATCGTGACGATAGAGACAGTTCAGCAAGAATTAATGCACTTATCCATAAGAGGGCAAAGGCAGGGTTGATTAAGACTTCCGGAAATGAATCTGGGTCCAATTCAAATAAAAGCCAGTAAGCAGCGATGGCCCCCATGTATTCCAACCACATGGTGCCAATAAACAGATATACCCAATAGTGAATGCGTTTTGCGTATTGCTGCCAAATGAGCGGTGCTATTCCTCGTGCAAATAATGCACCGGGCATGAGCATCGTTGCCAACATCCAGCTTTGACTGTAACTCGCCACAAAGCTTTTGTAGACGGCTGCCAATAAAAGGGAAGCAACCATCCAATACAGGTAGGGGAAAGACTTCTTTGAGATCATTGCTCTAATGTAGCTATCAATTGTCAAAAGTTTATTGGAATCGGCTTGATAAGCGCGTAAACATTGGATTCGGCGGATTTAGCCGTGGATTTGACCACCACCTACTCTGCATTTTTTACGATCTTGAAACAGAATTAAATACTAGAAACTATGATTGATTTATTCATGATGGGTGGCCCACTATTCATGGGCATCCTAACCGTCGTTTTTCTCTTGATGATCGTTGCCGCTGTGCGTAATGGCTGTGTGAAAGAATTGGGTATGCTCGCCCTAGCTATTGGCTTTTTGGGTCAATTAATTGGTCTGTTCGGCGCTTTCGAAGGTATCGAACAAATGGGTGGCGTAAGCCAAGCCATGCTAGCTGGTGGACTTAAAGTAAGTAGCATCACTTCAATCTATGGCTTGTTGATCTACACGGTTGGGATGGTCATCCAAGTGGTGAAGAAGTTTATGGCTTAGGATTTTTGCGCGCACAGCGCGCAAAAATCCCAAAACCAGATTTCAGCATATAAAAAACGCGCCCGGAGGGCGCGTTTTTTTATTTCTTAGAATGTCATCACGGACATTCAACTCTTGATACGGTGAGGTAGGATGGGGTAGAACCTCCACCTGCAGTTGCAGAATCAAGAATTCCTGCGTCCAAGCAAGTATCTTCTGCGACTAAATTGGAAGCGTCGAGCTGGTATGCAAAACCGTCCCAAGTGTAATCGTCTTCGTAGAGGTCACAATCACAGAAAGCGTTTCCGCAGGAGGTTAGGGCAATGCCTAGACCCAAAAAAAGTAGTGCCTTTTTCATAAGTGTAGTATTTAGCGAGTTTGTTCCCCGCTAATATAAACACAAAGATTTAGTCCATAAGGCTGTTCGGCGCATAAGGCAGGTTGGCTTTTTCGGCGACCTTGTCTACTACGTCGGTAATGTGCATCAGCTCGTTCGAACTTCCTGATGAAACGCCATGGCCCATCATTAGGAAAGGTACGTGAGTATCATAGAGGTAGCCGGTCCCATGTGTGGAGCCTGTAGGACCATAAAA
>CAYNLA010000135.1:0-2626 GCA_964397915.1 uncultured Polaribacter sp. | reverse complement strand
GTATCCGTAGGAATGCTCGTATGGTCAACTTCGAAATAGAAATTCTGACAGGATTTCCACTCAATACCTTGATCATTCATATTCGGTATAACAGTACTTGCATCCCCGGTGATTACAACGCCCTCATGAATAAATCGCTCACCCGATTCAATGATAATTTCTTCATTGGTCACCTGGATCACTTTGGCATTAAATCTAAAATCAGTATTGACCAATTTCGATTTCAACTGCTCACTAATGGCTCCGATTCCCATCGATGGAATGGTTGCGAAACCCTCACCAAACATTTTATAGACAAACTCAAACATGCGGCTTGAGGTCTGAAGTTCCGTTTCCAAGAATATTCCTGAAAAGAAGGGTTTAAAGAATCGGGCGATTATCTTTTCTGAAAAACCGAAGTTTCGCAAGTAGTCAAGCGTCGTAGTTTCAGGCGCGGCAAAAATTGCTTCATTGGATTTTTTCTTCAATCGTCCATTCAGTCGCAATACAAGAAACTTATCTCTCACGGAACCAATTCCTGCAAGAACGGTGGGAACCAACATTTTAAAATCACGCAGCGGGTCTCCGATAACATAAGCTTTCCGATCTACTAGAATTTGAGCTCCAGAAGCAAGTTTTTTCAACTTCAGTGCTTCCATGTCCAAATACTTTTGTGCCATCGGATAGGCGCTCAACAAAACCTGAAAACCAATATCTAGGTCATATCCGTTAACGTGTAACGTGCGAACGCGCCCACCAACGGCATCCGACTGCTCCAGTACTACCGGGCGATATCCTGCTTTTTCAAGTTCGAGCGCTGCAATCAGTCCGCTGATCCCCGCACCTACGATATAAACTGTATTAGAAGCATTCATGGCTATAGGTATTTTCTCAATTCATACATACAACCGATGCAAATGGATTTAGTTTGAAACCCGTAAAATTTATCGAAATCCCTTACCAAGGAAGGTGAAGCTGTGCCACCTCTTTCTCATAAAACGTTCTCAACGCATCAACGGTCGAAGCATCCAATGGAGTAGCCACGGCAGCAACGTTTTGGGCCAATTGGTCGATCGTTAATGCCCCAGGGATAACCGTGGACACCGCTGGATGCGCAGCGCAAAACGCTATGGCGACTTGAGCCATACTCGCCTCTGAACCTATGATCTCACGGACCCGCTGCACGAGCATAGCGCGCTGTTCAATTTCTTCACGAGACCAACGCGATCGCACACCCTCAAATTTTGCATCTGCGCCATACTTACCGCTAAGCCAACCGGAGTCCAGTGGAATCTTTGCAATGATTGCGGTGCCACGCTCGATCGCTAAATCAAAGGCCCTAGCGATATCTTGATGAAGGATGTTGTAAAATGCCTCAATGACTGTAGAACCGGTCGTCGATAACAATAATCGCGCATCAGCCTCCGTATCTATGGATGCACCGTATCCCTTGATTTTACCTTCTTCTATGAGGCGCTCTAAAATCTCGTAATGGTCATTTTGGTTACCATCTAGAAACTCCGAAGGTGGATTGTGAATGATTAGAGAATCTACATAATCAACTTTCAACCGCTTTAAACTTCCTTCGAGAGAGGTTCGAATATAATCGGAAGCATAATTCATGGTGCCATGGTCAGTGTGACCGAACTTCGTGTTGATCACGATACGGTCTCGATCAACCCCTTGCAACGCCTTTCCCAAACGCTCTTCTCCGGTTCCATGCCCATAGTTTGGTGCGGTATCATAAAAGTTAATGCCAAGATCAAGTGCACCATGGACCAACGCCGCAGCCTCGCGATCACTAAGTCCTTTCCAACCTGAATTAATTCCCAATTGCCAGGCACCAAGACCTATTTCTGTAACCTTTTGGGTTGTTTTTAAATACGGATTACGTTTCATGTTTTTTTACGATCAAATTCCGTCCCACAAGCCTTGCATCGGAAAACGGTTTTGGTATAAAATGGATAAATCACAAGGAGTAAAGAGATTGCCAAAGTTAACCAGCCTGCGGCAGTCTTAAAACTCTTAAAGCCTGCATAGACGTTAGTCGATTGACACTTCGGGCATTCGAGTTCGCGATCCTCTTCATCCAGATAAGGACGATCGTCCCATTCTTCTACCAAGTCCTTGGCACGTTGAAAATCTTCCTGACGCACTTGTAAACGTATGCCACCTACGGCGAGGTCATAGAAAGAATTTAATCGAACAATATTCTCGTCCAAAATAAAACACTCCACGCCTTCGCTCTCTAATCGCGTCTTGAACAAGTGTGCCGAAATGTCGGAAGAAAACGTTTTTAGGGTGATGAGTTTCATACGTGTAAAAACGGGATTAATCTCATTCTTAAAGTTACGAATTAAGCGGCCAATTACCTCAATCGTATTTATCAAAAATCTTCTCGTAAAACGGCGACGACAACGAAGAATCAAACGTCGTTAAAAAAGAAGAATAGCTCAAATAAGACAATAAATAACGCTTATCAGTGATCCAAGGCGGCATGAAGGTCGGCGGTGCGACAATGCCCATCTCAGATAATTTTTTCAATGTAGGTAGATCGGCAATATTCAGCTTTCCAACGAACAATAAATCCAGGTAATCGAACTTGCCCTTAGCTACGGCCAGGCGCAAGAAATTGTGGACATCTGCT
>CAYNLA010000134.1:0-2671 GCA_964397915.1 uncultured Polaribacter sp. | reverse complement strand
CTCGTGTATTCGGTCCTGTTGCGCGTGAATTGCGTGACAAGCAGTACATGAAGATTGTTTCTCTTGCACCTGAGGTACTTTAATCTTAACGACAATCGATTAAGATGGGAAAGTTTAAAATAAAAAAAGGAGATAACGTAAAGGTACTTGCTGGAACTTCGAAAGGAGAGCAGGGACGTATTATTCGCGTTATTCCTAAGATGAATCGTGTAGTGGTTGAAGGTGTTAACTTGATTAAGAAACACCAGAAGCCAAGCGCTACAAATCCACAAGGTGGTATTGTAGAAATGGAGGCTCCAATTCACATTTCAAATGTGGCGTTGATTGATCCTTCTACGAATGAAGCTACACGTGTAGGTAGAAAATTGGATGATAACGGTAACCTAGTACGTTACGCTAAAAAATCCGGCGAGGTATTATCGTAATGAGTATGACACCTAGATTAAAGACTAAATACAACGAAGAGATTGTATTGAAGTTGAAAGAAGAGTTCAACTACGCGAATATCATGATGGTTCCTAAATTGGAAAAAATCGTGGTGAGCCAAGGTGTTGGTGCAGCGGTAGCGGACAAGAAGTTAGTTGATCAGGCGGTTGCCGAAATGACAACCATTACTGGTCAGAAAGCAGTTCCGACGAAATCTAAGAAGGACGTTAGTAATTTCAAGTTGCGTAAAGGAATGCCAATTGGTGCCCGTGTAACGCTTCGTGGAGAACGTATGTACGAATTCCTAGATCGCCTTGTAAGTGCATCACTTCCTCGTATACGTGATTTTCAGGGTATCAAAGCTTCAGGATTTGATGGACGTGGTAACTACACTTTTGGTATTACCGAGCAAATCATCTTCCCAGAGATTGATATCGATAAAGTAAATCGTATTACTGGTATGGACATCACTTTTGTCACTTCTGCTCCAACGGACAAAGAGGCAAAAGCATTATTAACAGCATTTGGTCTACCATTTAAAAAGTAAAGGAAATGGCAAAAGAATCAATGAAGGCCCGTGAGGTCAAGCGTGCAAAACTAGCTGCTAAATACGCTGCTAAGCGTGAGGAGCTAAAAGCAGCCGGAGATTACGAAGGCTTGCAGAAGCTTCCTAAGAACGCATCTCCTGTACGTGGTAGAAACCGTTGTAAGCTAACTGGTCGTCCTCGTGGATACATGCGTCAGTTCGGTATTTCTCGTGTAACATTCCGTGAAATGGCGAATCAAGGTTTGATCCCAGGAGTGAAGAAAGCTAGCTGGTAATTTTTTAGAAAAGGTATTATGTATACAGATCCAATTGCAGATTTCTTAACACGCATCAGAAACGGCCAGACTGCTGGTTTGCGAGTTGTTGAAATGCCTTCAAGCAAAACTAAGGTTGCTATCGCTGAAATCTTGAAAGATCAAGGATTTATCCATGACTTCAAGGTAGAGGAAGTAGCGCCTCAGAATGTTTTGAAGATTGCTTTGAAATATGATAGATTGACTAAGACTCCTGCTATCCGCGAGATTAAGCGTATTAGTAAGCCAGGTCTTCGTCAGTATAAGTCTAGCTCGGATATTCCTCGCGTGAAAAACGGTTTGGGTATTGCTGTGGTTAGTACTTCGAAAGGACTAATGACTGATAAGCAAGCTCGCATCGATAACATCGGTGGTGAGGTGCTATGTACAGTTAGCTAATAAATATAAATTATGTCAAGAATAGGTCAAGCACCAATTGCCGTGCCTGCAGGCGTAGAGGTTGCCATTAGTGGTAGCACTGTTACTGTGAAAGGAAAGCTTGGTGAACTCACTCAAGAATTGTCGGGTGGTATCACTGTAAAGATGGAGGAAAACGTTATCACTGTTGAGCGCCCTTCAGATGCTAAAGAACATAAAGCGAAACACGGATTGTATCGTTCGCTAATCAATAACATGATTGTCGGTGTAAGCGAAGGCTTTACACATACTTTGGAATTGATTGGTGTGGGTTACCGTGCTAGCAATCAAGGTCAAGTATTAGATCTTTCCCTAGGATACTCTCACAACTTCCTGTTTGGAATCCCAGCAGAGGTGAAAGTTGAAACAACTATGGAGAAAGGGAAAGCGCCAACAGTAACATTATCGTCACACGATAAGCAGTTATTGGGTGCGATCACAGCAAAAATTCGCTCTTTGCGTAAGCCAGAACCTTACAAAGGAAAAGGTATCAGATTCAAAGGTGAAGTAATTCGTAGAAAAGCAGGTAAGTCTGCAAGTAAATAATAGATAAGAGATGGCATTAACTAAGACAGAAAGAAGACTTCGCATTCGCAGAAGAATTCGTAAGGTAGTCACTGGTACAGCACAGAAGCCTCGTCTATCTGTATTCAGAAGTAATAAAGAAATATACGCTCAATTGATTGACGATGTGAATCAAACTACATTGTTGTCTTTCTCTTCACGTAGTAAAGAGTTGGAAAGTACGACAGGTACAAAGAGCGATAAGAGCTTCCAAGTAGGTCAAGGTCTAGCGAAGTTGGCAGCTGAAAAAGGAATAACTGAAGTTTGCTTCGACCGTGGTGGATATTTATACCATGGACGTGTTAAACAATTGGCTGAAGGCGCTCGCGAAGGCGGCTTGAAATTCTAAAATGGCGAATACAATGCACAACGCACGAAAAGTAAAGCCTACGGGTATTGAATTGGTTGATCGCTTGGTAGCGGT
>CAYNLA010000133.1:0-2691 GCA_964397915.1 uncultured Polaribacter sp. | reverse complement strand
TCCGCAGGACGCGCCACAACAGCTTTATTTCCATTCATGACAATTGGTCGCTCCATTAAACGCGGATGCTCAATCATGGCGAGAATAATCTCATCTTCATCAAGCTCTAAGTCCTTAAACTCTTCCTTCCACAATGCTTCTTTGGTACGGACCAATTCAATGGCATCCATCTCAAGGGCATCGAGCACATTTTCAAACTCGGCAGCACTCATGCTATCCTCATCGTTCATGTACAGACGTATGTTGTATTCAAGACCCTTAGCATCGAGGTGCGCAAGGGCTTCACGAGATTTTTGACAACGTGGATTATGGTATACTGTGATCATAATTAATAGGTAATGTGTAGGGTTCCTTCTTCGGTGACGACGCCACAACGATTTTCGGCTTCGACTTGGTAAAAGTACACACCCGGGGTGAGAATCTTACCATCATAATCTGCCCCCCAATCAAAGGTTGGTGCTGTAGTTTCAAAAACCTTAAGGCCCCAACGATTATATAAAATCGCGTGGAATTTATCCCAATTTTCGCTGGTGTTCATGGTCCAACGGTCGTTCACATTATCTCCATTGGGCGTAATGACGTTTGGTACCGTAAAGGGTTCACCAGCGAAGTAGATGTCAAAGGTTTCTGTGAGGGTATCGGTGGTATTACAAATGCTGTCGTACCCCACTAGGGAGATTTCATAGATGCCCGTAGTACCGATGGTCAGTGGGTTAAGCGCACCCTGATTTTGGCCGTCGACGAGCCATTCAAATCCTTGGTAGACGCCATTGTAAGCAGGAGAAAACTCAACGAATTCTTGGGTTTCACAATCCTCAACATCCGAGATGATGTTCAGATAAGGCGGGAGTCTGAAGAAGATGGTATCGACAAATTCCTCAGCAACATTACAAACGGTATCGAGCGAAGTCAACGTAATCAACGAATACCCGGCGGTAGGCACGGTTGTTTGGAACTGTGAGGCTGTGAAATTGGCCCCGGCGATGTTCCAATCCAATACTCGGTCCGTAATAACCGACGAATCCAAAGTACTCCGTAATGAGATATTTACAGTGCGCGTTGGATCACAATAATCGTAATCGAAGTAGGTAAAGGCAGAATCGTATGCAGGATTTACTTGGATATTAAAGGTCGCTGTGTCCCATGTATCACAAATGGTATCATGCCCAATGACTTGGACTGGGTAGGTGCCCGGCGAAGCATATACATGACCGTTGGGAAGAGTTGTCCCCGTATTCGAGTTACCGTCCCCCCAGTTTACTGTGAATTGCTGCACATTGGCACTGGAATCCTGTAAGATAAATGTGTTAGGCAAACAGAAGGCCGGTGGATCCGGATAGGTTTCCACACGAGCATTTTGAATGTCCAAATCAATGACCGTTACTGCGAGGTTGCAATTCGCAGAGTTATTGGTCGTGGAATAGGCTGTAGAAGGAAATGAAGGATAGCTTGATGCACCGCCACAGCCTGCACAGACCGCCTGGAAAATGCGCCCATTACGATCGAATCTGGAGGTGCCGCCATCAACGTGTTCTCGACCTGGCCCCCCAAAATAAGTGGCCATTCGTGCACTCTTCCAGTCGGGGTCCAAAACTAAAAAATACAAGTCGCGTCCGTCTGTAGTACTTTGAATGGCATTGGGCGTTGTGACCATATTGTTCGTGTTGCCCTCCGGGTTAGGAGATCCACCCCAGCCGCTGAAGTAAGTATTGCCACAATCATCTACCAGCAGTGCCGTAGGACTAACATCCACCGTGGCATTTGAGCTATCGCCCCAGACTACCGTGCGACGTAGGTCAAAACCTGAATTCGTATTGCGTTTAAACTCCTGAAAATATTGAGCACTTCCTGGTTGTCCCCAAAGGCCTCCATCACCCACAATGCCGCCCTTGTGCTGGCCCATTACTGTAACGATGGTATTCGTATCGGTTTCAGAATTCACCTCCACAAAGAAATGTTGGTTGTATCCAGTATCCGCTTGAACGTCGATGGCATCCATAACGAAGTTCGCTCCCGGAATACTGAGATTTAGCTCATCAATATATCCAGAAAGTAAGATTCCATTTTGATCCGTATTGGTCGGAATAGCCGTACTGTACGCCGCATTCACCCAACCCATTTCGAAGGTGCTGTCTGACGATGCACCCACAGAACCTGCCACAAAGAATGGGCTGTACTTCATGCTTGGCGCAGGATAATTCAATCCCTTTTTATCCGATAAGGCAATGGAATACAGCGCGTCATCACCTGAAGTTCCGGCGTAGGTACTGGCCAATAATTGGGTCATGTTTCTACTTAAAATGCTCAATACCCCGTCCTGATTCCCTTGATGCGTTGTCGCCGGAGCCAAGGTCGGATAGGTACCGCTCAAGGTCGAACTTGCGATGTAGACGTGTCCGCCATTACGACCTACTTCTATGTCGCCGCGGTAGCTGTCCCCGTAATTAAATCCAAGGTTCGTATTGATGCCATCATTACCCGCACCGCCGAGGTACGTGCTTCCCACTAACTGGGTCCCGTTTGCGCTGATATGCGCCACAAAGAGGTCGGTGCCTTGGGTGAACGTGTAGTATTCTGCGGTGACTTGCGCCCCTGCTGCAAATGAGGTATCGTATGCTGTGGCCGTTACTCCGAAATCATCGGATCCCGTGGAGCCGAGAATGTATAGGTCACCATTCTCATCACAATCTA
>CAYNLA010000132.1:0-2692 GCA_964397915.1 uncultured Polaribacter sp. | reverse complement strand
CCAAATTTGACCAATACTGCGCGGTGACCGCCTTTTACCATCTTGGCAATATCCTCAATGCTTGTGGTTAAGTCTACAACAGGGTAGGGAGCTCCCATTATTTGACCCACTAAAGTTGAGCTGGACGGATTATCAAGCATGCTGCTAAGTAGTGTGTGATCATCTATGGAACCCACCATTTCACCATTTTGCATCACAGGAATCTGAGTGATGTCGTGTGTTTTCATCAAACTCGCTGCATTACTGATCGGCGCGGTAGTGCTGACCGTGACCAGTGGTAAATGACTGTGCCCGTCGATAAGGTCTTTTGCGACCTTATTCGCTGGAGCTAAGTATCCGCGATCGCGCATCCAGTCGTCGTTATATACCTTTCCGACATAGCGTGATCCGTGGTCGTGAAAGAGTACCACAACCACATCCTCAGGGGTAAGTTGGTCTTTGAGCTGACGGAGTCCTTGGAACGCAGAGCCGCAGCTGTAGCCCAAGAAAAGGCCTTCTTTTTTGGCCAATTCTCTCGTTGCCAACGCCCCATCTTTATCAGTAACCTTCTCGAAGTAATCGATGACGGAAAAATCTACATTCTTAGGCAGGATATCTTCCCCAATTCCTTCAGTGATGTAGCTGTAAATCTCTTTTTCGTCAAACTCTCCGGTTTCGTGGTATTTCTTGAACACCGAACCGTAGGTATCGATTCCCCAAACTTTGATGTTCGGGTTTTGCTCCTTCAAATATTTACCTACACCAGAAATGGTACCTCCCGTGCCAACACCGACTACAAAATGCGTCACCTTACCCTCTGTTTGTTCCCAAATTTCAGGTCCTGTACTTTCGTAGTGTGCCTCGCGGTTACTGAGGTTGTCGTATTGGTATGGGTAGAATGAATTAGGAATCTCTTTGTTTAATCTTGATGCGACGCTGTAGTAGCTGTCCGGATGTTCCGGCGCCACATTCGTAGGACAAACGTATACTTCGGCTCCCATGGCGCGAAGAATGTCCATTTTCTCCTTGCTTTGCTTGTCGCTAAGGGTACAGATGAGTTTGTATCCCTTGACAATTGCCGCTAAAGCAAGCCCCATTCCCGTATTTCCTGAGGTACATTCAATAATGGTTCCTCCAGGTTTCAGGTCGCCTCGTGCTTCGGCATCTTCAACCATTTTTAATGCCATTCGATCCTTAACGCTATGTCCTGGATTGAAATATTCCACTTTAGCGTAAACAGGACATGGAAAGTCCTGAGCGATTTTATTAAGCTTGATCATTGGCGTGTCGCCAATAGTTTCTAAAATGCTGTTGTAAATAGGGCGCATGTGCTGCTTCTGTTTGAATTCGGTGCCCTAAAGATAGGGGCTGTAGCCTAATTAAATTGGATACTTTGAATAGGTTGTAAACGAGCAATCCAACGTACTGGTATTAAAAGAATGAAGTAGGCGACAAGGATGAAACTTAGGTTTGCCCCTACAATCCACGCCCAATCAAAGTGGATGGGTGCGGAAGCGATGTAATAGGTACTAGGGTCCAATTGGACCCAATCGAACCATTGCTGAAATGCACTCAGGCCAAGGCCTACCGCATTGCCGATGAGTAGCCCTTTTACCAAAATATTTAGACTTAGCCACTGGAATACCTGTAAAATCATGCGGTCCGGTGCCCCCATAGCTTTTAGGATACCAATCATACGAGTTCGATCAATTATTAGAACCAGCAGCGCAGTAATCAAGTTTGAAATGGCTACAATCAACACAATGGCCAAGACTAAAACAATATTCGTATCAAATAATGCGAGCCATCCAAAGATTGCCGGGTGGCGCGATTCCAACGAGCTTACCTGCAGATCATAGGGAACGAGCGCATTCCAATATGCACTCAATGTCGCACGTTGTTCGGGTGCGTTTAGGTGGACAACATAGGTACTGACACTATCGTTATTCCAGCCATTCAATCTTCGAACATCCACATCAGACATGAGAATATTTTGACGATCGAATTCATCCAATCCAGAGCTGTAGGTTCCGTAAATCTCCGTATTGATTAATCGAGGCAAACCACGCTCACCTTTCAGTAGAGTCAAGACCGCTGTATCTCCAATATTCAGTTGAAGCTTTGAAGCCATTTCTGTTGAGATCCAGCATCCGTACCGTGTGGTTATGGAATTGCCAGTAATTTTAAATTGTCTTGAAAAATAGTCGAAGTTGTCGGGTGTAAATCCTTGAATTTGAACCCCTTCAAAAACATCTACTGCTGGGTTAACCAATAGAGAAGCCTTTTGCACTACAGGAAAAACGCGGTCCACATAGGGGGCTTGTACTAGCGCAGCATATAGGCTGTCTTTTAATGCGATAGGGCGCCATTCTTCGGTTCGATTCAGCGAATAGGCTTGGACCGTAAAATCACCTTCAAGTTCGCGAAACTTGTCCATGATGGCATGCTGAAGGCCCTTTCCTGACGTTATGGATAAAACGACCAAGGCCATGCCCATTGCAGTTGCTGCGATGCTTAACTTTAGCAAAGGACCAATGACTTTTGACCCCATACTTTTTTGAATCTTCCGCGCTATGAAAAATGCCTCCTTCATCTTCCCGCAAGTTAGAACAACTCTCGCGTTAATCGGGACTCTACTGTTGAGCTTTTCTTCGGATGCTCAAGAGGCCTATGTACCCGGAATAGCACAGCCCGGAGCTTATTTCATGAAGCT
>CAYNLA010000131.1:0-2738 GCA_964397915.1 uncultured Polaribacter sp. | reverse complement strand
CTCATAGCATTACAAACATCTAATACGATTTTGACATGTATTTAACGAAAGAAAAGAAAGAAGAGATTTTTGCACAGCACGGTGCATCAGCTCAAGACACTGGTTCTGCAGAAGGCCAGATCGCATTGTTCAGCTTCAGAATTAACCACTTGACTGAACACCTAAAGAAAAACAGAAAAGACCACAACACTGAGCGCTCATTGATCGCTTTAGTAGGAAAGCGCAGAAAGCTGCTGAACTACTTAAAGAAAAACGATATCGAGCGTTACCGCGCAATTATTGAAAAGCTAGGCTTGAGAAAGTAAGCGCAACACAACGAACGACAAAAAGGCAATTTTTACAATTGCCTTTTTGCGTATAAAACGTATCTATTTCAATTATATATGATTCCTAAAGCAATTACTGAAACTATCGTACTTCCAGACGGAAGAGAAATCACGCTTGAAACCGGGAAACTGGCAAAGCAAGCAGATGGCTCTGTTGTCGTGAAGTGTGGTGGTACAATGCTGTTAGCCACTGTCGTGTCTAGCAAAGAGGCGAAGGACGGTGTAGACTTCCTTCCGCTTACGGTAGATTACCGTGAAAAGTTTGCGGCCAATGGTCGCGTACCAGGAGGCTTCCTCAAGCGTGAGGGACGTCCTTCAGACAATGAAGTTTTGACCATGCGTTTGATCGACCGCGTATTGCGTCCTTTGTTCCCAAAGGATTACCACGCTGAGATCCAACTCATGATTCAGATGATTTCCTACGATGAAAACGTAGAAGCGACTTCTCTTACTGGATTGGCAGCATCTGCAGCTATCGCAGTAAGTGACCTTCCATTCGACGGTCCTATTTCAGAAGTTCGTGTTGGCCGTATCAACGGTGAACTGATTATCAACCCAACGCCTGCACAGGTTAAAGATTTGGAAGTTGATATGGTTATTGGCGCATCTATGGATAGCGTCGTAATGGTTGAAGGTGAGATGAAAGAAATTTCAGAAGAAGAAATGGTTGAGGCCATTAAATTCGCTCACGATGCGATCAAGGTTCAGATTGAAGCGCAGTTGAGACTTGCTTCTCAAGTAGAGAAAGCTCAAGTTAAGCGTGAATACAGCCACGAAACACATAACGAAGAAGTTCGTGAGGAGGTTATGAAACTGACTTACGACAAAGTATATGAAGTTGCGAAAAGCGGAATGCCTAAGCACGAGCGCTCAGCAGCTTTCAAAGCAGTTTTGAACGAATACCTTGAAGGTAAAGATGAGGAGTGGTTGGCTGCAAACACTGGTTTTGCAAAAACATACTTCCACGACGTAGAATACAAGGCCATGCGCGACATGGTCCTCAATGAAGGTAAACGTCTAGACGGTCGCGATACGACTACTGTACGTCCTATCTGGTCTGAGGTAGATTACTTACCGGGCGCACACGGTTCAGCTGTGTTTACTCGTGGTGAAACGCAATCTTTGACTACAGTTACCTTGGGAACTTCATTGGATGCAAACAGAATCGACGATGCGACCTTCACAGGCGAAGAGAAGTTCTACTTGCACTACAACTTCCCTCCATTCTCGACTGGTGAAGCACGTCCGATTCGTGGGGTAAGCCGTCGCGAAGTAGGCCACGGTAACCTTGCACAACGTGCATTGTACCAAATGGTCGATCCGGAAAACCCATATACCATCCGTGTGGTTAGTGATATCCTAGAATCAAACGGGTCGTCATCAATGGCTACTGTTTGTGCGGGTACTTTGGCATTGATGGACGCAGGTGTGAAAATGGTTCGTCCGGTTAGTGGTATCGCCATGGGATTGATTTCAGACGGCGAGAAATATGCTGTACTTTCTGACATCTTGGGTGATGAGGATCACTTAGGAGATATGGACTTCAAAGTCACTGGTACAGAAAAAGGTATTACAGCCTGTCAAATGGATATCAAGATTAAAGGCTTGAGCTATGAAATCTTGGTAAACGCTTTGAAACAAAGCCGTGCAGGACGTTTACACATTTTGGAAGAAATCCTCAAGACGATGCCTGCATCACGTGAGGAATTGAAGCCAAATGCGCCTAAGATCATGAAATTGACCGTGAAGAAAGAATTCATCGGCCCAATCATTGGCCCAGGTGGTAAGAACATCCAAGGAATTCAAGCGGATACCGGAACAACTGTTACCATTGAAGAAATTGACGATAGAGGTCATATTGAGATCGCTGGTAAAGATTATGATATGATGAACAAAGCACTCGATATGATTCGTGCCATAGCTTTCGAACCGGAAGTTGGTGCTGAATATGAAGGTGTTGTTCGCGGCGTCCAAACCTATGGTGCATTCATCGAAATCGCACCGAAGGTTCAAGGATTGTTGCACATCTCTGAAATCGATTGGACAAGAATTAAAAACGTAGAAGACGTCTTAAAAGAAGGCGACAAAGTCCGCGTTAAATTGTTGGAAGTTGACAAGGCAGGTAAAATGAAGCTCAGTAGAAAAGTGCTTTTACCAAAGCCTGAAAAAACTGACGCATAATTCATATATTTTGAACTTGTGAGTCGTGAGTGGTGTTTAACCGCTCACGACTACATGTTAAAAGACAAAGGCCAAAAATGAGACAGTTAAAAATCACAAAACAGGTTACCAACCGCGAAACCGCCTCCCTAGATAAATACCTACAAGAAATTGGTAAGGTAGAATTGATTACGGCGGAGGAAGAAGTGGAATTGGCACAGCGCATTAAAGCGGGTGACCAGGTAGCATTGG
>CAYNLA010000130.1:0-2757 GCA_964397915.1 uncultured Polaribacter sp. | reverse complement strand
GAAATTGGGCCAAGTCCCCATTAGACCCGATTTTTACAAACAACAACACTAGCTATGCGTTCCATTTTTGCCCTTGTCTTGCTCATCAGCACAACTTCCTTACAAGCCCAAGTTTTTGATACCCTAGTTTGGGCGGATGAATTCAACGTCGACGGGGGCCTCGACACCTCAAAATGGTGGCATCAAACCATCCTGCCCAACAACGGACAAAGCTGGTTTAATGGAGAAATCCAGCATTACACCAACCGTGATACCAATGCCTATGTAAGTGGCGGGAGCCTTCACCTAACGGCCCTTAGTGAAACCTATACCGATCAAAACGTCACTAAGGACTACACCTCTGCGCGATTAAATTCCAAGTTTGCCTTTACTTATGGCCGCGTTGAAGTGCGCGCCAAACTCCCTACTGGAGTCGGAACTTGGCCCGCCATTTGGATGTTGGGACAAAACATTACAGAAATTGGTGCGTATTGGCAGGTTCAAGGCTACGGAACTACAGGGTGGCCAGCCTGTGGCGAGATCGATATCATGGAGCATTGGGGTCACAACCAAAACTATGTCTCCAGTGCCATGCACACCCCATCCAGTTTTGGAGGTACCGTAAATGTTGGAGGACAATACGTCAGTGGCGCCAGCACAAACTACCACGTCTATGCCTTAGAGTGGAGCGAAACCAAAATGGTGTTCAGCGTGGATAGTGTAGTACATTACACTTACGAACCTTCAACCTACACTGCAAGTACTTGGCCGTTCTACGATCCACAATATTTGCTACTGAACATCGCGATTCAACCGTCTATCGATTCAACCTTTACCAGCAGTGCCATGGAAGTGGATTACGTGCGCATCTACCAACAATCCAACCTAAGTATAGAAGAAGCAGCCCGCGATGGAATAGGCGCTATTGGAAATCCTTTCGGTGACCAATTGCATGTGCGACTTAATGGCCCAAGCACCGTCAATCTCTATGACATCACCGGCAAGCAGGTGTACACCAACAACCACACTATTAGCACATACATCCCAACAGCAGAATACGCGCCAGGAATGTATGTTTTAGAAATCCTTCAACCTGGATTCAAAGGCTATCGAGAAAAGATCATAAAACAATAAGCCAAGAAAAAGGCAAAAAAATACGGGCCTGGTTTCTGTGAAACCAGGCCCGTTATCATTTAAAATCTCGCGCAGTACGAATACCTGCGGGAGGTTAGAATTTGAGTTGTTCGTCCTTGTCCCAAAGACCCCAAGACGCACCTACATCACCTTCCTTCTCAATCTTCCAACTCTCGTCGAAGGATGAGAAATAGAACATAGGGATATCCTCTGCCTTAGACCAACGCTGAGCGTTGATGAAGTACTTCAAGCTGTTTTCGAACGATGCATGTGCACCACCGATGCTTTGACCACTGCTTGGCCATCCTGTTTCTGTTATAAGAACAGGCTTACCTTTTCCAGCGGCTTGCGCTTCAAAATACATTTGCTTCATGTACATCAGTGAATACTCTAGAGAACAGCCCTCCCAGTACGGGTAACAATTCGCTAGGATGATATCACAAATATCAGCCACCTCTGGGTGGTCAGTGAATTCATAGTAGGCATCAACGTAACCCACAGGAACTTCAGTAACCTGAGCTTTGACACGTTTGATGTAATCTACAAGTGCATCGGCTGTAAGGTCTTCACGGTACAAGACCTCGTTACCCACAGCTGCGACATCTACTACCCCTTCCTTACAAAGGGCTACTAAGGCTTCAATCTCACCTTCGTTTTTTTCTAGGTCATCCCCTAACCAGGCGCCTACTAGAGTTTTGATGCCCATTTCATGTGCTACTCGAGCAATGATTTCGTTCCCTTCGGTACATGAAAATGTGCGCACCCAAGAGATGTGTGGCTTTAAAATTTCAAGCTTTCGACGGACTTGTGCTTCGGAAAGCTGATCGCCAGGTTTCTGGCCTTCATCGTAGGCACTAAAACAAATGCCGTGAATTCCATCCGCCAACATTTGACGGCTTTGAGATTTTAATTCTTCAAGACTAAGATTGTTGACTACTGGACCGGCCAGCGACAAAAATTTCTCTCTTCTAAAAGACATAGGTATTGGTAAATTTTAATGTGCAGTTTCTGATTTTCGTTGGTCCAATTTTGCGCGGACCTCTTTCGCATAATTTTCATCGACCTTGTAATTCCACATCACAGCAATAGCGATCAGTGTACAAAGAATAGGCAGCCCAGAGAAGAACATTCTCAAACCATCTACGGCACCTTCTGGTTGCGTACCTCCACCACTCTGGTAATTCACTGCAGTCAAAATAAGTCCACTTAGCGCACCTGCAAAGGCAAAACCCAGCTTTACCATCCACCAGTAAATCGCTCCAAAGACGCCCTCGCGACGCTTGCCGGTATTGAGCTCATCAATGTCCAAAACGTCAGATGTCATGGACATCATGATGGTAAACAATCCACCAATGCCAAATGAGTGGAAAGGCAGTGCAAACAAGAACATATAAGGCTTACCTGGAATCATCAAGAACCATAGTAGGATGTACCCGATTATTGAAATTGCCTGACTTAAAATAAAAGCACGCTTTTTTCCAAGGCTCTTTGACATCCAAGCAACAATTGGAATTACCAAGAATGTCGTAATCAACGCTCCAACACTTCCGAAAAGCGTTGGCCATACCCCAACAGCCGAGGCATCATCGTTGAACAAATGACTCTTAATCACGAAGAAAGTAAAACTCGCAATGGTATTGAATC
>CAYNLA010000129.1:0-2779 GCA_964397915.1 uncultured Polaribacter sp. | reverse complement strand
TTACGCAAAGTACTTGATTCATTAAGATTTGAAGCACAAACGGATTCGTTGGCATTAGCAGCGTTGCTTTTCCAAAAGGAACGTCAATACGGCTCCGCTGTAGTGGAGTGGACGGATGCCCAACGCAAGCAAGAGGAGTTGAAAGGATATTTAGCAGCACCAGCACCTAAATCCTATGTGATTTCATCGGCTGAAGTGCCATCGTCACCTTCGGGATTGCCTTGGTGGGCCGCAGGAATTTTAGCAGCCATCATCGCTCTTGCCTCATTGTGGGCTTTTGAACTCATGAAAAAATAAAAGGGTGCAAGCTCTAATTCCATGGCGCATTAAGGCCCTTCTACCTGTCGTGGTATTCGTAGGGGCAGCATATTGGACGGAGCATTGGGCTTTAGCATTTTCCGCGCTACTGGCTCTTTTGATGGCAGTAATTATTTCTGAAAATGGATGGCAAGCGCATGCCTTCCGGGTTTTCGCAGCGGTACTTCCGTTAAGCGTAAAATTTGACCTAGGTGCCCTAGAAATGATGCTGCCAGGTGAATGGCTCATAGCGGTATTGGCCCTTGTAGTTTTTCGAGAATTCATCACAAACCATAGATGGAACATCATTGGAAGACAATGGTTCCCGGCGTTGTGGATACTCACCTTTGTTGTACCATTGGCCTTCAGTGAGATGTTGAAGGTTAGCGTAAAGTTCACCTTGCTCAACCTAATATTCGTATGGGTATTTTACTATGGTGCCCAACTGTTTGAACGCCGCGAAGTTCATCTTTGGCTGCGTAATTTCTTCATCTCCTTTTTATTGGCTGTTCTTTGGGGTGCGTACCAATTCTATCAGTACGAGTTCAACCCCATCACCATCGTAGGCATCTTCAAGCCGTTCTTTTATTCAAGCACTTATGTAGGTGCAGTGGCTGCGCTGTTTGCCGGTTACTTCCTTGGCAGATCAAAAGTTCAAAAACGTTTTCTTGCTCTATTCGTACTTGCCCTAGTTGTTGTAATATTTACAGAATCCCGAGCAGCATTGCTTTCTATAGTGATCATGTTGGCAGCTTGGGCGTTGCTTCACATTCCCCGTATGGGCCGATTATTTGCGCCCATAATCCTCCTCATTTTGGCGTTGTCATTAGGCGGAGCAGACCGAATCCGCGAAGCCTTCCAATACAACAAGGTGGAAAGTCACGACCCGAATTCTAATGTTTTCGAAGAGACCCTATCGGTCACCAACGTCCAAACCGATGTGAGCAACATGGAACGCCTGAACCGCTGGGTTTCGGCCTTGAAGATGTTTCAAGAACGCCCTCATGTAGGCTTTGGTCCGGGCACGTATCAATTTCAATACGTTCCCTTCCAAGAGTCAGGACTCATGAACAGATTGAGCGTTCGCAATCCAGATGATATCCCACAAGGCTCCGGGGGATCAGCACACAATGAGCTATTGTTGCAGCTCAGTGAAAACGGATGGCCTTCACTAGTTGTATTTATGATGATTTTGGTGCTTTGGATGCGACGTGGAATTTGGACTATTGGAGCAGAGAATTGGCAATCGGCACCTTATTTCTTGGGTATAGTGACGTATTTGTTTCACATGAACGTCAACAATTTTTTAAATCAGCCCGGTTTTGCGTTCCTGTTTTGGACCTTTGGGGCATTGCTAATGGCACCAAGAAATGAGTGATCACTACTACGAGGAAGTTGGAACCTATTACGACAAAGACGCCGTCGACTTTGAGAAGCGCTATTGGAAGAACGACTCCTTGCAGCGCATTCGGCAAAGCTTTCGCGAACACGTTCGTCAGTATGAGTTTAAACGCGTTTTAGAAATAGGTTTTGGCCCTGGTTTTGACTTGGTGCATTTCGCTCAAACCCATCCGCAAGCTGAGGTTTATGGTTTAGATATCAGTCCAGAAATGGTGCGTCTAGCCCAAGAGAAAATAGATGCTGGCAAAATGAGCAATGCCCAAGTTGCTTGTGGGAGTGTCGAAGATATCGAGGGCCAATTCCCCGAGGTCAAATATGATATGATTTACGTTTTCTTCGGGGCCTTGAATACGGTCAACGACCTTGAGGCTGCCATGAAGGAGTTAGAACGTTTACTTCTGCCAGGGGGTCACATGGTACTGACGTTTGTCAATAAATGGTACGTTGGCGGAATGCTCATCGAGCTATTAAAAGGAAAACCTAAATGGGCTTTTGCACGCCTCCGAAAAGTTTGGGGCGGCTATTCACCTACGAACTTCCTAGCTTCTCGATGTTATACCACGGCTCAGATTAAGGCTGCCATTTCTTCTAAATGTGTGGATCAGCGCGGTTATAGTATTCTTTTCCCCGCTTGGTATTACCACAAGATTCATCGGTTGTTGCCAAACAAGATTCGAATGTTCCTATGGAGATTGGATGCCAGAATAGCCCGAACCATACTAGGCACCCTCGGCGAGTACATGCTTTACGACTTCCGTAAGTAGGCGGCGCAGATTTCGCGGACCATCTTTTTCCAGTCTGGGTGCTTTAAGGCGTACGAGTCCTTCCATTTTGTATGTTTCGTACCCAAGACAATAGAGGAGGTCAGCGCTTCAGTGACCGTATTTCCAAACCTTTTTACGAGCACGTCTTCTGGCAATGCCTTCAGTTCACTACCCAAACACTGTGCTACGAAAGATGCAAATTGACCTTGGGTGATTTCAGAGTTTCCATAGATGTTGTATCGCTCAGAAGGTATTCCGTGGGTGGCAATATGGACCAATTGGCCCGCCACGTCCTCCACATGAACAAGATTCATTAC
>CAYNLA010000128.1:0-2808 GCA_964397915.1 uncultured Polaribacter sp. | reverse complement strand
TAAGAACTCATGAGAAAAGCAAGAGCTAAAAAACGTCCGTTACTACCGGATCCAAGGTTCAACGATACGCTAGTAACTCGTTTTGTAAACAACTTGATGTTGGATGGCAAGAAGTCAATTGCATTCAACATATTCTATGATGCTATCGACATTGTTTCAGAAAAAACTGAAGGCAATGGTCTTGAAGTGTGGAAAGAAGCATTGAACAATGTGATGCCACATGTTGAGGTTCGTAGTCGTCGTGTAGGTGGAGCTAACTTCCAAATCCCAATGCAGGTTCGTCCTGACCGTAAGGTTACGTTGGGTATGAAGTGGATGATCACTTATGCACGTGGTCGTAACGAGCGCTCAATGGCGCAAAAGTTGGCTGCCGAAATTATCGCAGCTTCTAAGGAAGAAGGTGCTGCAGTTAAAAAGCGTACTGAGGTACACCGTATGGCTGAAGCGAACAAAGCATTCTCTCACTTTAGATTCTAATAGACGATATCATGGCAAAAGGAAATAGAGACTTAACGTACACTCGTAACATTGGTATTGCTGCGCATATTGATGCAGGTAAGACTACTACGACAGAACGTATTCTTTACTACACAGGTGTAAGTCACAAAATTGGTGAGGTACACGATGGTGCTGCAACCATGGACTGGATGGAGCAAGAGCAAGAGCGTGGTATTACCATTACTTCTGCAGCTACGCACTGTAACTGGGTTTACAGAGGACAGTCTTACGCTATTAATATTATCGATACTCCCGGACACGTTGACTTTACCGTTGAGGTAGAACGTTCATTGCGTGTTTTAGATGGTGTTGTTGCATTGTTTTCTGCGGTTGATGGTGTTGAGCCTCAATCTGAAACTGTTTGGCGTCAAGCGGATAAATACCGCGTGCCTCGTCTAGGTTTCGTTAACAAAATGGACCGCCAAGGTGCTGACTTCTTCAACGTTGTAAACCAAGTAAGAGACATGTTGGGTGGAAACCCAGTTGCTCTTCAGGTGCCTATTGGTGACGAAGCTGAATTCAAGGGCGTTGTAGATTTGATCAGCAAAAAGGCGATTGTATGGAATGAGGACGACATGGGTATGACCTATGAAGAAATCGAAATCCCTGCAGATCTAATTGATGTTGTCGATGAGAAACGTGCAGAATTGATTGAAGCAGTTGCTGAATACGACGAGAACTTGATGGAGAAATTCTTCGAGGACGAGAACAGTATTACCGAAGATGAAATCATTGCTGCATTACGTGCTGCTACCATTGATATGAGCATCATTCCAATGATGTGTGGTTCTGCCTTTAAAAATAAAGGTGTACAGGCTATGCTAGATGCAGTAATGCGTTTCATGCCATCACCATTGGATGTAGAAGCTATTGATGGGACAAACCCAGATACGGGTGAGGCAGATTCACGCAAGCCATCAGTTGATGAGCCATTCTCTGCATTGGCATTTAAGATCGCTACTGACCCATTCGTAGGTCGTTTGTGTTTCTTCCGTGTTTACTCAGGATCGTTGGATGCTGGTTCTTACGTTAAGAATACTCGTTCTGGTAAAAAAGAGCGTATCTCTCGTATTTTCCAAATGCACTCGAACAAACAAGAGCCAATTGATCAAATCAATGCTGGTGATATTGGTGCAGGTGTAGGTTTCAAGGACATCCGTACTGGAGATACACTTTGTGACGAGAAAGCACCAATCGTACTTGAGTCTATGACTTTCCCAGAGCCAGTAATTGGTATCGCAGTGGAGCCTAAGTCTAAGGCTGACGTTGATAAAATGGGAACAGCACTTGCCAAGCTTTCTGAAGAGGATCCAACATTCCGTGTGCAGACTGATGAGGCCTCTGGCCAGACCATCATCTCAGGTATGGGCGAGCTTCACTTGGACATTTTGATCGACCGTATGAAGCGTGAGTTCAAAGTAGAAGTAAACGTAGGTGAACCTCAAGTTGAATACAAAGAAGCTTTGACTAGCTCTGCTAGCCATCGCGAAGTATATAAGAAACAAACGGGTGGTCGCGGTAAGTTTGCCGACATCATTTTCGAAATTTCTCCAGCGGATGATAGCTTTGAAGGTGAAGGACTACAGTTTGTGAACGAAGTTAAAGGTGGTAATGTACCAAAGGAATTCATTCCTTCAGTAGAGAATGGTTTCAAGGCAGCAATGTCTAATGGTCCGTTGGCAGGCTTTAAGGTTGACCGCTTGAAGGTTGTATTGAAAGATGGTTCTTTCCACCCTGTGGATTCGGATCAGTTGTCTTTCGAATTGGCAGCTAAGATTGGATTCAAGGAGAGCGCACGCAAGTCTTCTCCTGTGATTATGGAGCCAATCATGAAACTAGAAGCAGTTACTCCAGAAGACTACATGGGTGATATCGTAGGTGATTTGAACCGCCGTCGTGGTCAGGTTAACGATATGTCTGATCGCAATGGCGCTAAAGTTATCAAGGCTGATGTGCCGTTATCAGAGATGTTTGGTTACGTAACAACCCTACGTACGTTGAGTTCAGGTCGTGCGACTTCTTCAATGGTGTTCTCACACTATGCGGAATGTCCTACGAACATCTCAGAAAAGGTAATCGAAGAATCTAAAGCTTAATAATAGACGATAATGAGTCAAAAAATTCGCATCAAGCTTAAGTCTTACGATCACAACTTAGTAGATAAGTCTGCTGAGAAGATTGTTAAGACAGTGAAGAGTACTGGCGCTGTTGTTAATGGTCCAATTCCATTACCAACTAATAAGCGTATTTACACTGTGCTCCGCTCACCCCACGTAAATAAGAAATCACGCGAGCAGTTCCAACTAAGCA
>CAYNLA010000127.1:0-2837 GCA_964397915.1 uncultured Polaribacter sp. | reverse complement strand
GGTACGATTGGAGGGCTGAATCTAAAGCCGTTGCTCAATGCGATATCCACATTGTTTTTCCACATGGCAGCATCAGTAATGAAGTTGTCCATTGGATTTTCTACCACAAAGTAGCGGTACAATGGAGTGGAGGTATATCCTAAAACTTCATTGATTTCATCACCATAAGGAGCGATAGCCTCTTCAATGACTGCAGCAACGTCTGCATCTGCCTCATATACGGTAGGATCTACCTCTAAAAGTTCGTATTCCTCTGAAATGATTTTTCCATCTTCTACTTCTAAAACCATTTTACCGACAAATGATGCGAAGGCACCAGGTTCGGTTACCTTGGCGTGACCGGCTTGAAGTGGCTCGCGGATGCGCTCGTGTGTATCATTGCCTAAAACGTAGTCCACGCGTTCTAAGGCGGGGTTGTTTGCAAGGTCGAATTGCTTGCTAATTCCGATGTGTGTTACCACAAAAAGGATATCAACACCTTCTTCGTCTTTGAGTTTATTGACCAATTGGCCAAGGTTATCCAAAATAGGGTCAAAATCTAGTCCTTTAGAGAACGAAGGGTTTTGACGGATTGGTACCTCAGGATCGTTGTAGGAGATGAATCCTAGTCGCGCCCCAGCGATATCCTTGATCCAATATTGTGGGAAAATAGGGGCTTTGCCTTCCTCATCATGGAACATGTTGGCGGTGATCACCGGGGTCTCATAGCCTTTAAGGACTTTCATCATTTGCTCTTTACCGTAGACCACTTCCCAGTTACCTGGAATCAAGAAGTCGAAGTCCATGGCTTTTACAATAGAACTGAATGCTTCACCTTTTGACAAAGCAGCGATTGCCGATCCTTGAATAAGATCACCACCGTCGAGAATAATGGTATTTGGGTTTGCCGCACGTTCTTGATCAAACAAAGTTTTCATATTCGCCAAACCACCAAGGGTTTTGAAGCTGATTTCTTCGTTTTCCCAAAATAACTCGCTATGAGGGTAAACCTGGCCGTGAATATCTGCGGTTTGAAGGATAGTAATTTTTTGCGGTCCTTCGGGTGCGCTGTCGCCCATTTGACAAGATCCAAATAGCAATCCGGTCGCTGCGATTCCGCTTAGAATCCAATTCTTTTGCATGGTCATCTGTTTTTTGTTGTATCTCTCCAGGCAATAGCCAAGACAGGAATAGCTTCGAAGATAAAAGACTTAGCCCGAAAGCGTTGTGACTTCACTCACACTTTCTACTTACGTCGGAAGAGTTTTCGAAGGCGCCGGGCAGTATTCGAGCGTTTCGCCCAGAAGGGATATGCAGCTGTGTCCAACTCTTTGATTGCGGTAATTTTCTCTTCTATGGTTCGTCCATGATGTTTATCGAGCCATTGTTTTAAGAAAGGAACCCACCAATCTTTTGTGCTCCAATAATGCCCTATAAGTTCGGAGCAAGTACCCAAATCACGTGACGTATTCAACGCCACACTTAGCGCTAATTGCTCTATAAGTCGGGGAGTCACTTCCCAGTCTAGCCAAGTATCGCATAGACTCAATGCTAACGTCATAGACTCAGTTTGTCCTGGCATTAGACCGACCACGCCAGCATTGAACATTTCCATGCCATCTTGAAACTCTATTCCGTGAGCTTGTCTGCCAGTGATTTGCTGGCACATGCGCCTTTCAGTTTTCGTGGTGAGTTCGCTTAAGGTACCTTCATTTAGATGCATTAAATTGATGCGCTCAAGTTGCTTGTCGACCTTGGCAAGATCGACGGCCAATGTGTCCGCATCTAAGTAGAGAATTTTATCAGTTGGATAGTTTTGAACCATCTCTAGAATGAGGTTAATCTTAATCCTCCAAAAGAAATGATGCGCTCCTTTCCACTGTTCAAATTGCTTTAAAGTGCGTTTTTCGATTTGTACAGGCCAATTCTCGTATGGCTTGCTATCCTCACAATACAAATGTATCGTGCTGCCTTCTGGCATCAACGAAGCACATCTCAATATTGAAGTCTCGAGTTGTACTAACAGATCCGGAGTATATCCCAAACAGAAATAAACAATGCGCATGTTGCGAAAGTAGGGTAAAGACTCCGATGAAATAAAAAAGCCACCCCGAAGGATGGCTTTTTAACGAATAGAAATCTATTGATTAGGCGTTAGCAGCGCTGCTGTGGTACTCTTCTACCAAGCGCATGACGCCTTTTACTAAATCCTTGGATTCGAGCAATACGTTAAAGTATAGCGTTGTATTCTTTGGACTTACTTCTTCTTTTCTTGTGCGTGCAATCTGCGCATCAATCTTATCTGAAATGAGCGCAAGCATAGACGTCTCTTTTTCAAGACAGCTGCTCAAATCGCCGAATGATTGGGTTTGGAATGCTTTTTCGATATCCACAAGCAAGGAGCTAAATGCAGTTTCAATCTCTTTTAAGTCTGCAATCTGACCTTTACTTAAAGGCTTGTGGTTGTTGTCAACATGCTTGAAGCTCTTTTTCGCTATAAAATCCAACGATTGAACCACATCCGTTAGGTTAGCGAGAACCATGATGTAAAAATTAGAACCGCGAACACTGGTATCATCGAGGTTTTTGATGAAGTAGAATAGGTGATTTCTCAAGGTTTCGACTTCGTCTTCAAACTTCGTTACACGCTTGCGCATTTTCTTTAGAGAACTCGCATCTTGGTTCGCAAGGCCGTCGACAACTCCGTTGAAGATTCTCGTGGTACGGTACATGGACTTTGCTACGTTATCTGCACTTTCTTCAATAATGCCTTGTACCGTCTTACTAGCAGATTTTTTCAATGAAGTATGATCAACTTGGGCACTTTTCTTCTTTTTATGGCTTAGGTAGTTGCGAAC
>CAYNLA010000126.1:0-2837 GCA_964397915.1 uncultured Polaribacter sp. | reverse complement strand
CACTTCCTCCGCGGCATGCCCTTTTCTAAACAATCGGGCGGTATGTTCGCCTTTCAGTTCCATTGAATTTCCATGCACTCTAATCCAGGATCCCTCACGCAGTCCATAAACGGGCTGCTCGTTGAACTGGTGGAACTCTTTGATGCGTGTTTCCCGCGTTTCACCCATGTGCGTGCTGCCTTCCATGGGATCCAGGTAATGTGGGTTGATGTTAAAGGGAACCCACCCGAATGCATCGAAACTCGGCGGATAAACGATAGGCATATCATTGGTTGTGCAAATGCTAACCCCAGCCAAGTTACATCCAGCCGAAGTGCCCATGTAAGGCTTGCCATTACGAACGGCGCGGTCTATTGCTTCAAAATAGCCAGTTTTGCGTATGGTATCGCACAAGACGAAGGTATTGCCACCGCCGGTAAAAAAACCATCAGCCCAAGCCGTCCCTTCCTCTGCTGAATCGAACTCGTGGGCGCCTCGCATCTCAAACCCCCAAGATTCGAAAACCTGCTTAGCCTTGGCGGTATAGGCATCGTGGCTCATTCCGCCAGGTCGGGCAAAGGGGATGAAGAGGATGTTTCGTGCCCCTGAGAAAAAATCGCGGCACTCTTCCTCGAGGTAGCTGAGGTAAGGTTTGCCATAAACGGTAGAGGTGCTAACAATAAGTAGGTTCATCATTATTCAGCTTCATTAAATAGATAGGTCCAAACACTCTTTTGACCTTGATGCAGTTCGGTCCAAATTGGGCGAACAGTTCCTCCAAATGCTGAGATGTGGTTGTAATCGCCCATAAAGACTGCATCGGAAGGGGTGAAAGGTGCTTCATTGATTTGTTGTTCTGTCCAATTCATTCCGCCATCACGCGAAATAGCGAGGTAGGTGTTCGTCTCAGCACCTTCTAGTCCACGCCGGTCGTAGTAAACGGCATATAAAAAGCCAGAAGTAGGGTCAACAGTTAGCCACGGCAGGAATTGATCACTTTGTCCTCCGTTGGGACTGATGGATTGTTTCGTTGACCAATTCGCACCAGCATCATCGCTATAGGAGAAATACACTTCACCTCCCATGGAGTAGTCTTGGTCACCCCAACACATGTATACACGTCCGTAAAATGGGCTTGAAGGACATTGGTCTACCACGGTTACAGGCATCCCATTGCATCGGTCAAAGCCTTCATAACTCTGTGACCAGCCAGCAAACTGAGTGCTGACGAAAATGTCCTGCCAATGCTTTCCGTCTAAACTTCTGCTCAAGTACAACGTATCGCGCAATGCCCATCCAACGTATCGCGCATTCTGTATGCCATAGGCGGGTACTGCGCCCTCTGAGGTGCCGTCGTCGTCAATGCAGTCGCCGTATTTTTTGCTGATGACTACCGGTGTTGACCAAGTCATTCCGTTGTCGTCACTCTCAGAAAATAGAATTGTGCTTTTGCAATCTGGATCTTCGGTTCCATACGAATCAAACTGTGTCCAGCTCAATCCGATGGTTCCCTTGGTGGGATGCTCGGCAACCCATTCTTTATCATGTTTTTTTCCATTGATAGCAGTGAAACTTCCTTCATTGAATGCGCCCTCTGGACCGTCTTTGGTTTGGCAAACCATGCGGTCTAGAATTTGATCACTGCGCCAATTGGTGCCTTCTGGATCGCTCAGGTGAAAGAAGTAAACCCTTCCATTTCGGTCGGCGTGAAGGACGGGGTCGCCCCAAACACCGTAGGGTGAAGTGATCTTGTCTATGCTCCAAGTTTGGCCGCCGTCTACACTTTGGTAGAAGTTATCTAAAACACTTCCTGCGTAAATATTTAACGTATTTGTAGGGTCAACAGCGATTGATGGTTCGCAAATGCCTGTTTTATAGGCCGGACCCTCATGAATTTTTATGGCTTGGGCGGTTGAGTGAAGTGATGTAAGAAGTGCGCCTGCGGTGAGAAGGATGGCGGAAAATTGGTGTATTTTCACGGGCATGAAATTTTTACTCATTGGACTGATATACGCTTTGGGTCTACAACAATCGGACCCAGCAACGTACACTAAGGTACGGCATGAGTTCTATGTAAGTGTAACGGATTTACACGTTGATGTAGAAAAAGGTGCGGTGACTGGTGTCATTAAGACGTTCCCCGACGATTGGGAGCGCGCTATGAATGCGCTTCTAGAGGAAAAGGTGATGCGCTATGTCCAATTGGAAGAGGAGGAGCGTGGCGCATTGCATGGCCGCTATTTAGAGTCGCATGTAAAAATCAGTCTCAACGGTAGGCCTTTAAAAATCCAATACTTTGGCACCAACAGTGGGCCAGATGAAATCTATTTATTGTTCACGGCAGATTACGGTGGTGCGACAACAGAGGAATTGAAAGGGAAATGGGAGGTCGAGTTGACCTTGCTTGCAGATATCTATCCTTCACAAGAAAATATTGTCATCTTCCATCATAGTGAAGAAAAACAAACCAATAGTTGCCGCGACGGTAATGAGTACCATCTCCAATTTGAGTTTTAAATGTTCTATTTCAATTTAGGCATTCGCCACATCACTGATCTGGAAGGATACGACCACATGCTTTTCTTGTTGGCATTGACCTTGCCATTAAGTTTTGTGCATTGGAAAGCAACGCTCAAATGGATCACGGCCTTCACTTTGGGGCATAGCGTGAGTTTAGCCTTGGCTGCAATGGACGTAGTTCATCCACCCAGTTCGTGGGTGGAATTGGGCATTGCCATTACTATCGCAGCAACTGGGTTGTTCCATATGATTAATGGCTTTAAAGTGGCCTCGGGTGCCATGTGGATGGCCGGAATTTTTGGATTAATCCATGGTTTAGGCTTTGGTTCCTATTACCA
>CAYNLA010000125.1:0-2838 GCA_964397915.1 uncultured Polaribacter sp. | reverse complement strand
AAATCTCTAGCTTCTCTCACCCGTTCTACACTGGTAAAGTGAAGTTGGTCGATACAGCAGGTCGTGTGGACAAGTTCCGCACCCGTTACGGAAGCCGCAAATAAGCATTTATTGCATCAAAATAGAAGACCCGCTTTACGCGGGTCTTTTTTTTGCCCTAACTTTCCCCAACCAATAGGAACCATAGCCATGCGCATACAACTTGTAGATACATCAAGCAGAGATCACTTGCTTCCCTTGACTTTTACGCGTCCCGTTGGGGCTTTACGTTGCGGAATACTTACCATTGCTGAGAAATACAGTAAACGAGGCCATGAAATTGGTTACTCTACACAAGATTACTTGGCCAAGAAGTTTCCCGCCATTGAGGCCCCTGATGTGTATGTCGATGGGGGAGTATGTCCAACGGATGCATTTATGGATGCTGTTTCGGCACTTGAACAGGGTCAAAGTTTATGCAAGGGCGATGCGGTCATCGCTTGGAGAGGTGCGCAGCCAACAGATACGAGCAGCAGTACTTGTTACAATGAGCCACTTACAATCATTGCACGCCCATGGGACCTTTGGAGCCAAAACGCTGTGGAATTAGAGCTCGATTACGAACTGTTGACCGCAGGTCGAGTGAGCGCACCTGTAGATGCAACATGCACGGTTATTGGGGATCGAGTTTTCTTAGAAGAGGGCGCCCGGGCTACTGCCAGCATTCTAAATACCACAACGGGACCTATCTATCTAGCTAAAGATGCCGAGATTATGGAAGGCTGTATTGTTCGTGGTGGACTTGCACTAGGGGAACACAGCGCATTAAAGTTGGGTACTAAAATATACGGAGCGACGACATTAGGCCCTCATTGTAAAGTAGGCGGAGAGGTAAACAATTGCGTCATTATTGGATATAGCAACAAAGGACACGACGGATTCTTAGGCAACAGCGCTTTAGGTGAATGGTGTAATCTCGGTGCAGATACCAATAACTCTAATCTGAAAAATAATTACGACGAGGTCAAGGCTTGGTCATACGTCCACAAACGCTTCTCGAAAACGGGACAGCAATTTTGTGGATTGGTCATGGGTGACCACAGTAAGTCGGGTATCAATACCATGTTCAACACCGGTACGGTGGTTGGAGTGAGCGCCAATGTCTATGGGGCAGGCTTTCCTAGGAACTTCATAGCTTCCTTCTCGTGGGGTGGTCCGCAAGGAACGATGGAGTACAAGCTCGATAAAGCCCTAGATACTGCGGATCGCATGATGAAACGTCGCGGTCTAGAGGTAGATGATGTCGAACGTGGTATCCTACAATCCGTTTACGAGCAGACTGCTGAATTCCGTCGTTAAAGAGCCTTTAACGCAGCAATGGTTCCTTTGGGATCTTCACTTTTAAAGACGAAAGATCCGGCGACAAGTGCATCCGCCCCGGCGGCAACCAATCGTGCACCAGTCTCTAGGTTTACCCCGCCATCGATCTCAATTAGTGCTTTTGATCCTGTACGGTCTATGAGCTCTCGTGCTTGGGCGGTCTTCTTAATTGTATTCTCGATAAACTTTTGTCCTCCAAAGCCAGGATTGACACTCATTAAAAGTACCTCGTCGAGGTCTTGAATGATATCTTCCAAAACACTTACTGGTGTATGTGGATTCAAGGCAACTCCCGCCTTCATTCCTGCGTTATGGATCTCCTGAATGGTGCGGTGCAAGTGAGTACAAGCTTCGTAGTGCACGGTCAAGATATCCGCTCCACAGTCTTTGAAGGTTTGAATGTAACGCTCCGGCTGAACAATCATCAAGTGCACATCCATAACCTTTTCGCAGTTATCTGCCATCGTCTTCACCACAGGCATCCCGTAGCTGATGTTTGGTACAAATACCCCGTCCATAACATCGATGTGGAACCAATCGGCTACACTTTCGTTTACCATTTGACAATCGCGTTGAAGATTGCCGAAATCTGCTGCAAGAAGGGAGGGGGAAATGATTGGAGCGGCCATGCCTTGTGATTTAAGTTCGACACAAAAATAAAGCACCCTGCCTTAGGGGGCAGGGTGCTTGTGTAAAAACTTTATGCCAAGGTTATTAACCGAGGTAGGTCTTAAGAATCTTACTTCTTGAAGTATGCTTCATTCTTCGAATGGCTTTTTCTTTAATCTGACGAACGCGCTCACGCGTCAAATCAAACTTTTCACCAATCTCTTCCAAGGTCATTGGGTGTTGACCACCTAAACCGAAGTATAAACGAATAACATCCCCCTCACGTGGAGTTAATGTTGCCAACGAGCGCTCAATTTCAGTGCGCAAGCTGTCCATCATCAAGTCTTCATCGGGGTGCGGGCTGTCCGAAGAATTCAATACATCGTAGAGGTTGCTATCTTCTCCCTCTACAAGTGGTGCGTCCATACTAACGTGACGACCGCTGTTACGCATGCTTTCTTTGACATCCGACTCACTCATCTCTAAGTGCTTCGAAATTTCAGCTGCACTTGGCGGACGCTCGTGTTCCTGCTCCAAGTAAGCGTAGGCTTTGTTGATCTTGTTAATGGATCCAATCTTGTTCAATGGCAAGCGAACAATACGGCTCTGCTCTGCCAATGCCTGTAAGATACTCTGACGGATCCACCATACAGCGTATGAGATAAACTTAAAACCACGCGTCTCATCAAAGCGCTGGGCGGCTTTGATCAAACCCAAGTTTCCTTCGTTGATCAAATCTGGAAGGGTTAAACCTTGGTTTTGGTATTGCTTGGCAACAGAAACCACAAATCGCAAGTTGGCCTTGGTCAACTTTTCCAATGCTACCTGGTCACCCGCTTTAATGCGCTGTGCCAATTCCACTTCTTCCTC
>CAYNLA010000124.1:0-2842 GCA_964397915.1 uncultured Polaribacter sp. | reverse complement strand
AGTTGGAGGCGGTTATCGCGCAAGCGCCCTACCATGTCGCTGTTGATCATGTAGGCGACCTCCTGTAGCGGAAATGTTGGGTTGTTGGTCCAGTACTTTGAACCTATGAGGCCCAATTCCTCTGCGCTGTAAAACTGGATCATGTAATTGTAGTTCGTGTCTTGGCGTTGGGCGTAGTAGCGCATGACTTCCAAGAGCAAGGTTGTTCCAGAGCCGTTGTCGTCAGCACCGTTGTGGATTGCCGCTGGGCCTTTATACAAACTGTTCTCACCGCCCATCCCTAGGTGGTCGTAGTGTGCACCCAGCACGACGGTTTTACGCTTGTTGTTGTGAATGTATCCGATCACATTGTAGCCGTCGCTGAAACGCTCTGACATGGACACCGCCATGGCTGTTTTTTGCGATCGCTTCATGAGCTTTGCCGCCCATTTTTCATTGCGGACGAAGAAAACGGGTATGGAAGAGGCGTTGATGCTCTTGAAGAATTCTTGGGTATCAGAGGCGGTGCCGTCTGGGTTGATCAGAAGGACACCAACGGCACCTTTTTCTACGAGGTTGGCTACGCGCTGGTTCAAGCTGTGGTAGGCGGCATAGGCGCTGTGCGGGTGGATGCCGTCGGGTGAACTAACATTCATGACCGCGATTTTACCCGAGATGTCCAGCCCAGAGAAATCGTCATAGGAGCCATCCTCGGTTGTGATGCCATAACCTACATAGATGGTTTTTTCTGCCGCGAGGCCTCCGGTGGCACTGATGGAAACCGGGTAGAAATCTACGTGGCCCTCCAAGTGTGCCTTACCTACCCAAAGTTTTGTGACATCATAGTTCACTGCCGCGTATTCCGGTACTGGAAACTTTTGGAAATAGCCATTTTCGCCCATGGGTTCAATGCCCAATTGGTTCATGCGTCCAGCAATCATATCGCGCGCTACATCCGCCTCTACAGTTCCGGGTTTACGGCCCTTGAGAGAATCGGACGAGAGGAAAAACAGGTCGCTTTCCATGCGCTTGGTCGCGCCTAAATCTACGGGTACTTCCTGCGCAGATACTTGAATGGCAAAGGCCATCGTTACAATGATAGAAAGGGGAGAGAACTTGTTCATGAGTTCATGTTTGATTCCCTACAAAGGTAGCGACCAAAGGTTATATTTGAAGTGTGAGTAACGGTATGAAAGCACTGGCCGGTCAAACGGCCATCTACGGACTAAGCAGCATCTTGGGGCGGATGATCAACTTCCTGTTGGTACCGCTCCAAACGGCAGTATTGACGCGTGCTGAATACGGTGTGAATGTTGACTTTTACTCCCTCATCGCCTTTCTTATTGTCATTGCTACCTTCGGTATGGAAACGGCCTATTTCCGGTATTCCGAGCAAGAAGGGTTTGAGGAGCCCAAGGTTTTTGGCGCAGCCATAACCATGATTGGTATTGCGCTGGTGGCCATCTCTGCCTTTGCGTACTTCGGACAAGAGCCCTTGCTGGAGGCCATGCGCTACGAAGAAACGCCGCATTATCTGTTCTATTTGATTGCAATTTTAGGCTTAGACGCACTCAGCGCTATCCCTTTTGCCCGATTACGAAGGGAGAATAAAGCATGGCGCTTTGCCGGGATAAAATTGGCCCTCATCCTTTCGAATGTGGCCATCAACTTGTACATCTTCCTGCCTGCCTACTGGGAGCAGCACGGCTCTGCTGGATGGTGGATGCACGATCTTCGCGGGGTCGATTACATCTTCATGGCGAACTTCTGGGCCTCTTTACTGATGTTTGCCCTTCTCGTTCCAACGCTTTTCCCATTCAAACTGCACTTGGAACGCAAATACGTGCGCACCCTACTGAAATTTGGTCTGCCGCTTTTAATCGGGGGGCTTGCCGGCATTGCCAACGAAATGCTAGACCGACAGCTATTGAAATACCTATTGCCCGAAAACAGTTGGGCTGAAGGCGTAGGAACCTATGGAGCCGTCTATAAAATTTCCATTTTCCTCATCTTATTTAATCAGGCCTTCCGTTACGCCGCTGAACCGTTCTTCTTTCGCAACGCTAAAACCGACCAAGGTCCCAAAAAGATGGCCCAAGTCATGGAAGGGTTTACTTGGGTGATGAGCGTTGGGTTTGTTCTAATTATCGCGGGACTGGATTTTCTCAAGTTCTTTGTAGACGAGAAGTTTTGGATTGGACTTTATTTGGTGCCCATCTTGTTGTTGGCCAATGTCATTCTTGGCATCAACACGAACCTAAACGTTTGGTATAAGGTTAGCGACAAAACGCGTTATGGCATCTACATCACCTTCGTCGGATTGGCCTTCACCGTAATTGGTAACGTGGTCCTTATCCCGTCAATGGGTATTCTTGGGGCGGCCATTACCACCTTGGTCGCCTATACTGCCATGTTCTTCTCGAGCCTTTGGTGGGGACAGAAGCACTATCCTGTACCTTATAATTGGACCAAATTATCCGCCTTTGTATTGGGCGCAACGGCCATTGTTGGGGTCATTCATTATTCGGGAATATCGAACACTGCAATAAAGCTGCTCATTGGCGGGCTTTATCTTATCGTTATGGTCATGGTAGAACGCCGTGGACTCTTTAAATTCGCATTTCGACATGAAAATAAAAGTTAACTACACCGGAAAACACGAGCTTCCACAGTTTGAAACTGCGCAAAGTGCGGGTATGGACCTTCGGGCCAACATCGACGCGCCCGTGGTATTACAACCTGGGGACCGCGCACTCATTCCAACGGGAATTAAAATGGCCTTGCCAGATGGGTATGAAGCGCAAATTCGTCCCCGTTCCGGACTTGCCTACAAACATGGGATTACTGTGTTGAACAGCCCGGG
>CAYNLA010000123.1:0-2850 GCA_964397915.1 uncultured Polaribacter sp. | reverse complement strand
ATGCAGTGGCCAATTCAAAATTTGCTGAATACCCTGAATTTGGGAAATCGAGACGTGGAAAAATTGCTCTGCAAGCCTGGAAAGGCCGGGTTCAATTCCGAAACATCAAGCTAATGCAACGCCATTAATTATTCTGCAAGGCGTACGCGTTTAGGGTAATGGCAATACATAACCACACCACATAAGGAGTGAGCAACCAAGTCACTTTCGGCAGGTGAGGTTTCGCGATAAGTGCCATCGCACCCACGATGAATACAAGAATAATGATCTCCACTAAAGCCCATCCCATCCAATGGAGGTCAAAGAACAGCGGATTCCATGCGATATTGAACACAAGTTGAACGGCATATATCCACAAGATGGTATTGCGTAAACTTTCCACCTGCACTGCTTTATTCATGAACAGGCTTAAGCAAACCATGATTAGCGTCCAAGCGGCGCCAAATACCCATCCAGGAGGAGTCCATGGCGCTTTATTCAAGTTGGTGTACCAAGATCCCAACGGGCCTTCGCCCATTAAATAGCTGCCCAGGGCTAAGGCGCCAAAGTTCAGTATAAAGAAAAGTATAAGTCTCATTATTTTATGATTGCGCTAAATAGTAATCCCAAACCAATCCCGGCCATCAGGCTACCGATGAAGGCTAATCCCCCCATGCTCGGCAGCAAGAAAAATCCTACCCCAAGGCCTGTCATCATTCCTCCGCCCATGACGAGCGCTTGTCTGTAACTGAATTTATCTTCCTTCATTGTTATACCATTAACATAATGATGGCAAGAATAATCCCCCCGAGAGTAAATAGAAGTCCCTTCTTCATTATGGAAGAATTTCTGGCAAACATGAAGAACGCGGAGACCGAAAAAAATAAGACCGAAAGACCGAAGAAAATATTGAAGTAATACAACGGGTCGTTCGTGGTCGCCTTGTGCAGGTGCGTGAGCTTATCCAACCAACCGGGCAGTTCCTTCGCAGTAAACTTTGCTTCTCCCGTTTCGGAATTGTAGACGCCTTGTTCGAAAACAACCATGGTGCCGTCGTTGTCAATAACTGCAAGGTCGCGAATTCTCAAGGCACGTCCCAAGGATTCTTCGTTCAAGCCCGGTTCAACGGTGATCTCTTTTAGGACATCTCGCTTGAACGTATCTGTATTTCTAAAGATGAGTGTAATGCCAGATACGGCATAAATCATCATAATTCCAGCGAGGAAATAGCCAAGGTATCTGTGGATGATTCTGAAAGTCATTCGATGGGGTTTAGGATTGTGTTTTAAAGGTACATCAACTTTATTTTTCTCCATTCCATTCCTGAAAGAATTGGCTCAAGAAAGTTTCCATGAATTCATGGCGTTCTTGAGCTATTCTTCTTCCAGTGGCGGTATTCATTAAATCCTTGAGAAGAAGGAGTTTTTCATAAAAATGATTGATCGTAGGACCTGGGTTATTTTTATATTCTTCCTTACTCAGATTGAGGTTGGCGGGTATCTCGGGGTTGTAGAGGGGCCGATTTTTAAATCCACCATAGTTGAACGTGCGTGCGATGCCGATTGCGCCGATGGCATCTAATCGGTCCGCGTCTTGAACCACCTTAAATTCTATGCTATGATCTTTGTGCTCATTCTTTCCGCCCTTAAAACTAATCGCTCGAATGATTGATGTAATTCGGTCGATGCGCTCTTGAGGATAGTTTTGGGAACGCAGCCACGCGGCAGCGGTCTTGGGTCCGATTTCCTCATCACCTCCATGAAATTTCGAATCTGCGATGTCATGGAGTAGGGCCGCGAGCTCGACCAATTCGAGGTCACATGCTTCCTTTGTTGAGATGAGCTTTGCGTTCTTCCAAACGCGCTCAATATGAAACCAATCGTGTCCACCTTCAGCGTTTTCAAGCGTTTGTTGAACGAAGGAGATTGTTTTTGTAATGATGTCTGACATGAGCACAAATGTGATAAATTGGTAGGACTTAAATCGCAGCGCAATGAAACGAATTTTACTCCTGGCCGCACTTTTTTATGGTTTATCGGCTAAAAGTCAAAGCAATAATGCCCTTCATTTCGATGGTACCGATGATTATGTAAGTACCACAAAATCGAGTATTCAAGGCAATGGGGCCCGGTCTTTTGAAGCTTGGATCCGAACCGATGAAAATTGCATACCAGGAACGGGTGGAGGTGTTCAGCAGGTCATTGCGGATATGGGTTCTTTCGTGATTGGAAAGCGGTTCACATTCAATCTACTCTGGGCAAATTCAATTCGTTTAGAGATCGGAGGTACAGGGGTGAGCGGAACGACCGCAGTGAATGATTCCCTTTGGCATCACGTTGCCGCGGTCTATAATCCTAGTGCCACGAAAACCGTTGAACTCTTTGTAGATGGTGTAAGTTGTGGAACTGGAAATTTCACTTCAACTCCGGCAACTACTGCAGGAAATGTAGTTATTGGTCGCCGCATTGATGGTGCGAATAATTTTGGTGGAGATATCGATGAATTCCGCCTGTGGAACATCGCATTAACCCAAAGCCAAATTCAAGCTCATATGAACGGTGAGATTTGCGCACCATCGAGTAATCTGGTTTTGTACTACACAATGAATGATGGGGTTGCGGACGGAAGTAATTCCTCGAATACTACAATAACGGACCATGCTGGTTCGAATAATGGAACTCTTCAAAACTTTAACCTAAGTGGGTCAAGTTCGAATTGGACCTATGGACAAAACTTAAGTCAAACAGTTTATGATACGGTTGTTGCAACGGCCTGTAGTCAGTATATGATTCCAGACAGTAGTGGCTATTGGGATTCGACCGGGACCTATACCTGGACCTTCAACCAAGCTACTGGAGCATCAGCAGGTTG
>CAYNLA010000122.1:0-2858 GCA_964397915.1 uncultured Polaribacter sp. | reverse complement strand
CGCGACGGAAAAACCTATGAATTCTTCACCTACAACCCATGGGGCGAAGAAATGCGCCAGTACAACGCCAATACCTTTAGCTTTAGCTCGCCGTATAGATTCAATGCCAAGGAGAAGGATCCAGAGACTGGGCTACACTACTACGGCGCGAGGTACTATCAAAGCAAGCTCAGTGCGTGGTTGAGTGTGGATCCGTTGGCGCATGAGACCTATGAACCTTACATTTATACAGGGAATAATCCGATTAATGCAGTAGATCCAGATGGGAGAAATACGATCGAAAAAGATGATCTTGATTTAGAAACATCGGAAGAGCCTGTCTCGTCACATACTAGAAAATCCATAAGTATTGACGGGGTGTATAGAGAAAACTACAATCATGGAGACAAAGCCCAAGAAAATGTCGATATTATAACAATGAGTGAAACTACAACTACCTCTGTTCTTACGGATCATGGCACCTATGTAACATCAACTCAAACCATCCAAAAAACGACAACGATTAACGAAAAGGGTGAAATAGACCCTGTAATGACATATACCGTGGTTACTAGTGTTATCGAAAGGAATATCAATGGTGATGTTGTAGGTAAGCCAACGACAAGCATAACCAAAGGCCAGTTAGAAACAAAATTGATGAATAGAGATGAAAAATTTGTCGTAGAAAATTATGCTAAAATTAGGGCTGGGGGGCACTGTTCCTATTCTGAGGATTATGCAGTTGGTGTAAGCGCATTATCAACCTTAGGTATAGGGATTGTTGCGGGCGCTGTAGTAAAAGCAATGAAAGGTCGAAAATTTATTGCAAATGGAGTTGGATTGAGTGCCTCTTTAACTCTGTCATATAACAAGGAATTTTTCAGATTTAACCTGTATAAAAATGTCACCACGTACCCTTAATTTATTTTTTTATTGGTTCCTTCTGGCGCTTGATACAATATCAAGCGCCATTTTTGGGTTAGTTATATACTATAAATTTCCTTCGAGA
The DNA here is from genome assembly GCA_964397915.1 of uncultured Polaribacter sp. Classification (GTDB taxonomy): domain Bacteria; phylum Bacteroidota; class Bacteroidia; order Flavobacteriales; family Schleiferiaceae; genus UBA10364. Next base: position 1,870 of record CAYNLA010000122.1, on the reverse strand, counting down.
TTTCAACCATATGTTTCGGTATTTATATTATTCTTAACGGCTATTTATGTAATAAAAACATATAGAGAAGCTGCAGGGTATATTCTAGAAAACAACGACAACGATATTGTTTATATAGTTAAAGGTAGAAAGCGATCCATGGATAAGAAAAATATTAAATTAATCAGGGTCAAAAAAAAACGATTTTTTACGCGTTATATTTTTCAGAATGGGTTTGAGCTGGTTGACATTAAAGGTTCGGTAGGTTTTGAATCATAGTTGAAAGCTGTCGGTGTAAATGCTCAGTCCAACGCATCGGCAATGGCCTTTAAGGCATCCGCAGGCGGAACGCTGCTGCCGAGCTCGTAACGCGAGAGGCTTTTTAGGTTCACTTCAGACTTTAAGGTATTGGCACTGCAGGGCTTCGTAATATTATTAATTACAATCTTTTTCAACCTTCAGTATCTCATCTGATCTTTTAAATATTACAACGCCATCGACCAGCATATCAAACGCTAACTGACTCATTAAATATCTAGCCCATTCATTATCCCATTGAGCAGGCATTGACAATCTCAGTTGATATAAGCGTCCGTTATACGGTATGATAAAAAAGTGTCCCACCTTTTCAACTTCTGACACACTAAAATATAGTTGAGCATACCAAACAGATTTTTTGTTTTTCAGTTGAATTTCTTCAATACAGTACTTTTCGGTTTGTACAACTTCCCACGAATTCATTAAGTCAAACTCTCCTTTTAAATATGTGTCGATACCTGAACTCGTGTTATCTATACTTACCTGAATAAATGCACTATCACTTTCTTCATATAGCTTATATGCAAAATACTCAGGTATTGTATCTGCATAATCAACCGACTTCCAGCCAGAAGGAACCTTGAACTGAAACTTGTCTTCTTTCACAGAAATCAAATCTATATTCTCACTGAAGCTTTCAAAACCCTCTTTATTTTTCTCTCGTGAAGTTTCGTCTTCATTTTTTGAAGTACAACCGCTAAAAAATAAATACAAAGCAACTATTATTACTACTCTCATTATTCTGCCAAAATTAATTTTGCCCTCCGCTTGCTTCTGCTCCAATACCAAAGCTCCATCCATTCACTTTAGGCGTTTCAGTTTCTGCTCTAACTCCTCCACGAGTTGTGGTTTCTCCCGCTTTATTATCAACTGTTGTTTCTACAAAAACTCCTTGTCCTTGCGGACCGTATGACGCGGTAGCCGTAGTACTTGAGTTACCTTCATAGTCAGTAGTTTGAGACACCTGACCACTTATAGGTCCATAAGGTGTTCTTACAGTCATTCCTGCCTTAGTTTCAACTGCTTCTTCTTTTTTAACATCAACCTTCATAGGCATAGGTGCATTTGGCTTATTGTTTGTCGGAGTAAAAAATTCTTCAACCGTTGTTCCAGCTTTCACAGTAACCTTTTCCGTAGCTGTTGTTCCAGGTGCGACATTATAATTTAATGACACCCACCCCTTAATTTCAACACCTAGTTTATCTACTTCTCTACCAACCGCTTTAAAATACTGTTGAAAACCATGAGCAATAGTGTATAAAGGGTTTGACCCTAACCCTGGTGGGCCTCCAGGCCCATTCCCATCAGGATCAACCAGCATAATAGGATTATTCTCTACAAAATTGTAAGGGGTAACATGTGGATACTTATCCGCCCATGGATCCACACTCAACCACACACTGAGTTTACTTTGATAGTACCTCGCGCCGTAGTAGTGCAGTCCGGTTTCCGCATCTTTCTCCTTTGAATTAAATCTATAGGGCGAACTAAACCCAAAGGTATTAGCATTGTACTGGTGCATTTCTTCGCCCCATGGGTTGTAGGTGAAGAATTCATAGGTTTTTCCGTCGCG
>CAYNLA010000121.1:0-2864 GCA_964397915.1 uncultured Polaribacter sp. | reverse complement strand
ATTTCTTCTGGTGCATCGTGGTGGTTCAAGTAGTTGTCAATCACCGCTTGGTGAACGAAACCGGTGAAACCATCACCTTCTCCTTCCATACTATCCTTCGCCTGCCAGTTATCTTCTGGTAATGGCTCAGACAATACAATGTGGAACTTAAAGTTCGGGAACTGCTCCTCAATCTGACGGAAATCGTCTAGGTAGAACAACTCACGCTTCGAACGACCACCGTACCAGTAGCTCACCTTACGGCCAGTCTTCAAAGTGTGGAACAAGTGGAACAAGTGAGAACGCATTGGCGCCATACCTGCACCACCACCGATGTAAAGCATTTCAGCATCTGTTTCCTTGATGAAGAATTCACCGTAAGGACCTGAGATCGTTACTTTATCACCTGGCTTTTGATCAAATACGTAAGAAGAACATACCCCTGGATTCACATCCATCCATCCGCCTTTCTTGCGGTCGAACGGTGGCGTAGCGATACGGATGTTCAACATCACGATGTTTCCTTCCGCTGGGTGGTTGGCCATAGAATACGCACGGAACAATGGCTCTGGGTTCACCATCTTGAGATCCCATAGCTTAAACTTATCCCACTCTTCTTTAAACTCGTCCGGAGCTTTACCCAATTTTGGGTGAGAGGTAATGTCAATGTTCTTGAAATCTACAGTAGTTGCAGGAACATCCACTTGGATGTATCCACCCGCTTCGAAATCAAGTGTTTCGCCTTCTGGCAATTTTACTACGAACTCTTTAATGAACGAGGCAACGTTGTAGTTACTCACCACTTCACATTCCCACTTCTTGATACCGAAGATTTCTTCCGGTACTTTCACGTTCATGTCGCTTTTTACCTTCACCTGACATCCAAGACGCCAGTTGTCAGCGATTTCCTTACGGTTAAAGAATCCTGTTTCCGTCGGAAGGATTTCGCCCCCACCTTCAGTAACCTGACACTTACACATACCACAAGTACCACCACCACCACATGCAGATGGCAAGAAGATTTTCTGGTTGCTCAATGTGGAAAGAAGGGTTGTCCCACTTTCTACCTCTACGTCGTCTCCGTTGATGTTCAGCTTAACTGGACCGCTTGGGGAAAGACGCGCTTTTGCTTGTAATAGTATGGTAACGAGGGCCAAGATGACCACTACGAATACCGCTACTGCTGAAATGACTGTGCTTGTTGCTAAAAACATTGTGCGAACCTGATTATAATTTAATACCCATAAAGCTCATGAACGCGATACCCATCAAACCTGTAATGATGAAGGTAATCCCAAGACCACGCAAAGGAGCAGGAACATTTGAATAACGAATCTTTTCACGGATGGCGGCGATGGCAACAATGGCGAGGAACCAACCAATACCTGATCCCAAACCGTAAACGGCAGCTTCAGCGATGGTTCCAAAAGCACGCTCTTGCATAAAGAGTGAGCCACCAAGGATTGAACAGTTTACCGCGATAAGTGGCAAGAAGATACCCAAGGCACTGTACAGTGCTGGAGCAAACTTCTCAACGATCATTTCGATCAATTGTACCATAGAAGCAATAACTGCGATGAACATGATGAACGACAAGAAGCTCAAGTCGACATCTTCAAAACCAGCACCCAGCCATTTGCCTAGAGCGCCCGGCTGCAATACGTAGTTTTCCAACAACCAGTTTACCGGCAAGGTGATCACCAACACAAAGGTTACGGCAATACCTAGACCTACTGCTGTTTTTACGGTTTTAGAAACCGCCAAGTACGAACACATACCCAAGAAGTATGCGAAGATCATGTTCTCGATAAAGATCGAGCGAACGAATAGATTGATTAATTCTTGAAACATGGCGATTAGTTTTCTTCGATGAGTTTAGTGTTTTTCGCACGCTGCGCCCAAATGATTAGACCTACAACGATCAATGCCATTGGAGGGAACAAGAAGAACCCGTTATTGGCGTAGAAACCTGTACCTGTCTCAGCATTGATGTACCAGCTTTGTGGAATCACGTTAAATCCTAACAATGTGCCTGAACCGAGCAATTCACGGAAGAACGCTACAGCAATCAAAATCACACCGTAACCGATAGAGTTACCGATACCATCCATGAAAGCTTTCCAAGGACCATTACCCAAGGCAAAGGCTTCGAAACGTCCCATGATGATACAGTTTGTGATGATCAAACCAACGAAAACCGAAAGTTGCTTACTTACATCGTAGGCGTAGGCCTTTAAGAATTGGTCAACCAAGATTACCAAAGAAGCAACCACGACCAACTGAACGATGATACGAATACGGTTAGGAATAAGGTTACGAATCAAAGAGATGATCACGTTACCTGCTGCCAATACGAACATCACCGAAAGTGACATTACGATTGCTGGCTCAAGCTTCACAGTGATCGCAAGTGCTGAACAGATACCCAATACCTGTACAGTAATAGGGTTGTTGTCGTTGAATGGATCAGAAATAAGCTTTCTGTTCTTTTTCGAGAACAACGCCTCTTTTTGTTTTACTTCTGTACTCATGGCATTAGATGTTTTTGAAGTATTCTGCGTACGGCGCCAAACAATCGGCCAACATATCGTTCACACCGTTTGACGTAATAGTACCTCCTGAGATACCATCTACAGCGTAGTCGCCGTTAGAGGTTCCCTTTTTAACTACAGAGATGGACTGGAACATGCCCGCTTCAGAAATTTTCTTTCCTGGGAATTGGTCCGTGAACATTGGCGTAGTGATTTCTGCACCCAAACCTGGTGTTTCACTCTTGTGGCCAAAGTTTGCACCTACTACGGTGTTTCCATCGCTTTCTAAACTCACAAAGCCCCAAACCGGTCCCCAAAGACCTTTACCGCGCAATGGCACGATGTAGAATGTTT
>CAYNLA010000120.1:0-2950 GCA_964397915.1 uncultured Polaribacter sp. | reverse complement strand
TAATTTGGAAACTCGTCACGCGGAGTGGCAATTCGAAATCAAAATTGTTGAATACAGCTTCAACCTTAGCTCTTTTGATAAGATTTGCAGACATTAATCCATCGGTCTTACCAAAGACTTCACCGACCGCGTCTGGCAAGTTCTTTACACGGAACTCTTTAGATCCCATAGATTTCGTCGTACCGTCTGCTTCTTTCACACTAACAGAGATCTTCATAGTACCTCCTGAGTTGCGCGTAACGTCGGCTATGTAGCCATTACCTACTTTCTTAACGCCAGGACCATTTACGATCAAGTTTGATGGATCAACACCAGGAACACTCACCTCAAGTGGGTTATCTACACCACGGTAGAGCACGTTCATCTTGGTAGGAGAGATTACAACACTTGGTGGCGCGACATTATAGGTTTGCTCGTTAATTGGAAAAGATTTTTCTTCTCCATTGGTGATCAAACGAATTTCACCGCTCCATTTTTTCGTACCAACGCCGTTAGCTGGAAGTGTAATGTTCGCAATACCGTTTAAGATATCTTCCTCAGAGATTTCCTGTCCGTCGATAATAAAGGTTGGGTTCTGTGTATCGTCGAAAGCAGCAAGAAGAACCTGTGCTTCATATTTATCACCTTGAGTAACGAACGTACTCTTCGGGATAACGATAGGCATTACACCTGTTACCTTGATATCACGTGCGTTAATGTTCGCCTGCAAGTAATCAATAACGTTTGCCTCAGAAGTACGAATATCACTCTGCATACCTGTCAAGAACGTCATTACAGAAATCAATGGGTAATGCTCGAACTTCGCTTGTTCCCATGAGATACTCGCTCCATCGTGCACGTGGTCACTAAGGTCGAACGTGTGATCCAAGGCATCAGTTAAAGATGCGTTATCGGCTGATTCTTGTTTCAAGAAGTCGCGGTAAGCGGCCATTGCGTTTTTCAACTTAGGACCATTTTGTTCGATAAGGAAGTAGTTTGGGGCTACCTCGCGATCGTCCATTTTCTTAGGCTTACCTGGGTTTTCTTCGTCTTCACCACCTGAACGGACAACAAGCTCTTCTTTCATATCCTCAATCATGTTGAAGAGTTTGTCAGATTCGGCTTTTACCTGAAGGGCTTTATCTCTCCAAGGTCCAGCTTTTGCTTCGTTATCATTTGCGGCACTTTGAAAGGCTGCGTAGATGAAGTCGTTTTGATTTTCTACAGTCTCAATCGAAGCTTTTTGGCCCAACATCACCTCATAGAATGCGTCCATTACCTCGCGGCTTACGTTAAGAGCGAGAAGTGCAGTCAACACGAGGTACATCATGTTGATCATCTTCTGACGTGGGCTTAAATTTCCTCCTGCCATTTTTTTGTTTTGTTTAGGGTTAATTAATCGGTTTCAGGTCGATTTATTTACCCATAGCTGTTAGCATTCCTCCATAAACTCCGTTCAAAGTTTCTAGGTTGCCTTTCAATGCTGAGATTTGACCGGCTAGATCGCCTGCATCAGCAGAGGCAGTTGCCAGTCTTTCCATTACATCGTTTTGACGCTCTACTTGAGCGGTAGTATTTTCCAATTGTACTGAGTACAAAGCGTTCAAGCTTTCCATGTTGCTAGCAGCAGAATTCAATTGTTCGCTGTATTTAGCTGTAGCACCAGCAGCATCAACTGCACCAGATAGAGAACCAGCCGTTTCACTTAAACTGCGCATACCTTCACCTAAACGAGCGATGAGTTCAGAATCAATACCGCCATTTTCTAGTGCATTATCTAACTGTTCAGTTACGCTCAATGAACGCTCACCACCGTCACCAGTTGCGAGCTCAGGATATACTAAGGACCAATCGTATTCAGTAGCTGGTTTTTCGAATGCAGAGAAGAAGAAGATAACTGCCTCAGTTGTCAAACCGATTACTAGCATGTAGTTGGCACCTTCCCAGTGCATAATTTTAAACATTGCACCAAGAATTACGATAGCAGCACCGAAACCATAAAGTTTCGCCATGAAGTTCTTGAATCTCTTTCCGTTTACGTCGATTAGTGCCATAATTTCTAAATCTAATTTTGAGTTAAGGTCTGTTTGTAGGTCAATTAAAAATCTCTTAAGTCTCTTCCGAGGAAGCTCTGTACTGTACGGAAGCCAATGTAGCTTTTCGCGGTATCCTGGTACTCGTAATCACGTGCACCGAGTTGCATGAAATACGCAACATCTTTCCATGATCCACCACGAATCACCTTACGCTTCATAGTTTCGCTTTCGTCATCGAATGCGTTGTATTGGAATTCAGGCGCAACATCGCTTTCAAAAGCATAGGATTGAACATCAAATGCTGTAGAAGTCCATTCGGCAACATTACCTGACATACAGTATAAGTTGTATCCGTTCGGTGAGTATGCCGTAGTTTTCACAGGATAGAAACCACCGTCAGCAGTCAAGTTACCACGACGTGGCTTAAAGTTCGCTAAGTAACAACCTGAACTATTTGTTGCATAAGGTCCACCCCAAGGATAAGTGGTTAATTCTTCACCACCGCGAGCTGCGTATTCCCATTCTGCTTCTGTAGGTAAGCGGAAATCATGCTCGATAAGTTCACCTTCGTGTTTCAAATAATCACGACGGTATTTACTTCTCCAGTTCGCGAAGGCACGAGCCTGTCTCCAACTAACACCCACAACTGGGTATTCATCATACGCTGGGTGCCAGAAGTATTTATCGTGCATTGGCTCGTTGAAGCTGTACGTAAAGTCATGAATCCAAACGAGCGTATCTGGATACACGTTGATCGTTTCCTTTTCAAAGAAAGACGAGCGATCCGAAGATGCCTGGGTGTCTTTGATGTAATCGCGGTAACCGAACAATTCGCCGTCTCCGTCTTGATCTTTGTAGTCGTATTTGACACGATTCAAGCGACTGGCCGCTTTTTGTTTGTTAATCCAAAAGAATGTGTAATTCAATTGGCGTGT
>CAYNLA010000119.1:0-2952 GCA_964397915.1 uncultured Polaribacter sp. | reverse complement strand
GTCGCATGACAATGCGTTACGTTGGTGGTGGCCACAAGCAAAAAGTGCGTTCAGTCGATTTCAAACGTGATAAGTTTGGCATCCCTGCAACTGTGAAGTCTATTGAATATGATCCATTACGTTCAGCATATTTGATGCTATTGGTATACGCTGATGGTGAGAAGCGTTATTCAGTAGCTGTAAACGGTGTTAAAGTCGGTCAAACAGTTGTTAGTGGTACAGGTAGTGCTCCTGAAGTAGGTAATGCATTGTATTTGAGTGATATTCCAATGGGTACTATCATTTCGAACATCGAGATGCGTCCTGGTCAAGGAGCAATCATCGCACGTTCAGCAGGTACATTCGCTCAACTTCTTGCTCGTGAGGGTAAGTATGCGATTATCAAGTTGCCTTCTGGTGAAACTCGTATGATTTTGACAACATGTATTGCAACCATCGGTACTGTTAGTAACTCAGAGCATATGCTCCAGGTTAGTGGTAAAGCTGGTCGTAGTAGATGGCAAGGTCGTCGTCCTCGTGTACGTGGTGTTGTAATGAACCCTGTTGATCACCCGATGGGTGGTGGTGAAGGTCGTGCGTCAGGTGGTCACCCACGTTCACGTAACGGTATCCCGGCTAAAGGTTACAAGACTCGTGCTCCTAAGAAGGCTACGAATAAGTATATCATCGAACGTAGAAAGAAATAATCTGAAAGTATATGGCACGTTCGCTTAAAAAAGGTCCTTACATCCACTACAAACTTGAGAAGAAAGTCTTGGCTAATGTGGAAAGTGGTAAGACAACGGTGATCAAAACTTGGTCACGTGCATCTATGATTTCGCCAGATTTTGTAGGTCAAACATTTGGTGTACACAACGGGAAAACTTTTGTTCCTGTTTATGTCACTGAGAACATGGTTGGTCACAAATTGGGTGAATTTTCTCCAACGCGTAACTTCCGCGGACACGGAAAGAATAAGAAGTAAGAGATGGGAAGTAGAAAGAAACAATCGGCTGAAGCGCTCAAGGCAGCGAAGAAAGCCATCGCGATTGCAAAGCTTAATGATTGCCCAACTTCACCACGTAAAATGCGTTTGGTTGCAGACCAAATCCGTGGTGTAGAGGTTGAAAAAGCACTAGCCATCCTAAAGTATAGCCCAAAAGAGGCTTCTAATCGTCTTGAGAAACTTTTGTTGAGTGCACTTGCCAACTGGCAAGCGAAAAACGAAGGAGCCAACATGGAGGAAGCTGGTTTGGTAGTAAGAGAGATCTCTGTAGATAGTGGTCGTATGTTGAAGCGCGTTCAGGCAGCACCTCAGGGTCGTGCCCACAGAATTCGTAAACGCAGCAATCACGTTACATTGATTGTAGGTAGTAAAGAATCTTAAGAAAGGGAAGAATGGGACAAAAAACCAACCCTATTGGTAATCGTTTAGGTATCATCCGTGGCTGGGATAGCCAGTGGTACGGGGGTCGTAAATACGGCGATAAAATCGCTGAGGATGCCAAGATCAGAAATTATTTGTACGCACGTCTTTCTAAGGCTAGCATCAGCAGAATCATCATCGAGCGTACTTTGCGTCTCGTTACTGTGACTATCACTACGGCTCGTCCAGGTGTGATTATCGGTAAAGGTGGTCAAGAGGTGGACAAGCTGAAAGAGGAGTTGAAGAAATTGACTGACAAAGAGGTTCAGATCAATATCTATGAAATCAAGCGCCCTGAATTGGATGCAAAATTAGTAGCTGATTCTATCGCTCGTCAAATCGAGGGCCGTGTTAGTCACCGTCGTGCCATCAAAATGGCGATCTCTGCGTCAATGCGCATGGGAGCTGAGGGTATTAAAGTTCTGATTTCGGGTCGTGTAAATGGTGCTGAAATGGCACGTTCTGAAATGTACAAAGATGGCCGTACGCCTCTAAGTACTTTCCGTGCGGACATTGATTATCATTTAAGTGAGGCTCACACAACTTATGGTCGTCTTGGTATCAAGGTATGGATCATGAAAGGTGAGGTATATGGTAAGCGCGATTTGAGTAACCAACTCGGTACTACCAAAGCTGGTGGTAAAGGGGCAGGTCGTGGAAAGCGCAGTAACCGTAAATAAGATTTAGAGAGATGTTACAGCCAAAACGCACAAAACATAGAAAAGTCTTTAAGGGTAAGATGAAAGGTGTATCGCAACGCGGTGCAGAGTTGACTTACGGTGCTTACGGACTTAAGTCTTTGGACTCAAAATGGATCACTGCTCGTCAAATCGAAGCAGCTCGTATTGCGGCTACACGTTACATGAAGCGTGAGGGTCAGATGTGGATTCGCATTTTTCCAGATAAGCCAATTACGAAGAAACCACTCGAGGTACGTATGGGTAAAGGTAAAGGTGGTGTAGAATACTACGCTGCAGTTGTTAAGCCAGGTCGTATCATGTTTGAAATGGACGGTATCCCGTTGGAGGTAGCTCAAGAGGCTTTGCGTCTTGCAGCACAGAAGCTTCCAGTTCGTACCAAGTTCATCGTACGTAGAGATTTACAACAGTAAGAATCATGAAGTACACTGAAATTAAAGAATTGACGACTGCTGAACTAGCAGAGCGTTTGGCTGAAGAAAAAGCCAGCTACACGAACATGAAGATGACTCATGCATTGAGCCCTGTTGAGAATCCAATGCAGATTCGTGAAGCTAGAAAAACAATTGCTCGTTTGAGCACAGAATTGAGTACTCGCTCAGAAGAATAAGAGTATCATGGAGAATACAAGAAACTTGCGTAAAGAGCGTATTGGCGTCGTTTCCAGCAACAAGATGGATAAGTCTGTTGTGGTTAGCGTTGAGCGCAAAGTAAAGCACCCTAAGTACGGTAAGTTTGTAAAGTTCACGAGCAAATTTCATGCTCATGACGAAGCAAACGATTGTAACGAAGGCGATACAGTAAGAATTATGGAAACCCGTCCACTTTCTAAGTCTAAGAACTGGAGAG
>CAYNLA010000118.1:0-2975 GCA_964397915.1 uncultured Polaribacter sp. | reverse complement strand
GACGGTCGCGAGAGCGTTGGTACCTTAGTTGCGATCAAGGAAGCTTTGGAAAATCCTGAGGAAATCTTGATGAACGGCGACGCGAAGAAAGCACTAGGCTTGTAATTCCTAAAGTGATGCTAAAACCCGCGCTTTCGGTGGGTTTGGGCCTTTTTAAACGCTATATTTGAGAGCTCTGTTGAAAAACAGGGCTCTTTTTTCTTTATAACCCAAACTTAAAAGCATGAAAAGAATTGTTTCGGGCTTGTTAGCACTGGCCCTTATTCTTAGCAGCACGATTGCAACTGCCCACGAAGGAATGTGGTTGCCAATGCTGATCAAGCGCTTGAACTATGCAGATATGCAAGCGAATGGCCTGAATTTGACGGCCGAAGAATTGTACGACATCAACAATGCATCCCTAAAAGATGCCATCGTTTCTCTCGGCGGATTCTGTACCGGTGAGATCATCTCTAACCAAGGCTTGATGCTGACCAACCACCACTGTGGTTATGATGCCATCCGTTCTCATTCAACGGTTGAGAACGACTACCTCACAGACGGCTTCTGGGCCATGACTCGTGAAGAGGAGCGTAAAAACCCAGGCCTAACGGCAGCCATCTTGGTTCGCATGGAAGATGTAACCGACAAAGTATTGGCCGAGTTGACGGACGACATGACCGAAGCGGAGCGTGCAGCGAAAGCGAAGGAAATTGGTGATGCCCTTGCCAAAGAGGCCACTGAAGGCACTAAGCACAATGCGTACGTTCGCAGTTTCTTCCACAACAACGAATTCTATTTGTTTGTATTCAACACGTACAAAGACGTTCGTTTGGTTGGAGCACCTCCAAGCAGCGTAGGTAAGTACGGTGGTGATACGGATAACTGGATGTGGCCACGTCACACCGGTGATTTCTCTATGTTCCGCATTTATGCAGATGCCGATGGCAACCCATCGGATGTAAGTGCGGATAATGTACCATTGACGCCTAAGCACCACTTGCCTGTGAGCTTGAATGGTGTAAAAGAAGGGGATTTTACTATGGTATTTGGCTTCCCAGGTTCAACCGACCGATTCCTAACTTCAACAGGTATCGAGCAAGCCATCAACCTTTACAACCCAACCGTAGTAGAGATCCGCGACCGCAAGTTGGCGATCATGAAAAAAGCCATGGATGCTGATGATGCAGTTCGCATTGCTTTAGCTTCAAACTATGCGTCAACAGCAAACTACTGGAAGTACTTCATTGGACAGACCGAGCAGTTGAAAAAGAATCGCGTTAAGGCCAAGAAAGAGGGTATTGAAGCACGCTATATGGAATGGGCACAAGCCGATCCTTCTCGTGCAGAATACGCGGGTGCTTTAGATTTACTAAACGAAGCGTATGCTGCCACTGACGAAACAGTTAAGGGCGGTGTGTATTTGATGGAAGCGGGTATCCGCGGAGCATCCTTGCCACTTTACGCTTGGCGATTGAGCCGCATGCTCGGTGCGCTTTCCTCTTCTGAGGAACTAGAAGCAGATAAAGCTGCTGTCTTACAATATGCGGACGATCATTTCTCAGAATACCAGCCTGCAGTAGACCGTGAGCTCGCCGCAGCACTTTGGGGCATGTGGATGGAGAACGTACCTGCTGACCAGCAGCCTTCGATCTTCGCTGAAGTTCGCGATAGCATGGGCGGTGATGTTAATGCTCTTGTTGCAGACATCTACGATAACTCCATCTATGCGTCTAAAGCCAACCTTGAGGCTTGGTTGGAGAACATGGACGAAGAAGCATTGAAATCTGATATCGGTGGCAAAACAGCTTCTAGTTTCATCATGACCTACTTCGGCAACCAACAAGGCAATGCTGAGGTGAATGAGAAAATGGAGAAAGGCTACCGCCTATTCACGGCCGGTTTACGCCAGGCGATGCCAGAAAAAACTTTTGCTCCAGATGCAAACTCAACCCTACGAATGACTTGGGGTGTTGTTGGCTCGTACGATCCTAAAGATGGGGTTCACTACGACTACGTCACTACCATTGAAGGCGTCATGCAAAAAGAAGACCCTAGCAACGATGAATTCATCGTGCCTGCACGTTTGAAGGAGTTGTACAATGCCAAAGATTACGGTCGTTACGCTGATGAAAACGGTGATTTGATCGTAAACTTCATCTCAAACAACGACATCACTGGCGGTAACTCGGGTTCTCCAGTAATCAATGGCGATGGTGAGTTGATCGGAACTGCTTTTGACGGTAACTGGGAGGCGATGTCAGGTGATATCTTCTTCGAGGACCAATTGCAACGTACGATCTCAGTAGATATTCGCTACACCTTGTTCATCATCGACAAGTATGCAGGTGCAGGTCACTTGGTTGATGAAATGACCTTGGTGGAAGGCAAGAAAAAACGCAAAAAGCGTCGCAAGTAAGGGGCACTTTTTAGCTATATGTTAGAGCCCGCGGACCTCTGGTCCGCGGGCTTTTTTTATCTTCTGAAAAATTTTACCTGTATGTTTAGTGTGATCTACACTTTTGAAGTGAAACTGGGACAGGAAGAAAACTTCGTAGCTGCTTGGTCTGCGCTAACAAAACTGTTTAGAGAATATGCGGGTAGTGGCGGCGCTCGACTGCACTGCGACCCTTCCGGTACTTATGTTAGCTATGCGCAATGGCCGGACCGAAGCACTTGGGAAGAATCAATGCCGAAGCTGCCGAGCGAAGCCGCAGAAATCCGCGAGTCTATGCATGCAACTTGTCTGAGTATTGGCACACAATTTGAGCTTGATACCGTCGTTGATTTGATACAACCGTTATGAAGAAATTTCTTGCCATCAGTATTCTCGGACTTGGGACATTATCTTGTTCCACTTGGCTCCCTGTGGAGAATGCCGTCCCGACCAATCCGGATTGCATTTGCACCTTAGAGTACGCACCTGTCTGTGTAAAAGGCGATGGGGTTATCTACCGTTTCCCAAATGCCTGTGCTGCATTTTGTGAAGGGTATAC
>CAYNLA010000117.1:0-3054 GCA_964397915.1 uncultured Polaribacter sp. | reverse complement strand
GGCTTCAGGATTGAAGGCCAACTCACTGGAGCTGATTCAGGCTGGGTGTACTTGAAAAAATTGGACCTTAAAAACAATGAAACCATTGTTGTTGATTCTACCCAAATCTCTAGGGAAACGTTCACATTTGAAGGGCCACTGAATGCGCCATATATGCACACCTTACAGTACGGCAAGGAACGACTTCCTGTCTTTTTACATCGTGGAACGCTTAAGATAAATGGCGACGTTGGATCATTTGCTGAAGCAACGCGTATGGGAGGAAAAGAGGATAGCCTTTTCCAGTATATCGGCATCAACGCCATCTTTGCGCAAGGCACAGGTCTCCAAATCGTTTCCGACCACCCCGATAACGCGTTTGCCGCTTTCACCGCCTTCTACTATTTCCAGATCTATACGCCCGAAATGAAAACCATTGATTCCTTGATGGAGGAATTTTCACCCGAGGTCAAAGCATCGGAGTATTACACTGCCTTGGAAGGGCTTGCTGAAGAACTACGCAACGTACAGCTCGGGTTGCCCGCTCCTGCATTCAAACTTCCAACCTTTGAATTTGAAGGGGATTCTTTAGGTGTCGAAGATTTTCAGGGCCAATTCCTTCTCATCGATTTCTGGGCTTCCTGGTGCGGGCCTTGTCGTGCACAAAACCCACTTTGGGTGGAGCAGTATAAAAATGCCGAAGTATTGAATGTTGAATTCCTTGGGGTTTCACTAGATACAGATGCGGCAGCCTGGGCAAAAGGCATAAATAGTGATGGCTTAACTTGGCCTCAAGTATCTGACCTATTAGGATGGAAATGTCCAGTCGCCAAGACCTATGGTATTCACGCCATCCCACAAAACATATTAGTCGATCCTGACGGAATCATAGTAGCAAAGGATATTTTACCCGAAGAATTGGGCAATACCATAGCAGCGCATTCCAAGGTGGCGCAATAACTCCTACTTTTGCGGCATGGGAAAAGACAAACTCAGAAAATTCAGTGAAATAGAGCAGATGTCCTGCGTTGTCGAACCGAGCTCAGAACAGGCTCGCAAAGGTTTGGCCATCAAGGGAAACTGGGCAAAAGAACAATTTGGAAACACCAACGGCCTCGTCCTCGAGCTCGGTTGTGGTAAAGGTGAATACACCGTCGAATTGGCCCGTAGAAATCCTGACCAAAATCACATTGGTGTAGATATAAAAGGCGCACGATTGTGGCGCGGCGCCAAAACGGCCACAGAAGAAGGTTTAAACAATGTAGCTTTCTTACGTACTCGAATCGACTGGATTGACGAGTGTTTTGGGCCGAATGAAGTGGATGAAATCTGGATCACCTTCCCGGATCCTCAGATCAAATACAAACGTGCCAAGCACCGTCTGACTCACCCTGAATTTCTGATGCGCTACCGAAAGTTTTTAAAGCCCGGCGGCACAGTGAATCTCAAATGTGATAGCGAGTACCTCCACGGCTATACGCATGGCATTATTCAAATGCTCGGACTTGAAGTGGAAGAAGCCTACCATAACATTCACGAGCAGATTTTGCCAAATGAAGGAATCTTATTTGATGTGGTCACTCACTATGAAACCATGTGGCTAGAGCAAGGCAAGGCAACGACCTACTTACGCTTCAAGCTCGATGGCATAGAAGATGCCATGGCACATTGGGCAAATTTCAAGAAATAAATGGCCAGCGAGTTCTTTGACCGAGTTTACAAAGTCGTCCGCCTCATCCCCGAGGGGCGCGTGAGTACCTACGGCCACATCGCTCGCTTCCTAGGCACCGGGCGCTCAGCCCGAGTTGTGGGCTATGCCATGAACGCTTCGCACAACGACACTTCCGTTCCAGCACATCGCGTGGTCAACCGAAAGGGATTGCTCACCGGCAAACACTTTTTCGGGGGAAGCACGGTAATGGAAGACCTACTCGCAAGTGAAGGAATCACAGTCGTTGAAGACGAAATCCAAAACTTTGAATCGCTGGTTTGGGATCCGATGGATCATCTCGACCAAGAGGAATTCTTAGAGTCGATTTAAATTTTCTTGCAGAATTTCTAAGTATTCACTCATGTGTATGCCATCCATCAAGGCATGGTCTACCTCAAGTTGGAACGGCAACACGTATCGACCCGATTGCGAGGTTATCTTCCCTAATACAATCTTTGGAACACTATGATTCCCGCCTTTTCTAGGATGCTTAAAACCCGTGAATGAAAGCCATGGTAAGGTCGTACCGTATATCAAGTTGGTTCGTTCAGGGCGGTCTTCGAATGGAATTCCTTCGGCTGCCTGGACCGTAATTTGTTGGGTTCGAAAAATAAAATCGGACACCAACTCATCTCCAATCCAAGGATAATACGCAAAAACAAAGGCCTTAGTGCCGCGCTGCATGACCGAACAACCTATGTCAATACTATTGTGAAGGACTACACCCTCCTCTGTACGACGCAATCTCATTGGCTCGTAATCGTTTGCCGCCTTGATTACCGCGTAAAGTAGGGCATGGTGCGTGCTGTAGGAATTCATATTGCACTGTTGAACGAAGGCTGTACAATCCAAATTCACTTGAACACCCACATAGGGGTCCTCAAAGGTTTTAAAGAATTCGTAGGCCGATTTCCGATCCCAATTTTCGATGTCCCAGATCTTTTGCATTCCACTAAGATAGTGTTGTAATTTCAACCTCATGAATCATGAAACTTTAAGGGACTATGCCCTCTCCCTTCCGCATGCAACTGAACATCTTCCATTCGATGAATACACGCTAGTATTCAAGGTGCATGGAAAGATGTTTGCAAGCCTAAGTCTCGATGAACAGCCGGCGCGGATGAACCTGAAAAACCTCCCTGAAACCAACCTTGAGTTACGGGAAACGTACCCTTGGATTATTCCCGGGTACCACATGAACAAGCAGCATTGGAACACCGTTATTGCAGAAGAATATGCTTCTGGAACTTTGATTCAGCAGCTCATTCTAACCAGCTATAATCTCGTTTGGCAAAAGCTTCCAAAGAAAGTGCGAGAAGGCGGGTTATAGCTTATTTTTGCCCCATATGAAACACATCCGCAAC
>CAYNLA010000116.1:1292-3124 GCA_964397915.1 uncultured Polaribacter sp. | reverse complement strand
ATATCAAAACGATCGAGGTTCATCACTTTTACCCAAGCGTTTATGAAGTCAGTCACAAATTTGTCACCGCCATCACTACTTGCATAAACTTCTGAAAGCGCGCGCAATTCTGAATTTGATCCGAAGATGAGGTCTGCACGCGTAGCGGTCCAAACCACTTCGTCGGTTGCACGACTTTTACCTTCAAAGATCATTTCGTCTTCGTCCATAGGTGTCCAGTAGGTATCCATGCTAAGCAGGTTGGTGAAGAAGTCATTTGAAAGTGTTCCAGGACGATTGGTTAAAATGCCATGGTTGCTTTCGTCAAAGTTTGCGTTCAGTGAGCGCATTCCACCTACCAAAACGGTCATTTCTGGAGCGGTTAGGGTTAGTAATTGCGCCTTATCAACCAAAAGTTCTTCTGTTGTCAGCGTATACTTTTTCTTTTGGTAGTTTCTAAAACCATCCGCCATCGGCTCAAGCACAGCAAAAGAAGCAACATCAGTTTGCTCTTGAGATGCGTCCATACGACCTGGAGTGAAAGGAACGCTTACATTGTGGCCTGCTGCCTTAGCCGCAGCCTCAATCGCTGCACTACCGCCAAGAACAATAAGATCGGCCATACTTACTTTCTTACTTCCCGAAGTTGCGTTAAAGTCCGATTGGATCCCTTCGTAAATCGCCAATACCTTCTTGAGTTGTGCCGGGTTGTTTGACTCCCAACTTACTTGAGGCTCGAGACGGATACGTGCACCATTGGCACCACCACGGCGGTCAGATTCGCGGTATGACGACGCTGAAGACCAAGCTACCTCAATGAGTTCATTGTGAGGAATGCCTGAGCTAAGGATGTCTTTTTTCAATCGAGCGATATCAGATGCGCTGATCAAATCATGATCTCTGGCAGGTATTGGGTCTTGCCAGATAAAATCTTCCTCAGGAATTTCAGGACCGAGATAAGTAGTTTTTGGACCCATATCGCGGTGTGTGAGTTTGAACCAAGCCTTTGCAAAGGCCTCCTCAAATTTCTCAGGGTTGTCGATGAAGTTCTGACAAACCTCACGATAGGCAGGATCTTCTTTCAATGCCAAATCAGAGGTTAACATCGTAGCCTTGTGTTTTTTGTTTTCGTCGAAAGCATCAGGTAGAATAGCTGCTTCGCTAACTGTGGTCCACTGGTGTGCACCTGCAGGAGATTTAGTCAATTCCCATTCATTATTAAATAGAATGCTCAGGTAGGCATGTGACCATTGTGTAGGTGTAGGTGTCCAAATCACTTCCAAACCTGAGGTAATGGCATCAGCGCCTTTACCTGATTTGTAGGAGCTCTTCCATCCAAATCCTTGCTCCTCAATGGCAGCGCCTTCAGGAGCAGCGCCAACGTGATCTGCTGGACCCGCACCGTGCGTTTTCCCGAACGAGTGTCCGCCTGCAATCAGCGCCACAGTTTCTTCGTCATTCATTCCCATGCGGGCAAAAGAAGTGCGAATGTTTTTTGCCGAAGCCAATGGGTCTGGATTGCCATTAGGTCCTTCTGGGTTTACATAGATGAGTCCCATTTGAACCGCAGCCAATGGGTTTTCAATGGCAAGGTCAAGCTCCCCGTTTTCGTTCAGACGACGGGTATCTAACCAATCGCCTTCTGGTCCCCAGTACACATCCTCTTGGGCTTCCCATACATCAGGACGTCCACCGGCAAAACCGATAGTTTCAAAGCCCATAGATTCTAGAGCAACGTTACCGGCCAAAATCATGAGATCTGCCCATGAGACCTGCTGACCGTATTTTTGCTTCACAGGCCAAAGCAAGCGTCTTGCTTTGTCGAGGTTACCGTTGTCTGGCCAAGAGTTTTG
>CAYNLA010000116.1:0-1192 GCA_964397915.1 uncultured Polaribacter sp. | reverse complement strand
ATAGAGCCAATCGAAAGAAATTACTTATCGATAGACTTAGACTATCAAAGATGCCGGCTTAAATCGAGAAATAACTCCAGTAATTGGATGAAGGTAAAGGCGCTTTATATTCCGTTGGACTGGTGTTTATAGCCTCTGGCAACCTAAGTTTCCAGGCATGCAGTGCGATCGATTTTTCACTCCCGGCAGTTCCGCCATACTTTACGTCTCCAATAATAGGACAACCCACGTGTGCCAATTGTGCCCTAATTTGATGGAAACGGCCTGTGAAAGGTTTAATTTCTAACAGCCAAAACCCTTCCTTACGCCCAATTACAGCATACGTTAGTTTGGCAGTCTTGCTTTTTGCTGATTTAGATTCTAAGACAATTGCTTTTTTCGCTTTGTCATCTGTTTCCAAAAAATGTTCTAGCAGCCCAGCCTCCTTGGGGGGTGCTTGGTCAACAACTGCTAAGTATGTCTTTTGAATCTTCCGTTCGCTAAACCAAAGGTTGAGTAGTTTTAATACACTCCGTTTCTTAGCAAAAATCAGCACTCCACTGGTAACGCGGTCGAGCCTATGGGCAACGCCGATGAAGGGGTCGCGTACCTTTTGCGCAACTTGGGCATGTGCCATTGCTTCTGCCGTAAGAGGTTCATGAGTGCTTCGTTCACTGATGATTCCCGAAGGTTTGTTAATCACCAATAGTTGGTTGGATTCGAAGAGTACTTGTGGCAGTTGCATGAAGTAAATTTACCTCATTTAAACCCCACGGCACTAGTGCATCCGAGACTTAATGTATTTTAGCGCCTCAATCACTGCGCACATGAAATTGAACATTAGTGAAATACCCTACAAATTCCGACACTTTTATTGGAACAAGTACGTATTGAAGCTATTCAAAAGCGAACGTTTTTTCATGTCGTACAGCTACCGTTACAAGGCCATTTGGTTTCGTAATTACAAGGTAGCTTCTCGAACCATTAATAATTACCTCACTGCGGATAGCAAATCGGGTTCATTGATCTATGGTTCAGCGATGCCGTATTCCAAGTGGATGGTACGCAACTTCTACAAGTTTGCCTTCGTGCGCAATCCAGAAGAAAAATTCATCAGTTGTTGGAAGGACAAAGTTACCGTTCAGAATTACTTCAGGTTCACCCCGGAAGAACACCAGCGCATGCAAGATTTTGATGCCTTTTTGACTTGGGT
>CAYNLA010000115.1:0-3128 GCA_964397915.1 uncultured Polaribacter sp. | reverse complement strand
TGATTCATAATTATTTGAACTAAAAATTTAGGAGTGCAAATGTACGCGACTTTTTCATACCGACCAAGTCTGTTAGCAACGTGTTTACAGCTCTTTTTTGTGGAGGGCTAAAATAGGCCAATCATCCGCTTATATTTGTGGTATGGAGCAATTCGTAGTATCAGCCAGAAAGTACCGCCCCCAGGCCTTTGAAGCCGTGGTGGGACAGTCGCACATTACGGATACTTTACTTAAAAGTGTAGAAAACGACCACCTCGCTCAAGCCTTATTATTCTGTGGGCCTCGAGGAGTAGGGAAAACGACCTGTGCTCGAATTCTCGCCAAAGTCATCAATTCAGATGCAAATCTGACAGAGGATGAATTGGCATTAAACATATTTGAACTTGATGCGGCGTCAAACAACTCGGTAGATGATATCAGACGATTAATCGACCAAGTTCGCTTTGCACCGCAAACGGGAAAATTCAAGGTCTACATCATTGATGAGGTCCACATGCTCTCGCAACAGGCCTTCAACGCCTTCCTAAAGACCTTAGAAGAACCGCCTGCTCACGCCATCTTCATTTTGGCCACCACAGAGAAGCACAAAATCATCCCGACCATCTTATCACGTTGTCAGATTTTCGATTTCAAGCGCATCACTGTTGATGACATCGCCAATCATTTGGCTTATGTCGCCCAACAAGAAGGTGTGAAAGCGGAACCGGAGGCCTTGCACATGATTGCAGAAAAGGCGGATGGCGCTTTGCGTGATGCCCTGAGTTTGTTCGATCGCATGATCAGCTTCAGTGGAGATTCCTTAACCTACAGCCAAGTAGTTGAGGTACTCGATATCCTTGATTACAACTACTACTTCAAAGGTGTAGAACTGGCTCAAGGGGTGAACTATCCAGACCTATTATTGCTGTACAACGAAGTCTTAGACAAAGGATTCAACGGTCACGAATTTGTGGTTGGCATGGCAAAACACTTTAGAGATTTGTTGGTCGCGCGTGAGGCGAAAACGGTAGAACTGCTCGAAGTTGGCCCTGCGATCAAAGAACGCTACTTGCAACAAAGCGCCTCCTCTTCTACCCGATTCCTACTGCATGGGCTCAAAGTATTCAATGAATTGGATGGACAGTATAAAACTTCCAGCCAGCCGAGAATTCTAGTAGAATTAGGTCTTTTGAAACTAGTCGAGTTCATCTCGCAAGAAAAAAAAAAGCAGCAGCCACAGGTAAATAGTGCCACGTCCAATTCAACGGATGGCTACTTACCAAGCGAGCTCCCAAAACGATCTGCACCTGTACCTGCTGAACCTTCACGGGCAGCTTTAACCGCTGCGGAAACCACAACAACAAAACCTGTGGTGAATGCGCCCGCTCCTGCAGTTGATCCGTTGGACCTACCCGATCCCATTCCAGACATTCCCGTGAACACACCTCCTGTTGCTGCACCTGAATCTGCATTTGATATGGAGGCACCTGCTGCATCAGAAGCCATTCAAGAAGCACCGCAACCTGAAAGACCACCCGGAGAAACAGACGCAACCCGCAGGACAGGTGGACGGCGAGTCGTTCGTCGCGCCCCTCAGCGTACTGGACTAAGTCTAATGGAAGAGCTCAATGCGATTGAGAAAGCTTCAAATGAAGATGCGGGC
The DNA here is from genome assembly GCA_964397915.1 of uncultured Polaribacter sp. Lineage (GTDB taxonomy): Bacteria > Bacteroidota > Bacteroidia > Flavobacteriales > Schleiferiaceae > UBA10364. The sequence goes on along the minus strand of CAYNLA010000115.1, from coordinate 1,486 downwards.
ACAGTTAACGAAAACAATGAACCAGGCGTTCCGGTAGTTGAAGGCGGACCGTCGAATGTATATTCTCAAAAAGAATTGGAAGATGCCATCACAGCGTATGCAAAACAACGTAACGTAAAAACGGCGGTACGAAGCATGCTATTGGGACAAATGCCTAAAATCTTGGACAAGAACACCCTCGAAATGGAGGTGGACAATAATGTTGAGCTTGGTTTCTTTAATGAGGAGCAGCAGAAATTGGTCCCTTACTTACGGGAAACCTTAAAAAACACCCAGATTCGATTCGAAGTGAAAATGGTGGAACGCGAACAAACGCGTAAGCTGTATTTACCGGAGGAGAAATTCAAATACATGGCAGAGAAAAACCCGAATCTGGTGTATCTGCGTCAGAAAATTCAAACGGATCTCGAGTAATGCGTCGGGTCCTGCTCATAGCACTGGTGCTGTTTTCAATCAGCGTACAGGCCCAATTCGATTGGTGGAATCAAATCCACAATTGGGATGGAGCCACGCCCTGGACGCAATACATGACGTATTCTCATGCCTACTTAGGGCCAAATGCGTTGCCCATACCGAATGTCTCCGCACACAGTAACTACGCCAGTTCCAGCGCGCAAATCAGTCTTCGTGGAGATGACCAATTTGTGAATTGGCATAATGAAGTTCAATTGGTCACCGGAAAGACTTTGTTTAATGTGGTACACCAGAGTGTAGAAGCTTTTAGAACGACCACTGATGTGCGTGATCTACGTGCTTCACGCGGAGAAAGTGGACAGGGCATACAAGCAGGAGACGTTATTGTGAATATCTCTCACCGCATCTATGAGAATGACGATGATGGCAGAACGGAAGTGTACTTCACTACGCATCTAAAGACTGCGGCAGGTCCGCTAAACAATGCCCGATTTACTGATGCGCCCGGGTATGCTTTCTTTTTCACCGGACGCTGGAATCCAAAGTATTCCCGATTGTGGATTTCTTCGAATGCCGGCTTCCAAGTCTATCAAACGCACTGGGTAGATTACCCCCAAAACGATGGATTTCTCGGCAATGTGTTAATCACGCAAAGAATGGACAAAGGCTACGGCCTCCATGCTGAATTAAAAACCTTTACCGGATATTTCAGAGACGGCGATTGGCCCAGGATTCTGAACTTGAGCATTGACAGAAACTTTGGTGGAAAGAGCAGATCAGTTTTGCAGTGGACAAAAGGGCTAAACGACTATCCGTTCTCCTACCTCACCCTTACGCACCAAGTATTCTTTTAAACAAGGAATCGCAAACGCAATTTTAGCCTAGCAGGCACCTTCACCCCTTCGGCTTTCCTCAACGCTTCTTCTTTCCAACGCTTTTGCGTGGCTTGATCGCCGCGCTTCTTATAGGTGCGAGCCAACTCATACGCCTTGCGCACCTCGTAGAGCGCAAATTGAGCGTCGTTCAAATGGCCCAATTCTCTGGCCTTTTCCACCGCGCGCATCACCTTATC
>CAYNLA010000114.1:0-3136 GCA_964397915.1 uncultured Polaribacter sp. | reverse complement strand
GGTGTTGAAGTACCAAACGGTGGTTTCACTATGGACGGTGACGAGTTGTTAGGGATCTTCGTAGAATACCTACCAGACGGTTTGGGTTCTTCAGATACGATCAACTACCAAAACTTGACTGGTGATTTGAACCCATTCTACTTCTACTACTACCGTGAAGGAAATACTTCTGCTCCACAGGGGTACTTCATCCAAGATTTCGACAGCACGTCTACGAACTGTTCTAACTTCTTGTTCACGGATACTCGTTACGGTAACTGGTCAGGTAATTCTTCTTGGAGAAACGACCAAACTAGCATCAACATGAACTACTCTCACTTGATCTGGTTGCGTGCTTCTGGTACGTCGACTGTAGGTGCTGAGGAGCTTTCAATGGTTGAAGCTTCTGTATTCCCTAACCCATCAAACGGTGTAGTGAATGTAGAATTGAACGCTAATGCGAATGCTACAGTAACTGTTGTTGATGTATTGGGTCAGGTGGTTTACCGTTCTAACGAAAACTTCGTTGCTGGTGACCGCAAAACTGTTGACCTAAGTGCTAACGCAAAAGGAATGTACTTGCTTTCAATCGAAGGCGCAGGCATCAACGTGGTAGAGCGCATCTCAATTAAATAGGCCTCACTCGCTTAACACAAAACCCAGGCCGGGCTTCGAAAGAAGTCCGGCTTTTTTTGTAGTAAACTTTTGTGATTATTTACGAAGTGCTTGACGAACCTGTTTGAACAACTTGCTCTTAAATACGTAATCCTCGACATCGGCATTGGTACTGCCCAGCACTTCAGAATTAGTGCCTTCCCAAACCTTGTGTCCTTCTTTCATGAAGATTACATGATCCCCAATCTCCAGAACTGAGTTCATATCATGGGTATTAACGATGGTCGTCATTCCAAACTCATGTGTGATCTCCTGGATAAGCTGGTCAATAACAATGGCCGTTTCAGGATCTAACCCAGAGTTCGGTTCATCACAGAATAGGTACTTTGGATTCATGGAAATGGCACGACCAATGGCAACACGCTTTTGCATCCCTCCTGAAATCTCACTAGGAAACTTATGTCCAGCCTCGAATAATCGAACACGATCCATAACAAACTTCACACGTTCGTCCTTTTCTTGCTCGGTCATCGCCGCAAACATCTCCAGAGGAAAACGAATGTTCTCTGCTACGGTCATACTATCAAATAGCGCTCCTCCTTGGAAGACCATACCTATCTCTTGGCGCAAAGTTTTACGCCTGTCCTTGGTCATTTCACCTAAGACCTCATCACCATAGTGAATACTGCCTTGGTCCGGTTCAAAAAGACCCAATATGGTCTTAAGAAATACAGTTTTCCCGGAACCGGAGCGTCCAATTATCAAATTGGTCTTTCCTGGATGGAAATCTACGTCAATGCCCTTAAGCACATGGTTTTCACCGAAACTCTTGACTATACCCTTCGTTTGAATCATCGCGTAAGGATTATGTCAGTGAGCAAATAGTTGGCAAGTATAATGGCAAGACAAGAGCGTACCACAGCATTGGTACTTGCGACCCCTACCTCGACTGCACCACCCTTTACGGTATATCCGGAGTAGGCACTCACACTACCAATGATAAATGCGAAGGCAGTCGCTTTGATAAGTCCATAAAACGCGTTTTCGAATGGGATATACTCTAATCGGTAGCCCATAATGCTCTCTTCAAATGGAACCAATCCCAATAGATCACCGGCCATTGCACCGCCCCATAATCCGAGGAAAAGGGACATGATAATCAATACCGGGTTAAAAAGTAATAATGCAGTCACCTTTGGGAGTATCAAATAGCTCGCGCTATTCACCCCCATTATTTCCAAAGCATCAATCTGCTCTGAAACGCGCATTGTTCCCAAACTTGAGGCGATGTTCGATCCAACTTTACCGGCAAGTATAAGACTCACCACAGTAGGACTAAACTCCAACGTGATGGACTCCCGTGTCGCCATCGCGATGTAATAGGTCGGAATCAACGGATCATCACTCAACTGAAAAGCCGTTTGAATGGTAACGACCGCTCCCATGAAGACGGAAAGAATCACGACAATGCTAATGGAATCCAGTCCCAGCAGCCTAATCTCTTGCACAAGGGAACGGTAAAATAACTTCCAACGGTCCGGTCTTCTAAAGACTTTTCCCATTAAAAGCAGGTAAGCACCTAATCCTTCAAAAAAGTTCGTGATCATATGGCTAATTTACAGTTTCTTTGAAGGAAGAATACCATGGTTATGAAGCAAATTATTCTACTTTCTTTTGTCCTTTTCGCATTAGCCCTAACAAGTTGTGGTGCAGCCAAGGATTGTGATTGCCCATCTTTTTCTCAAGTTGTTGAGCAACAAAGCACTCAGGGATAAAAATGAACCTCAGCCCCATCGTTCCTCTACTTCCAACACCCGAGGTATTGCCGCTAATAGAGGAATGGGCTCGGGAATACAGTTTTGAATTAAAGATTACACGGCCAAGGTCCACCAAGCTCGGAGATTTTAGACCTCCCCGTCCCGGGCAAATCGCGAAACTGACGCTAAATGGCAATTTAGGCCCCTATCAATTTCTTACAACGCTTACACACGAATTGGCACACCTCATTGCTTGGGAGCGATATGGCCGAAGCGCCATGCCGCACGGAAAAGAGTGGAAAACGATTTTTAGCGCGATGCTCACGGAACTGGAACGGTATTGCGACTGGCCAATTGCGTATTCCACCGCTTTGAAGAAGCATGCCAAAAGTCCAAAATCGGCCGTTGGAGGAGATCCTTTACTTCAGCAAACCATTTTGAAGCTTGACGGTATGGACGACCAACTCCTCCTGCAAGAATTGGCTCCAGGTGATGCATTTGTATTTAAGAACAGGGCCTTCACATTCTCTGAAAAAAGACGAACTCGCGCCTTAGTCGTGGAGCATGGCACAAAAAGACAATTCACCATTCCCCTTGTAGCCCGGATAGAGCGCTTAGATTAATTACCTTTGCAGCAAAGAATTGGGCACGCATGGCAAAGAACATCTTCTCGACAGATTATAAATTGGGAATTTTAGGCGGGGGCCAATTGGGCAAAATGATGCTCTATACCACCCGCAAATTTGACATCCGCACAAAAGTGCTCGATCCATCTCCCGACGCCC
>CAYNLA010000113.1:0-3338 GCA_964397915.1 uncultured Polaribacter sp. | reverse complement strand
GTAATCGCGCAATACGTTGCCCGTTACAGAGATGGTATCCAATCCCTGAACGATACGCTCCAAGCTAAACGTGGTTGCTTCGATTGGTGACATAATAAAGATATCTAGACCTTCAGCATCGTAGTCCGGCAAGTACGCTTCTACTTTCTTAATGAGTTCACGATCGTGTGCGCGATTTTCGTCCAACCAGAATACTGCAGGTGTTTCAGTGGCACGAGCGCGGCGTACTGCCAAGCCAACCCAATCCTTGATAGGGGCATCTTTTACTTGGCACATGCGGAAAATATCGCCAGCCTCAACCGCTTGAGTCAAAACAGCCTTACCGTCGATCATAACATCTACGCGGCCATTTGCATCGAGCTGGAAGGTCTTGTCGTGAGAACCATATTCCTCGGCTTTTTGAGCCATCAATCCTACGTTGCTGACGCTGCCCATGGTCGTAGGGTCAAGGGCTCCATTATCCTTACAAAAGTCTATAGTTGCCTGGTAAATTCCGCTGTAGGAGCGGTCTGGAATGACTGCCTTCGTATCTCGTGGTTTACCATCTTTATCCCACATGCGTCCTGATGTACGTATCATGGCTGGCATAGAAGCGTCGATGATCACATCTGAAGGAACGTGCAGGTTGGTAATGCCTTTGTCGCTATTGACCATGGCCAAATCTGGTCCATTTTCAATCGCCGTAGCAAGGGCAGCTTCGATTTCATTGCGCTGGTCTGCAGGCAGGGTAGCGATTTTCGCGTACACATCGCCTAGACCATTGCGAACATCAACCCCCAAGTCATTGAAGGTTTCTGCGTATTTCTCGAATACCTCAGCGAAGTAAACTTCAACAGCAGCACCGAAAAGAATCGGGTCACTGACCTTCATCATTGTTGCTTTCATGTGCAGGGAGAACAAAACTCCTTGCTCTTTAGCGTCGTTGATTTGCTCAGCCAAGAAAGACTTAAGTGCACTCATGCTGATTGAAGAAGCATCGATCACTTCACCGGCTTGCAACGCAATGCCAGATTTGAGTGTTTTTGTTGCACCGTCTTCTGCAGTGAATACGATATCTGCTGCGCAAGCTGCAGCGATGGTTGTGCTTACTTCTGAACCGTAAAAATCGCCCGCTGTCATGCTGCTTACATGGCTCTTGCTATCAGCGGTCCATTCGCCCATGCTGTGCGGGTGCTTTTTAGCATAGTTCTTTACGGCTTTAGGGGCACGGCGGTCACTGTTACCTTCGCGGAGTACAGGGTTCACAGCCGATCCTTTGATTTTATCGTAACGGCCTTTGATGGCCATTTCCTCGTCATTTTTTGGCTCTGCGGGATAGGAGGGAACCGCAAATCCTGCAGCTTGTAATTCAGCGATTGCCGACTTTAGTTGCGGGATAGAGGCACTAATGTTGGGAAGTTTAATGATGTTGGCTTCCGGAGTTTTTGCCAATTCTCCAAGTTCTGACAATGCATCGTCTACACGCTGATCTTCAGTGAGAAAGTCATTGAAGGTCGCCAAAATGCGTCCTGCCAAACTAATATCACGTGTCTCAACTTCAATACCTGCCTTTGCGGTGAAGGCTTTAACAATTGGTAGGAAGCTATAGGTTGCTAATGCTGGTGCTTCGTCTGTTTTGGTGTACAGAATTTTTGACATAATTCAGAGTGTATTTGCGGTTTGAATCACAATTGTGGGCGCAAATATAGGGCGCACATGCTCACGATGGAAGCGACCTATCTGAACTTAGCCACCTTATCTGAATTGGACAGGCGTTTGTCACCGACATGGTATTGGACATTCAATAAGAATTCTTGGGTATTGTCCAATTTTTGTAAGGCTAAAATGAGCGCATTCACCCTGTCAATTGGTCCTTCAACACTTGTGCCAAAAGGACCTACTTCATAAGCCAGGCCGGAGGATTGGATCAGCGAGATGGCCTCATCCACGCGAGCCATTGGATTCGAATCGGATAAAGGAATGAATTGAATGTTTGCCGCTAGAGTACTCATATTCCGGGCATGTTGATCCATTGTCCTATGGCAGTACTTATGGCCATAATAAGGGTGCTCCATATGGTGATGCGACCAATTGCTTTTGAAACACTTGAACCCCCTAAATACGCGCTTACTCCCCCGAGTAGGGCAAGAAAAGAAACACTGAACAGGTATTCAGTCCAAAACAGATGCTTCAAGGGAAACATGAAGATTAACGCAAAGGGGAGGCCCCCTCCGAGCATAAAGCTTAGTGCGCTTGCCCCTGCTGCTTCGAGGGGATTTGCCGATGTCATTTCGTTAATTCCAAGTTCATCCCGGGCATGCGCTTCAAGCGCATTGTGTTCATGTAATTGGCGCGCCACCTCTGCAGCAGTCTCAGGTTTTAAGCCACGACGTTCGTAGATTTTTGCCAATTCTTTTTCTTCTAACTCCGGCATTTCCTCCAGCTCGCGCGCCTCGCGTTCCAGGTCGGCATGTTCAATATCTGCTTGGGAACTTACACTCACGTATTCTCCTGCGGCCATACTAAGTGCGCCGGCAACAAGGCCTGCAAGCCCTGCGATGATTACGGGATCCTTCGTTGAACTTGCCGAGGCAACACCAACCACAATGCTACTAACGCTAAGAATTCCATCATTGGCACCGAGCACCGCGGCACGAATCCAATTGGATCGATTTACATAATGTTGCTCAAAATCTTGACTCATGGCTCGAGGTATTGAAGTTCGAAATGCAAAATGCGATTTGCAGTGTCTAAGGTAGCAAACCAGCGGTGATGTTCACGGACGCCTTCGGCAGAATGCAAAGAATCTTGGTAGGTAAAATGTTTGTCTGCATAGCTATGCAATTCCTCATCGTCGAGATGTACGTTGAAGTCAACCAAGCGTTGGGTCGAGCTCAGCGAACAGTGTAGCGTCGAGACCTTGGGGATATTGATGCCTGTGCGCACCTCGATGTGGTCAATGTTGAATTGGTCACAATCCATGGACCAATAAATGGTACGCGTCAAACTTTGGCATCCTTTCATAAGTAGAAGTGGAATACAAATGGTCACCAAAATGAAAACAAGAACCTTTCTCTGAAATCTCATATTTAACCCACAAAACATCGAAGTTAACTTACAGAATCGGATTGTTTAGTAGCATTACAGGGACAAATCATGTAATTTTAACGAAAGCCTAAGCCAAATGAAATACTTGACCCTTTCGGTTTTCGTGGTATTACTTGCTTGTAATGCACCCGAAAAAAATCCAACGAAATCACTCTTTAATGGGGAGGACCTCAGTGGTTGGCATGTGTACAATGCAGGGGATGTGCCATCAATCTGGTTCGTTGAGGATGGGTTATTGACTTGCGATCCGG
>CAYNLA010000112.1:0-3377 GCA_964397915.1 uncultured Polaribacter sp. | reverse complement strand
GATTCGGGTTGACTTGGATGCCGGTTTGACCCACGTGTTCACTATGGGGTCTCCAACCAATATCACTTACTGGTTTCGAGCAGGCAGTAGCGGCTCCTAAAACGTCCGCAAGCTCTTCAATCATGCCCCAATTTTCAGGGCCTTTCAAGCCGCGTCCCGCACTAACTACGACCTCTGCCTCTGGCAGGGCAACCTTTCCACTGGCAACACTTACTTCACCAACGGTCAGTAAATCCTTCCCACTAGCATCGGCGTTAGTGACTGTGCCTGACCCAGCCTTCTCAACAATGCCAATGGCATTGGGAACAAAGCTTACGATTGGCAAGCCGCCACTTAACGCTAGGGTCTCGATTCCTTTAGAGGAGAACGCCCCACGCTCAACAACGACTGGCTCTAGAGCACTTGGAGTACTCGTCGTATTTGTACTTAAAGCACCATCAACCATCGCAGCTAATGTTGGTGCTAAAGTTTTTCCTACTGCGGTACCCGCAACGACAACACCTTTTGCACCAGCTACCATGGCGGCTAGCTGACTCGCTATACCCGCCCCAGTGGATGCAAGATTTAGGGTTGAAATTTCATCGGCACCGTATTGAGCAAGTGAACTGGGGTTAGAGGCATCGTTGCTTACAACGGCTTTCACTCCACATCCCGCCATATCTGCCCAGGTTCGGGCATAACTCACTGCCTCGAATGAAGCTTTCTTGAACTGATTATTCCAGCTTTCTACAAATACTAAGATCATCTTATCAGTGGGTTAAATGGATTTGCTTTCCTCGTGCAATAGGCGAACGAGTTCATTTACTTGGTCCGGTGCTACCATTTTAACGGAAGACTTTGAGGCCGGCTTACGGAAAGATTGAGGAGCGGTATTGCCGCCATTTTGACCCTCTTCAACGCTCAACGGCTTCGTACGAGCGGTCATGATACCACGCATGTTGGGGATACGGAGGTCTTTTTCTTCTACTAATCCTTTTTTACCACCAATGACCATTGGTAATGAGGCCGTGTAAGTAGCATGGCCCCCATCGATTTCCGCTGTAGCCGTTGCCATGTTTCCATCAATGTTTAAACCTACGCAAGCATTCACCATGGGCATCTCCAACAATGCTGCGAGCATTGCGGGAACCTGCTGACCATTGTAGTCAATGCTTTCTTGTCCGCAGATGATTAAATCGTACGCATTTGCCTGTATGTGGTTCTTAATGGACTTAGCGACTGTGATAGCGTCCGTAGGGGTGGCGTTAATGCGCACGGCTTGATCTGCACCAATAGCCAATGCTTTACGTAATGTAGGTTCTGTTTCTGGTCCGCCCACGTTAAGCGCTGTGATTGTTGCGCCTTGGGCTTCTTTAATGTGGAGGGCTTTGGTCAATCCAAATTCGTCATAGGGATTGATTACAAATTGAACGCCCGCAGGATCGAGTGCTGTACCATCGGCAGTGAAATTAATCTTCGCTGTCGTGTCGGGTACATGGCTGATACAAACAAGTATATTCACGTGTAGTGTGTTTTACAGCCCTAAAATTACTATGCACGCATAATAAATCCAAGTGAAAATTTGTCCTTTTATGCACTTTTCTCGCCCCTCGTTTAAATTTCCCGTGGTCTACCTCCCTAATGCATACTATATTTGCCGCTCGACACATCTATATACTATGAAAACAATCCAGTTTAGAGAGGCCGTATGTGAGGCCATGAGCGAGGAAATGCGTCGCGACGAGAGCATCTATTTAATGGGTGAAGAAGTTGCTGAATACAACGGTGCATACAAGGCGTCGAAAGGCATGTTGGACGAGTTCGGTCCAAAGCGTGTATTAGATACCCCCATTGCTGAGCTAGGTTTTGCAGGTATTTCTGTAGGTGCCGCGATGAATGGTCTGCGTCCGATTGTTGAATTCATGACGTTCAACTTCTCGATGGTAGCGATTGACCAAATCATCAACAATGCTGCGAAAATGAAGCAGATGTCTGGTGGTCAAATCAACGTGCCTATTGTATTCCGTGGTCCTACTGCATCAGCCGGTCAATTGGCAGCCACCCACTCTCAAGCATTTGAGAGCTGGTACGCAAACTGTCCAGGTCTAAAGGTGATTGTCCCTTCAAATCCATACGATTGTAAAGGTTTGTTGAAGAGTGCGATTCGTGATAACGATCCAGTAATCTTTATGGAGAGTGAGCAGATGTACGGCGATAAAGGTGAAGTGCCAGAAGGTGAATACCTATTGCCAATCGGAGTTGCGGATATCAAGCGCAAAGGAACGGATGTAACGATTGTATCGTTCGGGAAAATCATCAAAGTTGCCTACGAAGCTGCTGACCTATTAGAGAAAGAAGGTATTTCATGTGAAATCATTGATTTGCGCACCGTACGTCCAATTGATTATGCAACAGTGATTGAGAGTGTGAAGAAAACGAACCGATTGGTTTGTCTTGAGGAAGCTTGGCCTTTAGGTTCTATTGCAACAGAGATTGCATACAAGGTTCAATCGGAAGCCTTCGATTACCTAGATGCTCCAGTAAAACGCATTACTACTACAGATACTCCAGCACCTTATTCTCCAACACTTTTGGAGGCCTTTTTGCCTTCTGTTACTCAGGTCTTGGACGCTGTTAAGTCTGTTATGTACGTTAAATAACCAATACGATAAACTTAGAGTCACGAACGAAAGACTCTAACGCTTATATTTGCAGCCCTTTCCGTAAAAGCGGGAAGGGCTGATTATTTAAAATCAAACCATCTATACAATGGAAAATTTGCTTTTTGTGATTCCTGCACTCGGAATCGTTGGCCTTTTGTACATGCTGGTACTACGCTCTTGGGTAGTGAAGCAGGACACAGGTACTGAGAAAATGTCAAAATTGTCTTCTTACATCAAAGAGGGCGCTATGGCGTTTTTGAATGCGGAATACCGCATCCTTGCTATTTTTGTAGTGATCGCCGGTATTTTACTTGGCGTAATCTCAAGCGTTGTTGAAACTACGCACTGGTTCATCATCGTTGCATTTGTCATTGGTGCTGTATTCTCTGCTGTAGCAGGGAACATTGGTATGCGTATCGCAACGGATGCGAACGTTCGTACTACTCAAGCAGCGCGTACATCTCTTCCACAAGCCTTGAAGGTTTCATTCCGCGGTGGTACGGTAATGGGTCTAGGTGTTGCTGGTTTGGCTGTTTTCGGCCTTAGTGCATTGTTTGCCTTATTGACTGGCTGGTTCATTACCGGTGAGGACACACTATATAATGAAATGACCATCGTTTTGGAAGCCCTAGCAGGTTTCTCATTGGGTGCAGAGAGTATCGCTCTTTTCGCTCGTGTAGGTGGTGGTATTTACACCAAAGCTGCTGACGTAGGTGCTGACCTTGTTGGTAAGGT
>CAYNLA010000111.1:0-3399 GCA_964397915.1 uncultured Polaribacter sp. | reverse complement strand
GATACGGTATATATGGCAGGAATCGGGGTCGGTGGCCGAGGATTAGGCGTACTCAAAGGATTGCGAAATACGGGCCAAGTTAAGTTTGTGGCCCTTGCTGACGTCAGCGACAAAAGAGGTGCGGAAGCTTACAACTTGGAGCCGGGCGCTAAAACGTATCGCGATTTCCGCAAGATCTATGACAAGCACTTGGGCGAATTGGACGCCATATTTTGTGCTACTCCAGACCATACGCACGCCGTCACTTCGTTGCCTTTCATGCGCGCCGGAAAGCATGCCTTCGTAGAAAAGCCACTGACGCACAATATCATGGAGGCTAGAACCATGACCCAAGTGGCCGCAGATAAAGGATTGATCACTCAAATGGGGGATGTGGGTGCCTCCTCAGACGGCATTCGAACTGCACAAGAGATTATTGAGGCCGGCATCATTGGCCCCGTAAATAAGGTAGATTGTTGGACGAACCGACCGGTTTGGCCGCAAGGTTTGGAGCCGCCTACGCAAGGTGAAGCAGTGCCAGATTATTTGGACTGGGACCTTTGGTTAGGTCCAGCCGCCATGCGCGAATTTAATCACCGCTACTTGCCGTTTAAGTGGCGCGGTTTCTGGGACTTTGGAACGGGAGCCATGGGCGATATGGGTTGTCACATCATGGAGACGCCCTACCGCGCGATGAGCTTGGGCTATCCAACTTCCGCGGAAGCCAGTTGCACCACCATGTGGGCAGGCGATTTTGTAGAAGCAGATTACGAAGGCGTTTGTCCACCTAGCTCGGTGGTCCGATTAACCTTTGATCATGCCGACTTCGGTGAAGTCAAACTCAATTGGTACGACGGCGGATTAATGCCAGAGCGTCCCGACCTATTGCCGGAGGATGATATGCCGGGGAACTGGGACGGCGGAAGTGTATTCTATGGTTCAAAAGGAATCTTAGTGACGGATACTTACAGCCGCAATCCAAGAATCTACATGGCCGATGGATCGACTCCAGCCTTGCCTGCGAAGACCTTAGTGCGCGTGGCGAACGACACCTCTGGACACATCGCCAACTTCGTGGACGGCATCTTAGGAAAGGCAGAAACTTCCTCTCCGTTCAGTGTGGCGGGTCCTTTGACAGAGGCCGTGCTCATGGGGAACTTGGCGATCAAGGCCTACCAAGAGAAGCATTTGAAACCAGGAAAAACCTCGACAGACTGGGCGCCATACGAGTATCCAGGGCGTACCCGATTGAATTGGGACGGAGAGAATATGAAAATCACTAACTATGATCCTGCGAATCAATGGGTAACCAGAGCGTACCGCACGGGTTGGAACATTTAATACAATAGACAAGATTAAATTATGAGGTTTATTTCGAAGATTCGCTTACTCGCAGTAGCGCTCATTGCACTTCACCTAAACACCAACGCACAAGACAAACCCAGCCCGTTGACCCAAATCATGGAAGGGCTCAGTGTTCGAAACATCGGACCCGCCGGCATGAGCGGCCGAGTTACGTGTATTACGGCCCACCCCAATATCCCAACCACCATCTATGCAGGATCTGCCAGCGGTGGATTGTGGGTAAGTGAGAACAATGGTCAAAGTTGGTCGCCGCTTTTCCAAAACGAAAAGGTGGCTTCCATTGGTGCTATTGCCATCGACCCAATGCATCCGGATATTATTTACGTTGGCACGGGCGAGGGGAACCCTCGAAACTCTCAAACCAGCGGTTACGGGTTGTACAAAAGCTATGATGGCGGCGAGAGCTGGGAGTGCTTGGGCTTGGAAGAGACCCGCACCATTCACCGAATTTTGATCAATCCATCGAATACTGATGAGGTCTATGTAGGTGCTACAGGATCGGCTTGGGGAGACAGTCCTCGAGGTGTATATAAGACGACGGATGGAGGGAAGAATTGGACCCAAAGCCTATACATTGATGGAAAAACCGGTGCTGGAGATCTCGTAATGGATCCGAACAACCCGAAAAAGTTGATTGCCAATATGTGGGAGTACCGCAGAGAGCCGTGGTTCTTTACCAGCGGTGGTCCTTCGGGCGGATTGTTCATTACCTACGATGGAGGGGAGCATTGGAAGAAACTAGGTGAGGACGACGGATTGCCGAAGGGGAATCTGGGCCGCATTGGATTAGGTATTGCACCGTCCAATTCGAATATCGTCTATGCCCTCGTTGAAACCGAGAAGAAAAACGGCGTGTATAAGAGCACGAACGGCGGCAAGAATTGGTTCAAAGTGACCGAAAGTGAGCAGGCGGGAAACCGTCCGTTCTACTATGCAGATTTGAGAGTGGACCCACAAAATCCAGACCGCGTGTACAGCTTGTGGACCTATGTGACGCGCAGTGACGATGGCGGAAAGAATTGGAAAACCATCACTCCCTATAACCGCATTCACCCAGATCACCACGCCATGTGGATCGATCCGGCGAACCCGGCACACATCATTGAGGGGAATGACGGTGGGATGAACATCTCCTACGACTATGGCGAGAGTTGGCACTTCGTGGAGAACCTCCCGTTGGCCCAATTTTACCACATTAACGTCGACGACCAGCTGCCGTACAACGTCTACGGCGGGATGCAAGACAACGGCTCTTGGATGGGACCGGCCTACAGCCTCACTACGGATGGAATTCGTAACGAAGAGTGGAGCGAGCTGTTCTTTGGAGATGGCTTTGACGTGGTGCCTGTGCCTGGACGAACGGATGCGGCCTATGCACAGAGTCAAGAAGGAAATGTTGGATTGGTCAATACTCAGACCGGTTATTCGGAGCTCATCAAGCCGGCACATCCGGATGGCGAGCGCTTGCGCTGGCACTGGAATGCGCCTATCGCATTGGATCCACACCAGCCAGAGACCAGCTTGTACTTTGGCTCACAGTATTTACATAAGAGCACGGACAATGGGAAGAATTGGACCATTATCAGTCCGGATTTGACCTCGAATAATCCGGAGAAACAAAAGCAACTTGAGAGCGGGGGGCTGACCTATGATGTTACGGGGGCGGAAAACCACACGTGTTTGCTCGCTATTGCGCCGAGTGCCCTGGATCAAAATGTGATTTGGACCGGTTCGGACGATGGGAAACTTCATGTGACCATGGACGGTGGCGCGAATTGGACAGATTTGAGTGGCAAGCTCAAAGGGCTCCCGGAAGGATCGTGGATTCCTCAGATTCGTGCGTCGGATTATCATAAAGGAACCGCTTGGGTCGTGGCGAACGATTACCGCCGGAACAATTGGAGCGCGTACCTCTACAAGGTGGAAGATTTTGGAAAGAAGGTCACTCGTATGGTGGACGATAGCGATATTTTCGGACCAATTCTCAGTGTTTGGCAGGACCCGGTCGAACCGAACCTCATCTTCGTCGGCGGCGAATACGGGCTCTATGCCAGC
>CAYNLA010000110.1:0-3413 GCA_964397915.1 uncultured Polaribacter sp. | reverse complement strand
TGAAAGGTCATCCGGTACTTTTGAACCGTGCACCGACACTTCACCGTTTGGGTATTCAAGCGTTCCAGCCGAAACTTATTGAGGGTAAAGCAATCCAGTTGCACCCGCTTGCGTGTACGGCCTTCAACGCGGATTTCGATGGTGACCAGATGGCGGTTCACTTGCCATTAGGGCCAGCAGCCATCTTGGAAGCGCAGGTTTTGATGTTGGCATCGCACAACATTTTGAATCCAGCTAACGGATCTCCTATTCAAGTTCCTTCTCAGGATATGGTTTTGGGTCTATACTACATGACCAAGCCAATGAAGAATACACCTGAAATGCCGGTTCGCGGCGAGGGTATGGTATTCTATTCTCCGGAAGAGGTTGAGATTGCATTGAATGAAGGTGCAGTTGATTTGCATGCTATGATCAAGATTAAGGGACGAGTTGAGCAGGAAGATGGTTCTATGAAGATGGAATTCATCGAAACTACTGTAGGCCGTGTCTTGTTCAATCAGGCAGTACCTGCGAAAGTTCCTTTCATTAACGAAGTATTGACGAAGAAAGCATTGCGTGGTATTATCGCGAATGTCTTGAAAAAGACAGATGTACCTTCTACGGCTAAGTTCTTAGATGATATCAAGTCTATGGGTTACGGCCGTGCATTCCGCGGTGGTCTATCGTTCTCATTGAATGATATCCGTATTCCAGATGCAAAAGCGACATTGATTGCAGAGGCTTCGGAAGAAGTAGATGGCATCTTTGCTTCGTACAACATGGGTCTTATCACCAACAACGAGCGTTATAACCAAGTTATTGACGTTTGGACGAATACCAACGCTCGCTTGACACAAGCAGCGATGAGTACGTTGATTAATGACCGTCAAGGATTTAACCCGATTTACATGATGCTTGATTCTGGAGCACGTGGTTCTAAGGAGCAGATTCGTCAGCTTTCTGGTATGCGTGGTTTGATGGCTAAGCCACAGAAGTCAGGATCAACAGGGGGAGAGATCATTGAAAACCCAATTATTTCGAACTTTAAGGAAGGTCTATCCATCCTTGAGTACTTCATTTCAACGCACGGTGCTCGTAAGGGTCTTGCGGATACGGCATTGAAAACTGCTGATGCGGGTTACTTGACACGTCGTCTTCATGATGTTGCACAAGATGTTGTGGTTAATGAAGAAGATTGTGGTACCCTTCGTGGTCTTGAGGTAAGTGCATTGAAGAAGAGTGAAGAGGTTGTTGAGTCGCTTGCAGAGCGTATCATTGGCCGTGTTTCACTTGAAGATGTTATTGATCCTTTGACTGACGAAGTATACGTTGGAGCAGGTGAAGAAATTACCGAAGAAATCGCAAACAGAATCGAAGCTTCACCAATCGAGGTTGTAGAAGTTCGTTCACCATTAACTTGTGGAAGTAAGCGTGGTATTTGTGCGAAATGTTACGGTACCAACCTTGCAACCAATAAGATGGCGCAGATGGGAGATAGTGCAGGTGTAATTGCTGCGCAGTCGATCGGTGAGCCTGGTACTCAGTTGACACTACGTACCTTCCACGTTGGGGGTACTGCAGGTAACGTATCAGAAGAAAACAAAATCTTGGCCAAATTCGACGGTAAAGTTGAATTGGAAGATGTTCGTACAGTTGAAGGCGAAAACGGTGATAACATCGTAATCGGCCGTACTGGTGAAATGCGTTTGATCGACGTGAAGACGGGTAGAACGGTAATGACGAACAACATCCCTTATGGTGGTATCCTTAAAGTGAAGGATGGCGACAAATTGAAAAAGGGTGATGAGATTGTTCAATGGGATCCATACAACGCTGTAATCATCGCGGAAACTCCTGGTAAGATTGCTTACCAAGATATTATCCAAGGGACTACGTACAAGGTGGAGATTGATGAACAAACGGGTTTCCAAGACAAAGTAATCTCTGAAAACCGTAACCGTAAATTGATCCCTACCATCCAAGTTATGGATGCAGACGGCAATGAGGTGAAACACTACACATTGCCTGTTGGAGCACATCTGATGGTTGAAGAAGGAGAAGAGATTTCAGCGGGTAAGATCCTTGTGAAGATCGCTCGTAAGAGTGCAAAAGCAGGGGATATTACCGGTGGTCTACCGCGTGTAACGGAATTATTTGAAGCACGTAACCCATCGAATCCAGCAGTTGTTGCTGCCATTGACGGTATTGTTAGCTACGGTAAAATCAAGCGTGGTAACCGCGAAATCATCATCGAAAGCCGTACTGGCGAGGTGAAAAAGTACTTGATCAACTTGAGCAAGCAAATCCTAGTACAGGAAAATGACTTTGTAAAAGCAGGTACTCCACTTTCTGATGGTTCTATCACGCCAACTGATATTTTGAATATCAAAGGCCCAACAGCTGTTCAAGCTTACTTGGTTAATGAGATTCAAGAGGTTTACCGTTTGCAAGGGGTGAAAATCAACGATAAGCACTTCGAAGTGATCGTTCGTCAAATGATGCGTAAGGTTCAAATTCAAGATCCAGGAGATACCTTGTTCTTGGAAGGAAACCTTGAGCACGCAATTGACTTTATGGAAGAAAACGATCGAATCTTTGGAATGAAGGTCGTTGAGAATGCTGGAGATAGCGCAAACTTGAAAGAAGGTCAGATTATTTCAACGCGTGATTTGCGTGATGAAAACAGCCTCTTATTGCGTGAAGACAAAGCATTGGTAGAAGCACGCGATGCTCGCCCTGCTACAGCTTCTCCTGTACTTCAGGGTATTACTCGTGCGTCATTGCAGACCAAATCATTCATCTCAGCGGCTTCTTTCCAGGAGACTACTAAGGTGTTGAATGAGGCTGCGGTAAACGCGAAAGAGGATACATTAGAAGGATTGAAAGAAAATGTTATTGTTGGTCACTTGATTCCGGCCGGTACGGGTCTTAAGAAATACCGCAGCACTGTTGTGGGTTCTAAAGAAGAGTACGAGAAAATGCAGGAAACAATGGCAGCAGACGTAGAATAATTTTAGCATGGCGGATCAGAATAAAGACCAACAACAAATCAACATAGAGTTGAGTGAGGAAATGGCGCAAGGTGTGTACAGCAACTTAGTCGCAATCAATCACAGCCCAACTGAGTTCGTTTTGGATTTTATTCAAATGATGCCAGGTGTTCCGAAGGCGAAGGTTCAATCTCGAGTGATACTTACTCCAGAGCACGCGAAGCGATTGCTTCAAGCGCTGGGCGAGAATGTTGCTCGGTATGAGCAAAACTTCGGAAATGTTCAGACGCATGAGCCCCCACAGGTTCCCTTGAACTTCGGTGGCCCCACAGGTCAAGCATAAATTATTTCGATAGTATATGAACCCTCGGCACATGCCGGGGGTTTTTTATTTTAGAAAAATGTATTGGAAGATGAAGACCTGGATTTTTGGTGCGATGCTCT
>CAYNLA010000109.1:0-3420 GCA_964397915.1 uncultured Polaribacter sp. | reverse complement strand
TTGAGAACAACGGATACGCAATGGGAACTTCAGTAGAACGTACAGCAAACCACACGGAGATCTATAAACTTGGTCTAGGATACGACATGCCTTGTCGTGCGGTAGACGGAATGGATCCTGTGGCTGTTTATGATGCAATTTATGAAGCAACGGAAAGAGCTCGCAAAGGGGATGGGCCGACGCTTCTAGAAATTCGCACGTACCGCTACAAAGGGCACTCTATGTCCGATCCTCAGAAGTATCGTACTAAAGAGGAAGTAGCTGAATACCAAGCAAAAGATCCTATCACACTTTGTTTAAATAAAATTAAAGAAGAAAAATGGGCGACTGATGAGGAGATCGCAGCAATCGATCAACGCGTCAAGGACCTCGTAGCTGAATGTGTGCAGTTTGCTGAAGAAAGCGACTACCCAGATGCAGCTGAGTTGTACCAAGGCGTATATGCTCAGGAAGATTACCCATTCATCACTGAATAATCTAAAGGAAAGATGGCGATAGTAATTAACATGCCAAGATTGTCAGATACCATGACCGAAGGGGTTGTGGCTAAATGGCACAAACAAATTGGCGACACAGTAAATGAAGGAGATTTGTTGGCGGAAATAGAAACCGACAAAGCCACAATGGAATTCGAAGCCTTTCCAGGTCAGGAAGGAAAACTTCTTTATATAGGAACAGGAGAAGGTGAAACCGCTCCTGTAGACACAGTACTTGCTATTTTAGGTGAGGAAGGTGAAGATATTGAAGCACTAAAAGCAGGCGGCGCAGCACCAGCGGCTGAGGCGGCACCTGCAAAAGAAGAAGTTTCAGCGCCTGCAGCAGCACCGGCACCTGAGCCCGCTCCTGCGGCAGCACCTGCTCCAGTTCCTACACCTGCTCCGGCGGCGGCGCCTGTCCCGGTAGCCACAGATGGCAGTTTGAAAGCATCACCGTTGGCACGCAAGCTGGCAGCTGAAAAAGGCGTCGATCTGTCGATGTTAAAAGGATCGGGAGACCACGGACGCATCGTTAAGCGTGATGTCGACTCATTCAATCCAGCAATTCATACATCTCCACAGCCTGGCGTGAGTGCTACTGCAGCACCAGCTGCACCAGCAGGTGTAGAAAACTACACGGATTATCCAGTAAGTCAGATGCGTAAAGTGATCGCGAAGCGTTTGAGCGAAAGCAAATTCACTGCGCCTCACTTCTACATTACAATGGACATCGATATGGACAATGCTATTGCGGCACGCAAAGCAATGAACGCATCGGGGGATGTTAAAATTAGCTTCAATGATCTCGTTGTAAAAGCAACGGCGTTGGCCTTGAAAAAGCACCCAGCTGTTAATAGCTCATGGATGGGCGACTTCATCCGAGTAAACGATCACGTACACATTGGTGTTGCGGTAGCTATTGAAGATGGACTGTTGGTTCCAGTATTGCGTCACGCGGATCAAATGGCACTCTCACACATCTCAGCAAGTGTGAAAGACCTGGCTGGAAAAGCAAAAGATAAAAAACTACAACCGGCAGATTGGGAAGGAAATACCTTTACTATCTCTAACTTAGGAATGTTCGGTGTAGAAGAATTTACAGCGATTGTGAATCCACCTGATGCAGGTATCCTAGCAGTAGGCGGTATTAAGCAAGTGCCTGTTGTTAAAGACGGTCAAGTAGTTCCAGGTAACGTTATGAAAGTTACCTTGAGTTTGGACCACCGCGTAGCGGATGGGGCAAGTGGAGCGGCGTTCTTGCAATCGTTAAAAGCTTATTTGGAAAACCCGGTGACCATGTTGGTGTAATCCGGTGAAATTTTTCCTCCTAAATTGAATGGCCCGAACTTGTTTCGGGCCATTTTTGTATACATATATATATACCACAAAAAAGATGAAGCAATACGCATGGATTACCGGCGGTTCTCGCGGGATAGGATTTGCAACTGTAAAAGAGTTTCTCAGCAATGGTTGGCACGTTGTCGTTCTAACCAGAAATACGGCTCCATTAAACCCCTTGGTTGAGCAATTTGGTTCGTCCCTGGATGTGGTTCCCTTTGACTTGTTGGATGTAGACAGTTGTGAATTGCCAAAACTCCCTGTTGATGTCCTTATTCACAATGCGGGTGCGCTAGTGAATAAGCCTGCCAGTGAAATGCGTTTGTCCGATTTAAACTATTGTTATGGCGTAAACGTCTTTGGTCCATATATGCTGACCCAAAAATTGTTAGGCCAATTCACTGAAAAGGCCCATGTCGTTGCAATTAGCTCAATAGGCGGAGTTCAAGGAAGTGTAAAGTTCCCCGGACTAACGGCTTATTCTTCATCAAAAGGTGCGATCAATACATTAATGGAGTGTTTTCACGCGGAATTTGAAGCCGACCAGCAATGGTCGTTCAATACCTTGGCCTTGGGCGCAGTCCAAACCGAGATGCTAGACGAAGCGTTCCCCGGGTTCAAAGCTCCTCTGTCGCCTGAGGAGTTGAGCCCCTTTATTTATGGTTTTGCCACGAGTGCGGGCCGAGTAATGAGAGGGAAAATCATTCCGGTCTCGATGTCAACTCCCTGATAAACAAAGGGGTCTAAGAAACTTCAAAAAAAACTTTGTCCCTAGTGTTGCATGTCTCAATTATGCACCTACATTTGCAGCCGCTTTGAGAGAAGCACGCTCTTTTTTTTAACGACAGTATTTTCAAATCAAGATGCCGAAAGGTGTCCATTAGAAATGAGCCTTTGGCTACTGTTTACGGGACCATAGGGTAGGTAGTTTTCACAAATAGTTGTCTTTCAAGACTTTCTAAATAAGTGAGAAAAAAAACCTAGAAATTGTTGACAGATTCAAAACCTGTCGTACATTTGCCCTCCCCAACGAAACGAAGGGTTTCAGGGATGAAATAGAAATTGCAACGGCAATTTTTGAAGGCTTAAAAAGCTCGAAAATATTTCACGGTAAATATTGCGAATAGTCAAAACATCCGTACATTTGCCGCCCCAATCAGGAGATTGGAAACTTTGAAGAAACGTTCTTTACATATTGGTTTAAGAAAAACAAGGAATGCAAAAAACCTTGTCAATTATCCTTGAGTTAATAGCTAGGAAACAAACAACAACATTACAATGGAGAGTTTGATCCTGGCTCAGGATGAACGCTAGCGGCAGGCCTAACACATGCAAGTCGAGGGGTAACAGAGAAGCTTGCTTCTGCTGACGACCGGCGCACGGGTGCGTAACGCGTATGCAACCTACCTTATACAGGAGAATACCCCTTGGAAACGAGGAATAATGCTCCATAGTATCATCACTTCGCATGTTGAGATGATTAAAGAATTTCGGTATAAGATGGGCATGCGTCCCATTAGCTTGTTGGTGAGGTAACGGCTCACCAAGGCTACGATGGGTAGGGGGCCTGAGAGGGTGGTCCCCCACACTGGTACTGAGACACGGA
>CAYNLA010000108.1:0-3444 GCA_964397915.1 uncultured Polaribacter sp. | reverse complement strand
ATGGTTGCTGTGTAATCAATGAGTAAGGACCAATAGAACGAGCGTGCATCTTATCGTCAACCATGTGACCAAGTTTCAACATGTAGATCATACCTACTGTTGCTTTCTGATCGAATGGCTCACCTGTTCCACCGTCGTACAATTGTGTGTGACCAAATTCTGGCAAACCAGCTTCGCTGACATAACTAGAAATATCATCTAGTGATGCACCATCAAAGATTGGTGTTGCGAACTTCTTGTCAAGTTTCTTACCAGCCCAACCAAGAACTGTTTCGTAAATCTGACCAATGTTCATACGAGAAGGTACACCAAGTGGGTTCAAAACGATATCTACTGGAGTACCGTCTTCCAAGAATGGCATATCCTCGTCGCGCACGATACGAGCAACAATACCCTTGTTACCGTGACGACCCGCCATCTTATCACCAACTTTTAGCTTACGCTTCTTAGCGATATAAACTTTCGCAAGTTTCATGATACCCGCTGGTAGCTCATCACCAACCGTAATTGCAAAGCGCTTACGACGGTATGCACCTTGGATATCATTCACCTTGATTTTGTAATTATGAATTACAGTATCAATTTTCTCATTGCGATCATCGTCAGTTGTCCATTTACCTCCTACGATGCGGCTGTAATCTTCGATAGCATGCAATGCTTTCAATGTAAACTTGGTTCCCTTTGGAATTACATCCTCATTCAAATCATTGATTACACCTTGACTAGTCTTACCACTAACTAGGTTGCTCAACTTGTTGACAAAAACATTTTTGAGTTCTGCCAATTCAGCCTCCATTTGAAGGTCGAGTTGTGCAATCTCTTCTTTGTCTTCAGCACGTTGACGCTTGTCTTTAACCAAGCGAGTGAATAGCTTTTTATCGATAACGACACCACTCAATGATGGAGATGCTTTCAAAGATGCATCCTTTACATCGCCGGCTTTATCACCGAAAATGGCACGAAGAAGCTTTTCTTCTGGCGAAGGATCGCTTTCACCTTTTGGAGTAATCTTACCAATGAGGATGTCTCCAGGTTTGATCTCAGCACCTACGCGAATAATACCGTTCTCATCAAGATCTTTGGTTGCTTCTTCACTTACGTTAGGAATATCAGCCGTCAATTCTTCTGTACCCAATTTAGTATCACGCACCTCCAAAGAGTACTCGTCGATATGAATTGAAGTAAAGATGTCCTCACGAACAACACGCTCAGAGATTACGATGGCATCCTCAAAGTTATATCCTTTCCAAGGCATGAATGAAACCAACATGTTACGACCCAAGGCTAATTCGCCTTGTTGTGTAGCATATCCTTCACAAAGAACCTGACCCATTGAAACACGATCGCCTTTTCTAACGATTGGCTTCAAATTGATGGTCGTACCCTGATTAGTTTTCTGGAATTTCACCAAATCGTAGCTCTTCACATCTTCTTCGAAACTCACATCACGCTCTTCTTCAGAACGGTCGTAACGAATCTTGATGCATTTCGAATCTACATACTCTACAGTACCCTCGCCTTCTGAATTGATCAACACACGAGAATCTGATGCTACTTGGCGCTCCAAACCGGTACCTACAATTGGTGCTTCAGGACGCAATAATGGTACGGCCTGACGCATCATGTTAGATCCCATCAATGCACGGTTCGCATCATCATGCTCCAAGAATGGAATCAATGATGCTGAAATTGATGCAATTTGGTTTGGCGCAACATCCATTAAATCAATGGTAGCTGGTTCCACAACCGGGAAATCACCTTCTTCACGAACCTTAACACGGTCGTTAATGAACGTACCGTCTGGACTGATAGGCGCATTTGCCTGGGCAATTACCTTAGCTTCTTCTTCTTCAGCGCTTAAGTAAATTGGTTCTTTATCTACACTCACTTTACCATCTTCTACAGGACGGTATGGAGTTTCGATGAATCCCATTCCATTTACTTTGGCGTATACACAAAGTGAAGAGATCAAACCAATGTTTGGACCTTCAGGAGTTTCAATTGGACACAAACGACCATAATGGGTGTAGTGAACGTCACGAACCTCAAAACCAGCACGCTCACGTGATAGACCACCAGGTCCCAAAGCTGAAAGACGACGCTTGTGCGTAATCTCAGACAACGGGTTAGTCTGGTCCATAAACTGGCTTAGCTGATTGGTTCCAAAGAATGAGTTAATAACCGAAGAAAGTGTCTTCGCATTGATCAAATCAATCGGTGTAAACACTTCGTTATCACGAACATTCATGCGCTCGCGAATCGTACGTGCCATACGCGCAAGGCCTACACCAAACTGGTTTGCCATCTGCTCGCCTACCGTACGTACACGACGGTTACTCAAGTGATCGATATCATCAATCTCTGCCTTGGAGTTAATCAACTCAATCAGGCGCTTGATTATTTCAATGATATCGCCCTTGGTCAATACCTGTGAATCTTCTTCACTACCGTTGTACAATTTCTTGTTCAAACGGTAACGACCTACCTCACCCAAAGAGTAACGCTGCTCAGAGAAGAACAATTTCTCAATAATACCGCGCGCTGTTTCCTCGTCTGGTGGTTCTGCATTGCGCAATTGACGGTAGATATGCTCAACCGCTTCTTTCTCCGTATTCGTAGGATCTTTTTGAAGCGTATTGTGGATAATGGCAAAATCTGAAGATTCTATATCCTCTTTGTGAAGAAGAATAGCATTTACTTCGGCATCAAGAATTTCTTCTGTGTGCTCTTTATCCAAGATAGTATCGCGATCAAGAATGACTTCATTACGCTCGATAGATACAACTTCACCAGTATCCTCATCTACGAAATCTTCGATCCAGGTCTTCAATACTCTCGCGGCAAGTTTACGTCCAATAGAACGCTTAAGTGAGGCTTTACTCACTTTCACTTCTTCTGCCAAATCAAAGATTTCGAGAATGTCCTTGTCGCGCTCGTAACCAATGGCACGTAACAATGTCGTTACAGGCAATTTCTTCTTACGATCAATGTACGCATACATCACTTGGTTGATATCCGTAGCGAATTCAATCCAAGATCCTTTAAACGGAATAATACGGGCTGAATAAAGTTTTGTTCCGTTTGCGTGGTACGATTGACCAAAGAATACACCTGGAGAACGGTGCAACTGGCTTACAATAATTCTTTCTGCACCATTAACGATAAAAGTACCGCGTGGTGTCATGTATGGTATAGTACCTAAATACACATCCTGCACGATGGTTTCGAAGTCCTCGTGCTCTGGATCTGTACAGTACAATTTAAGTCTAGCTTTTAGAGGGACACAGAACGTCAAACCACGCTCGATACACTCACGCTCACTATAGCGTGGTGGGTCCACAAAATAATCTAAGAACTCAAGTACAAAATTGTTTCTTGAATCTGAGATTGGGAAGTTTTCAGCGAATACTCGGTGAAGACCTTCCGCAGATCTTTCTGATGGCT
>CAYNLA010000107.1:0-3458 GCA_964397915.1 uncultured Polaribacter sp. | reverse complement strand
TGCACTGGTCTTGAAAACCAGCGTACCGAGAGGTACCGGGGGTTCGAATCCCTCTCTCTCCGCCAAAACAACTGAAAACCAGCGTTTTACGCTGGTTTTTTTTTATGCCCAAAACCGAAATAAGCTCGCTTAATTGAGGGTTTGGATATAAAAATACAGGACGCCTTCGGCGGACTGGTTTTCAGTTGTTTATGGAACGGCTCCCCTTCCAGGGTTCTTTTGAGCGAAGCGAAAAAAATCCCGATGGAACAAAAGGAGCAGTGCAGTAGAATCTATTTATAAGTCTTCGCGCTCCCCTCACAAAGCTTATTCAACTCGGCCAGCTCGTGTTTTTTCAAATCACGCCATTGACCCACAGGAAGATCTAGTTCAATATTCATGATTCTGATACGTTTAAGCTTGGTAACACGGTAACCCAAATATTCGCACATTCGGCGTATTTGCCTATTCAATCCCTGTGTCAAAATGATTCGAAAGGTTTTGGGGCCAATTTGCTCAACGTAACATTTTCGCGTCACCGTATCCAAAATGGGAACACCATTGCGCATTCGCGTAATGAAATCCTGATTTATAGGCTTATGTACGTTTACGACATATTCCTTTTCGTGATTGTTTCGGGCACGTAAAATCTTATTTACGATATCCCCATCACTAGTCATAAGAATCAGCCCCTCCGAAGGTTTATCCAATCTTCCAATTGGAAAAATACGTTGAGGATGCCCCACAAAGTCCACTATGTTATCTTTTTC
The DNA here is from genome assembly GCA_964397915.1 of uncultured Polaribacter sp. Taxonomy (GTDB): domain Bacteria; phylum Bacteroidota; class Bacteroidia; order Flavobacteriales; family Schleiferiaceae; genus UBA10364. The sequence goes on along the minus strand of CAYNLA010000107.1, from coordinate 2,709 downwards.
TACACGAGTATCTGTGGTACAAACAATACCACGAGGCTTGTTCAAAGCTATATACACATGCTTTTCCTCACGAGCACCAACAGGATGCCCGTCAACTGCAACAATATCTCCCTCTTGTACTTTTTCTCCCAATTCTGGAATTGTACCATTTATCGTAATTCTCCCCTGCTCTAGCAATTTATCTGCGCCACGTCGCGAGCAATAGCCTATTTCGCTGAGGTATTTATTGATTCTTGTTGCCATGCGATAAAATTAATCGTTGTATCGAGCAATATGAGCCCACCTTGAAGTTTTATTTAACTTAGAGGAATTCTGAACAGAGATCTACCCTATTAATCATGACGAATCTTAAACATTTCTTGCTCACGGGTGCAGTGTGCACCACTTTTCTAATTCATGCACAAGACGCTCCATTCTTTGTAGATGGCGAAGCCCAAATAGTTCCTGGTTTTGAGAATCCAGATCAGTGGATACGCGAAGACTTATGGGTGGAAACCTCTTTTGACACCGATGGTGATGGTAAACCCGATAGGATGCATGTCGACGTGACTCGTCCAGCACAAACCAATGACGGCTTACAATTACCCGTCATTTATGAAACTAGTCCTTATTACGCGGGAACCGCAGGAAATGATCCTGAGTTATTCTGGAATGTGAAACATGAGATTGGAGAAGTCCCTGCACCACCAAAACATGTCGAAGTGGTGCGTAGAGGCGAACGTCCAATTATTTCAAACTCACAAGTACGCACTTGGGTGCCTCGTGGATACATAGTAGTTCATTCCAGTTCACCAGGAACGGGTCTTTCAGATGGTTCTCCAACCGTGGGAGGAGATAACGAGTCGCTTGCACCGATGGCTGTAATAGAATGGCTTGCTGGTAAGGATAATGGGTATAAAGACAGAACTGGAGATGAAAAAGTGCACGCATTCTGGTCCACCGGCAATGTCGGCATGACCGGCACCTCCTACAATGGAACATTACCATTGGCCGCCGCTACCACCGGAGTAGAAGCGTTAAAGGCAATTATTCCTGTAGCACCTAACACCTCCTATTATCATTATTACCGTTCCAATGGTTTGGTTCGCAGCCCAGGAGGCTATCTGGGTGAAGATATCGACGTCTTATACGAATTCATTCACAGCGGCGAAGAATCTAAAAGAGCCTATGGAAACAGGACAATCCGCGACGAGGAAATGAGAGCCCAAATGGACCGAGCCACAGGTGATTACAATGCGTTCTGGGCGGGCCGCGATTATTTAAATGATATGGCGCCCATGAAAGCAGCACTCTTGATGTCGCATGGATTTAATGATTGGAATGTGATGCCTGAGCACAGCTACCGCATTTACAATAAGGCTCGTGAAATGGGGCTACCAGTCCAAATTTACTATCACCAAGGTGGTCACGGCGGACCTCCTCCTATTTCAATGATGAACCGATGGTTTACTAGGTATCTTTTTGAAATCGAAAACGGTGTAGAACAGGATCCAAAAGCGTGGATAGTTAGAGAAGGTGATGATCGACTATCCCCTACTCCTTATCCTGATTACCCGAACCCCCTATCAGAGGATGTAGTAGTACACCTCACCAAAGGCGGAAACACTCAAGGAGGATTGACCACCAACAAGAGCAGCCGCAAAAAAGAAATGCTGATCGATGACGTTTCGCTGGCAGGTGAATACCTCGCCCGTGTCAAAAGCTCTCCGCACAGATTGTTATACACTACGCCCCTGCTAAGTGATGACCTACATATCTCAGGCACGGCAAGCATTACACTCTCATTATCGAGCAGTGAACCAGCAGCGAACCTAAGTGTATGGCTAGTGTCTCTGCCATGGAACGACGAAGACAATGCCAGCATATACGATAATATCATTACACGAGGTTGGGCCGACCCACAAAACCATGAAAGCATTTATACAAGCCAGCCTTTAAAACCAGGGGAATTTTACGATATCACATTTGAGCTTCAACCTGATGATCAAATCATTCCGGCTGGACAACAATTAGGTCTTATGATATTCTCAAGTGATAGGGAATTCACCCTGCATCCAACACCTGGCACCGAGCTAAAAATAGATTTGAAACGATCGAGTTTAACCCTACCTATCGTTGGCGGATTATCAAAATTTGAGAATTCACAGAAATAAAATGATGACGACAGGGTATGATGCCAGCGTGTAAGTATTTTATACTAATTAGTGTTCTAAGACTGTCCGTAGCATCTCTATATATTGGTAGAATTCATTGAATTATTCATGTATTTTTTATATCTTACACATTGTGATTTAAGTGGGAATAATCGCTGCAATTCGATGAAATTTGCACAGCTAGAACATTCCGACCTGCCAAAAACAATAGGAAATTGGGGCGAACCAGAAAATTGTATAGATCACCAAATGGTTCCACTAGTGGGAAAAATCCGTGCAATGTCCCTTTTCTAATAAGACACTGGATATAAATGAGTTATAAAAATAGAGTCAGGAAAAATGCCTCCGAGGGTTCGAATCCCTCTCTCTCCGCATACTTATTGTACCAAAATGTACCATAATGCTCGAAACCAACGTTTTGGGCATTTTTTTTGTCAAAAGCGTAGTATCAAAATATCCCAAAATGTACCCCTTTTGGGTTGCTTAGCGGGTTGCTTTTTTGGAATGTAAAAAAAGCAACCCAGTAATGGGACAAAAAAGAACATAATGGTACTGA
>CAYNLA010000106.1:0-3552 GCA_964397915.1 uncultured Polaribacter sp. | reverse complement strand
CCGACACTTTCCATATCTGTGAGCATGGAGAGCATTTGTACATCCAAGGTGTTAATGCCTATTTCGATGAGTACGCTAAAGACGCTGATCCAAGCAAATTTTTGAACGTCTTTACCCATGGGCGCACCCATATGTCTCCAAGTGAAATTAGGTTTTACGCGGTTCCAGGCATATAGCAAAGCCACCAACCCCAAAGCCAATGATGCCCAAGCATATGCGATGAGCCATTCGCTAAAGGTGAATGCATAATACAGCAGTGGTAGGCCTAGGAGGAGCATGGCGATACGTAAGCCTAGGTTCTTATAGAATACGGGAACGGCAATTCGCTTTGTTGTCGCTGCCGCTGAAACGGCCATTAAAAACGCCATTCCGCTTACCACAAAAAAGCTGAGGTAACGAAGTAATTCAGTGTCCTTTTCGAAGTTGAAAATCGGTCCCAATTCAGGCCCTAAAATGAACAGGAGAATCCCGAATACAATCATTAATAGGGTACTTCGTCCCACCACAGCGCTTTCAAATTCCTTTTTATCCTTGTTCGGATCTGAGTGGAATTTGGTGAAGGATCGGTGTACACCAAAGAGCAAGATGTTGGAAAGCAATACTGCTGTGCGCTCCATCCAACGGTACATCCCCAACTCTTCAGTACTAAAAAGTTTGGGCAGCAACCATAAATTTAAAATGGCACCTACAAGGATTCCGACAATATTGATGACGGCACCTGATGAGATTTGTTTTTTCGAAACGTTCATTCGCCTAAGGCTTCGGTCAAATGTAGTGATTTCACCAATGCCTAGTTCACCACATAAGGGTTGCTAAACGCATGAAATTCTTCAACCTGTCGGGTAATCCAACGCGCATCCTCACCAAGATATTGTGCCATCAGACGAGCAACTTCCGGCGCGATTTTTCTTGCCTCTTTTGCGTCGAATAATATGGCACGTGTGCGACGTGCGAGTACATCCTCCAAGGTCATCGCCATTTCCTTCTTCACAGCCCAACGAATCATGCTGGGAAACAGAGGAAATTTATCGCTCAATGACTGCTCATTATCCTTTTCAATGCGCTTTCGGATTTTCTTTCGATACGATCCGTATACATGCAGTGGATCCGACCAATCCGGCGCAATCTCATAGCCGTTAATGGGCATATTCTCCGTTTGACATTTCCGAGGGGGAAGGGCGCCAACTACCAACGCATTATCAATGGCATCTTCACCCATTTTCCGGTAAGTCGTCCATTTACCGCCCAATACTGAAATCAATCCCGAAGGACTGACCAATACCTTGTGGTGTCGGCTGACTTCCTTGGTACTTTCACTAACACTTTCATTAGCTGCTAACGGCCGCAAACCGGCAAAGACACTTAAAATATCTGCTTTAGTCGGTTTTTTCGACATATACATACCCGCATTATCGAGGATGAATTGGATTTCATCTTCATGGGCTATAGGATCCAGTAGACGATCCTCCAAAGGAGTATCCGTAGTTCCTACGATGACCACATCGTGCCAAGGCACTGCGAAGAGCACGCGGCCATCCGTTGTTTGGGGCACCATGATGGCCTCATCACCCGGCAAAAAACTCTTGTCTAAAACGATATGAACTCCTTGCGATGGCCGAATGGTCGCTTTGGCCTCAGGGTTGTCCATTTTCAGCACATCGTCGGCAAAAACCCCCGTACAATTAATGACCACTTTGGCGCGAACATCGAAGACCTCACCGCTTAGAACATCTTGAACTTGAGCACCTGTGATTTCCTCATCTTCTTTCAAAAGCCTTATGACCTTTGAATAGTTGCAGAGCACCGCATCGTTTTTCGATGCCGTTTGGGCAAGAGAAATGGATAATCGAGCATCATCAAACTGCCCATCGTGGTACAGGACACCGCCGCGCAATCCCTCTTGATTAACATTGGGAATGTGTTTCAAGGTCTCTTCCAGAGAAATCATTTCGGAAGGACCTAAGCCTAATTTTCCCGCCATTAAATCATAAATCTTCAATCCAACGCCATAGAATGGACTGTTCCACCAATCGTACGATGGAATGACGAAGCTGAGGTTTTTAACCAAGTGTGGGGCGTTTTGACACAAAAGACCCCGCTCTCGCAAGGCCTCAATAACTAACGAAATATCCCCGTTTTGCAGGTATCGAACCCCGCCGTGGACCAGTTTGGTGCTTTTGGAGCTCGTGCCTTTGGCAAAATCTGCCCCTTCAACTAAGGCGACTTTATAACCGCGTGCTGCACCATCAACGGCCGCTCCTAATCCCGTAGCACCGCCGCCTATGATGAGAATGTCAAAGGCATCTTCCTTGAGAAGCGCAAGATTCTCAGCTCTATTCATCTGCACCTGCTTTGATCCATCCTTTACTCGCAGCAATGGCGCGTCCCCATTGATCTCTCAATAACCTTTGGTCTATGGGTTTGGGATCGAAGTTTTCGTCCACGTTCAGCAAAGGCTTAAGCTCTTCCAGGGATGACCAATACCCTATGCCGAGTCCTGCGAGCAATGCTGCACCTAAGGCTGTGCTCTCCGTCTCCGCAGGGCGGATCACCGGGCATCTCAGAATATTGGCTTGCAACTGCATCATGGTATCGTTGGCACTGGCCCCACCATCCACTTTGATGGCTTTTAGTTCTTGTCCAAGGTCTTTGGCCATGGCCTCCAGTACATCTGCTGTGCTCAGGGCGATGGCTTCGAGCGCTGCATAGGCGATGTGACTGTCGTTGGTTCCGCGGGTGATGCCCATGATTGCACCTCGGGCATAGGCGTCCCAATGGGGTGCTCCCAAACCGCTAAGGGCAGGTACGATGGTGATGCCGCCGTTGTGACCTTCCTTCAGCGCCAAGGCCTCGATATCACTGCTGTTTTCAATGATTTTCAAACCATCACGGAGCCATTGCACCAAGGCGCCAGCGATGTACACTGATCCTTCGAGTGCGTAGGTGAGTTTACCGTTCAATTGCCATGCGACCGTACTGAGCATTTGATTGGTGCTATTAACGATTGTATTTCCAGTATTGGTTACCGCGAAACAGCCGGTTCCATAGGTGTTCTTTGCCTCACCCGGTTCAAAACACAATTGGCCAAAAAGCGCACTTTGCTGATCTCCGGCAATCCCCGCAATAGGCACACTTGCGCCAAAGACTTTTTCGGAAGTTTGAGCGAGGAGTCCACTGCTGTCGACCACTGCAGGGAGTAAGGACATCGGTATTTCTAATAGCTCGCAAAGTGCTTCATCCCATTGCCCGTCATGAATGTTGTACAAAAGGGTCCGGCTTGCATTGGAGGCATCCGTAATGTGTGAACTTCCTTCGGTTAAATTCCAAATGACCCAAGAATCAACGGTGCCAAACCTTAATTCTCCACGTTCTGCACGCTCTCGTGCCCCAGGTACTTTGTTGAGAATCCAGCGGATTTTACTCCCGCTGAAATAAGCATCGGTGATCAGTCCAGTTTTGGCCGTGATGGTGGTTCCATGCTCTGCTTTTAGCCGTTTGCAATAATCCGAGGTCCGTCGGTCTTGCCAAACGATGGCATGATAGATGGGCTCG
>CAYNLA010000105.1:0-3600 GCA_964397915.1 uncultured Polaribacter sp. | reverse complement strand
GTCCTCAACACCACAAAAACGCGCAAGAGTTTTTTAAAAACTTGATGGATAAAGGCGCATTGGTCGCGAAGGAGACCCAGCAATACTTTGATCCTGAAGCGGGCCAATTCCTTGCTGACCGCTACATCACCGGCGAGTGTCCCAAATGTCATGCGGCAGATGCCTATGGTGACCAATGTGAATCCTGTGGTACCTCATTGAATGCGACTGACCTCATTCAACCAAAATCAACGCTTAGCGGGGCAACTCCAGAGCTGAGAAATACAACCAACTGGTTCTTACCGTTAGACGAACTTTCAGACGACTTACGATCTTTCTTGGAAAGCCGCGAAGGCTGGAAGCCAAATGTTATGGGCCAATGCATGAGCTGGTTGAATGCTGGCGACGGCCTTCAGCCACGTGCGATGACCCGCGATTTGGACTGGGGAGTACCTGTTCCAGTTGAAGGCGCCGAAGGCAAGGTAATGTACGTGTGGTTTGATGCGCCCATTGGCTACATCAGCGCCACCCAAGAACTTCTCCCAAACGATTGGGAAGACTATTGGAAAGGTGAAAACGCGGAAATCATCCACTTCATTGGCAAGGATAACATCGTTTTCCACTGTATCATTTTCCCTGCCATGCTCCAGCAGCACGGCGAATACGCCCTGCCGACGCAAGTACCGGCCAACGAATTCCTCAACCTTGAGGGTCGCAAACTTAGCACCTCAAAGAATTGGGCCGTTTGGCTCCACGAATACCTCCAGGACTTCCCGGGTCAGCAGGATGTTTTGCGCTACGCATTGACGGCAACCATGCCGGAGACAAAGGACAACGACTTTACATGGGCCGATTTCCAACAGCGCAATAACAGCGAACTCGTAGCAGGCCTAGGAAACTTCGTCAACCGAGTAATGGTGCTCACCCACAAGTACTTCGACGGCATCGTTCAACAGCCGGATGTCCTAACGGATGCCGATCGTGAAGCGCTCGCAGCAATGACCCAATACGGCCGTCGCATCGCTAAATCTATCGAAGCCTTCAAGTTCCGTGAAGCAGTGAACGAAGCGATGAATGTCGCGCGCCTAGGAAACAAATACCTTCAGGAGCAAGAGCCTTGGAAAGTCTACAAGCAAGACCCAGCTCGCGCGGGCGTAGCACTTTTCGTTGCCACTCAAATCATGGGTGCAGCTTCCATCGTCTTTGAACCATTCTTGCCATCTACGGCTGCAAAGCTTCGCAACATGCTTGGGATTGCCGACGGTTTCCGATGGGAAGATGCCAACGAAGAAACCATCATCCCGGGTGGAACACAGCTGGGCGAAAGCACCTTGCTCTTCTCAAAAATTGAGGACGAGCAGATGGAAGCACAGCGCCAAAAATTGGAAGCCGCCGCTGCTGCCAACACTCCAACAGAAACTACTTCAGAAAAGAAGCATATGGCACAAAAAGAAGATATCTCTTTCGACCAATTCATGGCTATGGACCTCCGCGTCGGTACCATCCTCGAGGCCGAGCGTGTTCCCAAAGCGGACCGTCTCCTCAAGTTCTTGGTAGATACAGGTCTTGACCAACGCACCATTGTAAGCGGGATCGCGGAACATTTCTCACCTGAAGAAATGGTGGGTAAAAAAGTAACGGTCCTCATGAATCTCCCACCACGCAAAATCCGCGGCGTTGAAAGCCAAGGCATGCTGCTAATGGCTGAGGATGCTGATGGCAAACTAAAATTAATGACTCCTGAAGGCGGCGCAGATAGCGGCGCGGTCATTGGGTAACTCATTACGGCTCCGTAGTTCAACGAATAGAATGCAGGTTTCCGGTACCTGAGATAAGGGTTTGATTCCCTTCGGGGCTTCTAAAAACCCGCGCGAGAGCGCGGGTTTTTTTTATGGAGTACTAATATTATTGAGGAGCAAAACCCGATGCCGAGAGGCGAGGACTTGCGACGAAATGATTTTCGTGCTTCATGGCAGGGTTAAAAAAAAAGGCCCCCATTTCTGGAGGCCTTTGGAATAATCTGGTATAAACTTAGAGCTGTTTAACGTTTACAGCGTTCAATCCTTTTTTTCCTTCTGTTAATTCAAACTCTACCTCGTCACCTTCAGCGATTTGGTGGATTAGACCCGTAACGTGTACGAAGTACTCTGTGTTTGATTCGTTGTCTTTAATAAAGCCAAATCCTTTGTCAGTATTAAAGAACTTTACTGTTCCTTGATTCACTTAAAAAATATTTATTCCTGCAAATGTGAGGCTAATAATCGGTGAATTAGCCTATTGTACAATAAATATTTGTGAAAGAGTACCTTTTGGGCTTAACGTACGCACAATATAAGTGCCTTTTGGAAGGTCGGATATTTCAACGTTTAACGTATTTGAAACGTGTAAGACCGCTCTACCAAGGGCATCCGTGATAATTACTTCAGAAGGAGTATCAAGCTCGATGGTTACAAAATCACGACTTGGGTTTGGATAAATATTTATTCCGGATAATTTCTTTTCATCGATATCCATTTGGTCAGGACTGTACACATTAACCATGACGTTTACTCCTTTGTAGCTTACGTTTCCTGTACTATCGATAGAAATCGTATCACAATAGGCGCTTGTACAAGTAAAGATTCCAAATGCTGTACTATCGGTTGCAGTCTGCGTTAGACAGATAACAAAGTTTCCACTTTGGGTATATTGATGAGATGGGAATGCCCCTACGCTACCGGATCCATCGCCCCAAGACCATTGGTACATGATGTTCGCATTTTGAAATAGCGAATCGACTGTCGAAGTGTTGTAAAGTACAATTTGACCATTTCCGGTCAGCGTGGAATCGAAGGTAAAGGCTGCATTACATCCAGTGTTCCCCGATCCTGATCCTCCTCCAGTACCGCTAGTTCCACAAACGGAAAATGAGCTATATAAGCTAAAGTAGGTCGGTGTATTTCCTGAATACACATAATAATCATTCAACCAGTTTCCTGTGCAGCTATCTTCCGTAGATACCAGTAATATTCCTGCACTACTGTATAGCGATAGGGTATCATTATAATATCCATTCGCATCAGTGAATAGTGTCAAGTTAATGGGCGCACTAGAGCCGGAAGAGTCGACAACAAAAACGGGATAATTCGGTATTCCGGTACCAGATACAGAATCAACTACAGAACCGGCGACGATTGCGGTAAACGTTGGTTGGCTCCATGCTGCCAAAGAAAGCAGACAGGTCAACCCTAAGATTTTAAATTTCATGGGGTATAATATTTGTCGAAAGATACTCAGCACATTTTATTTTGCCTTTTTAGTTTGACCAGAACTGAGTGAACAACACTATTAATGAGTATCCGTGTCTTCGACAATTTGATATTAATCCATTTAGAAAGGGCCCTGCATTGTATCTTTGTTCTCTCAAAGAGGGCCATTAGCTCAGTTGGTTTAGAGCGCTGCCTTGACAGGGCAGAGGTCACTGGTTCGAATCCAGTATGGCCCACAAAGTAAAAGCCGTGCACCGGAAGGTGCACGGCTTTTTTAATGCCGCACTTGTGCTTGCACAAAAGTGCAGGCATTAAAAAAGCCGAGGAGCAGCGGCAGCTGCTCACGGCTTGTCTTTGGGTACAAGGGCCGCGT
>CAYNLA010000104.1:0-3632 GCA_964397915.1 uncultured Polaribacter sp. | reverse complement strand
CCAGCGCAATTTCAGCAATACAGACATGCACGCACACGTCATTCAGACGTCTATTCGATTCTAACAAAAAACCCCTGAGTGCTGCTCGGGGGTTTTTCGTGAAGTACAGGTCGGTTTACCAATCTTGCTCCATGCCGAAGTAGCGTTGGGTACGATGGTCACAGATTACTCCGGACCAATTCATCCCAAAGGCAAAATCATAGGCATGATCGTCGGCGTCGATGTACGGCATCATGTCCAATGGCACATCTTCAAGCTGTAATTCAACTTCCTCCATGGAGGCGGGCATTTGCATCGGCAATAAGCCTGAAGGTTCGTGGCGTCCAGTTACAATGTCCATAATGGCCGCCGTTTGTACGCCAAAGTCCAAAAGAATCGCGTCCACAAGGGGCTCCATCTGTGCAAAGACTACTGGGTTGCGCACGGTCATCACCAGGATGATGGGTTTTTCGCCCATTTTTTTGCGTAACTCTTGCATCATTGGCAAGTCGTAACGCTGATTACTCAAGGCGGTCTTTCCCTTGTAGGAGCGGTTATTGATCATAGGGTCAACCACAGGGTCGCCTGCAGCGATGCTTTGTTTACGCGCATTTTCTGCAACGTAATCGGCATGTTGAAGCGAGATGGGCAGGTAGCCGTTACCGCCATTTTCACGGTCGATTTGGTCGTATCCTGGGCTGCTCGGACTGTTCACGAAGGCGATCGCGAAATCAGCCTCTTCCGGGTTGTCTGTAATGTCAAAATCCTTGCGAAGAACTTCCAATTCTACTGGATAATCGTCGAAAGCCTCCGTGGGCATCCCAAAGAAGTTGAGTGTAGAGGGAACATGAATTTTAGGAACATATACAGTCTTGCGCTCTTGAATAGGAAGGATACTGTCGTGGTTTTTTAGCATGGTGATGCTCTTAAGCTGGGCGTTGTAGCCGGCAGTCATAAATTCAGGTTTGCCGATAAGAGATTCAGATACGGAAGGATTTAGGTAGGGATTTTCAAACAGACCCACCTGAAAAATATTGCGGAGTAATCGAACAGCACTCTGCTCCAAGCGCTCGCGCGCCCATTCTCCCCCTAGATCTTGACGCATCATCTCGAACGCTTCGAGTACGGGCTCCACTTCGTTATTTCCGCCAAATTGGTCAACCCCAGCCATCAAGGCCTTTAAGTGACGCAATATGATGTCTAACTCTTCTACGCCCCACGGCTTGCCCGCAAAAACAGCGGGATTAGGACCTTCATCTCCAGTGATGAGCCAGTCCGTACATACGACACCATCGTAGCCGTATTTATTGCGCAATAAATCGGTTATGATGTATTTGCTGAAGCCATTTCCCACATTTTCCAAGTACAGGGTATCTTGGTTATAGGAGATGGTGTAGTAAGGCATGACCGCTGACGCCTTTCGTGTTTTTCCGTTGAGCTTGAAGGCGCCATCGACGAATGGACGAAGGTGAGTATTGAATTGGCTTCCTGGGTATACCGCGAATTTCCCATAGGCGAAATGACCGTCACGACCGCCTTCTTCAGGGCCGCCGGATGGCCAATGCTTGACCATTGCGTTCACGCTCTCGGCTCCCCAATCCCCGGATTCACTGCTTTGAAATCCATCGACGTAGGCACGCGCCATCTCTGTGGCGAGAACGGGATGTCCACCGAAAGTTCCATAAAACCTGTTCCATCTTGGCTCGGTTGCTAAATCTATCTGAGGGCTCAAGGCTGTGGTGATGCCCAACGCTCTATATTCTTGAGAGGCGATGCGACCAAAGTCGTAAGTGATTGTGGTATCAAATGTGGCGGCTAAACCTATTTGCTCAGGCCACTGGCTGATCGCTCCTCCGGACCCGGCGTTGTATTCTGCATCTTTATTAACTCCGTGTCTCGGGTCAGAACTGTTATTGGCAGGAATTCCGTGACCTAATGATTCCGCAAGGCGTTGAAGGTTGTTGTTCCATTGCGCGGCAACAATTGGACTTTCCACAGATGTGATGAGCACATGTCGAAGGTGGTCCTTGGTAATAAAAGCGGTTTGTTGATCGGTCAGGCTTGAGGGCGCTACGTTCGCTTCCTCAAAACCTTTTCCATCATAGGTGCCGGAAACATAACCTTGAGCCGGGGAAGGGATTTGTTGGTGGCGGCTGTAGAGCATGAGACCAGCAATCTCTTGTTGACTCAACTGGCTTGCCAAATCTTTAGCGCGTTCGTCCACGGACAGTCGCCAATCTTCATATTTATCTAGAGCTCCGTCTTTATCTAGGTCTTTGAATGGCAAGCCATCGACCGTTAAAATTTGTACGCCAGAGGAAATGGAGTATCCCAGAGTGGGGCCATTGTCGATAATGATCTGATGAATGTCTTCTGCTAGGTTTTCTTCGTGCCAATTGGGCCCTCCACAGGAAGCCAAGGCTAAATACGAAAGAGCCAGTATACAAGCGTTTCGAAGCATAATAAAGGAGTTTCACCCTGCAAGATATGGGCGGTATGGCACAAGCGCAACATGGAGCGGCCTAGACCCTCCAGTAGATACGTTTTTTATCCATCCAATACCCTACTAACCAGCATAGAAGGGCAAACAATGCGGCCATGATGAAGGAGCCTAACTTCACGCCCATCCAAGCAAAGCCGTTTGAATAGAGCCATTCCCAGGAAGATGAGGTGCCTGCCGGCAGCGTATATAGCGTAATGAGCGCAATTTCACTTAAGAGGTAGATGGCCAATGGATTTTTACCCGCGGTTTGAAAAAATTTACCCCAGGCAGTCAACTTCTTTTCTTTGGGTAAGAACCACATCAGTAAGCCGAGTAAAACTAAATCTAGACCGATTGTAAGTAGGACATATGAGGAGGTCCAAAGCTTTTTGTTAATTGGGAAGGCAAGACCCCAAACCATTGCCCCAATACATACAGAGGCGCCGACAAGCATAAGGTCTATCCTTGTATTCTTTTCGTTTCGGTCGCGCTGCACAAACAACCCTGCAGAATAACCGGCAACGATATTTGCAATACTCGGCAAAGTGGTCAGCAAACCTTCAGGGTCAAATGCTATTCCTTCACCCGTGTACATGTGGTTTGCACCTATGAGTTTTAAGTCCAATGCGCGAACGGCATTGCCTTCAAGAGAAAGTGGGTCTAATCCCGCCATGCCAAATTTTTCTAGTATTATCCAATAGACCGGCAGCGAAATGAGCACGAGGGTATAGGTCCATTTCTTTCCTGCGAAATGCAACAGGGCTGCGGCGATACCATAGGCCAAGGCGATGCGTTGCAATACACCAAAAATTCTTGTTTCGGAGATTGGAAATGCGCTGAAATTCCAATTGAGGTCCAATCGGAAGAAAGGATACCAATACATCAGGTACCCGAACAAAAAGAGCAATGCAGTGCGTTTCAAAATTTGCAAAGCCACTTCGCCTCCTGGCTGATCTGCCCATTTGCGCATGGAAAAACTCATCGCCGTCCCGATGGCAAAAAGGAAGGAAGGGAACACTAAATCTGTTGGGGTAAAGCCATGCCACTCTGCGTGTTGTAAGGGTCCATAGACAAAGGACCAATTTCCGGGGGAGTTCACAATGATCATAAAAATGATCGTTAGGCCCCGAAAAACATCGAGTGCGCCGAAGCGAATAGGTTTTGTTTCCAT
>CAYNLA010000103.1:0-3787 GCA_964397915.1 uncultured Polaribacter sp. | reverse complement strand
TGATTATGTATTTAGAAATCATCACACCTGAAGAGGTATTGTTCAAAGGACAGGTCAGCTCAGTACAGCTGCCAGGCAAGGATGGGTTGTTCCAGATCTTGAAAGATCACGCACCTATCATCTCTAGCTTGCGCGAGGGTACAGTGAAGATTTATGTCGCTGACGATACCAAGACACTCGATCATTTGAGTTCTCAGGTTATTCTTGACACTACGGACGACAAGCTTTGCACAGTAGATGTGAAAGGCGGTGTTCTAGAATGCAAGAACAACATGATCTCAGTGCTCGCTAGTTAAATGAGACACGAATAAATTCGAGAATCCCCACAGTTAAATCTGTGGGGATTTTTTTTGAGGCATACAGGTGTTCCATGGAGCATAGTTATAACTTGCCTTCTTCACACATCAGGATATGAAAAAGAGTTTGATTGCTTTGAGCGTTGTGCTAACTATGGTTGCAAATGCTCAGGAATTTGGTCAGCGCAAAGGATTTCGCGGCGTAGTAGCGAAGAAAGAAAAGCCAATAGAATTAAATGAAGTTCCGGTGAGCGCATCTCTCGGGAAGGGAACCTATGCCTCAGCGACCAAGCAAATCACCATCTTGACTGCCAAAGAGATTCAAGAATTGCCCGTGGTCAATATCAATGAACTACTGGAATACGTAGCTGGCGTAGATATGCGCCAACGAGGTCCTTTAGATGTTCAGGGAGATCTTGGTGTACGCGGGGGGACCTTTGATCAAACCTTAGTATTGGTGAATGGCGTTCGTATGAACAACCCACAAACAGGACACCACAACATGAATCTGCCCGTTCCACTCGCCATGATTGAGCGCATTGAAGTGGTGCATGGTGGCGCAACGAGTGCACAAGGGATTGGAGCGATGACGGGGGTCGTGAACATCATATTAAAATCGGCCCCTAAAAAACTGAATGCCGGTTATTCATTAACGACGGGTGAACATGATCTAGTCAACAGCAGTTTCTACATTGGCAAAAAGCTTGGCAAGTGGGGGGTCCAATTCGGACAACAAACCCAACAAACTTCCGGGTACATCCCTAATACGGATTTTGAGAGTCAGAAGTTCATCGTAAATCTCGCCCGGGATTATACCTTGGGTAAGGAAGAGGGGACGATTTCAATTTTATATGCAGAAAACCAGAAGGCTTTTGGTGCACAGAACTATTACACTAGTGCCTTTCCGGACCAATTCGAGGCGACAACCACCAGGGTATTTGCCTTTGGCTTGGACGAAACCATAGGACAGAAAACGGATTTCAAATTTGACATGAACTTGGTTACTGGGACAGACCGCTTTGAGTTGTACCGTGAAACGGCCGGTTTAGGTGGTTTTGATGCCAGTGAAGTGGCCTACGATAAGCTTTCTTCGGGAAGGTATTACAGAGCAGCGGACGGTGATAGTGCTGCTTCTTGGTATAGTGGGCCTAATTTTCATCAGACCTTGGTATTTAACTTGAATACGCGTTTGAGCCACCGTTGGAATGTCGAAAACGAGACCAGTTTCGGATATAACCAGCGTTATGATGAGATTCATTCGAATGTACTTGGAGGGGACTTTGGGGATGTGTACCTCGTGCCGGGCTGGGAAGGTTATACCATGGACAAGGGTGCCTCCACTTTCGATTTTTCTTGGTTTGCCGAGCATAAGTTCACCCGAGGCAGGTATCAAATTCGTGCGGGAGGGATGTTGAACTACCACGATGGTCCTTCGGGGGATTCTTCTTACTTCTTTGCGCCATCTGCGGATCTATTGTACCGTTTAAGCAAAACATCTTCACTCTACGCTACTGTTAATAGATCCATGCGATATCCTACCTATACTGATTTGTATTACAACCGTGGGGGTGCTCAAGGATCTATCGATCTAAAGCCTGAGACTGCTTGGAATTATGAGGCAGGGTATAAAGCAAAATTGGGCGACCTATATGTTAATGGTGCCTTATTCCATAGACGATCCAAAGATTTGATTGATTGGGTAACGTATCCTGTTAATCCCGATACTGCCTATGCCTCGAATATTACCGCTCTTGCGCTCACTGGAGTAGAGGGTGGGATGACCTATACGGCCCAAAAGAGAAAGCAGATGCTGAGACGCGCCTCGGTTCAGGCGGCCTTTATGAAAGGATCTAGCCCAGAGGTTGACTTTGCGAGCCTATATGCTTTGGATTACTTACAGGCAAAGATTACGGCGCGTGCCACCCAAAAACTGGGTATGGGCTTCTTTGCGAATTACGCCTTGACCCTACAAGATCGCGTGGGCACCTACTACAGTGGTGGAGCCGAAGTTGCCTATAAACCCTTTGCGTTGTTGGATCTGAAAGTCTATTATGCGCCAGCGGCGGGTTTGTTTAAACGTCAGTTCCCATTCCAGGCATTCGTTAATGTCAATAATGCTTTTGATACACAGTACTACGATCGCGGGAATGTAATCCAGCCTGGCCGTTGGGTAAGTATGGGATTTGAATTCCGATTTAGATAGCCCAAAATTTTCAAGCATAAAAAAAGCGCCCCGGCAGGGGCGCTTTTTTTAATGAAGAACAGGATCAATCTCGCGGTCGATACTCCAAATAAACCGTATCTCCTTGAGCGGTATAGCGCTCAGGCGTTTTCAAAAAGAATCCGCCATTTATCGCGTTGTTTTGAGCATCTAGAATTGTCGTTCGAGCAATCTCCCCGTAGCCGAATTGAATCCAGTGCTGCGTTTGAAAAGTCATCATAAGTTCGATAGGGGCAAACTGATCGCCTATTTGAATAGGTCCAGAAACGTTGTAATTATCAGCTACTCCATTCGCCAAAGGGAACGAGGTGACATAATACGTTAAATCTGAATAATCACCCGTTGGAAGACTGTCCATTCTAGGCACAGCATATATGGTATGCTCGAGACTAAAGGTATCTGCATGAATGATATGAGGCGAAAAAATATTATCAAAATTGGCAGAAACGAATTCAAAGCTACCAAGAAGCGATGTTCTCAAAGTATCGGAATAAACATCCACTCTCTCCCAACAATCAAAACAATCCGGTGACTTTTCGTCAAAATAAAAATACCCGTTTACATCCGTTGTCGTGGTGGCTAGTATGTCATAAGAACCGCCTTCGTCTGTGGTGTATTGAATTTCAAGGTAGGCGCCTTGAATGGGGTTTTGTGTTCTTGTACTTTCAACAATGAAGGCGCCGCCTTCGATGTTTGTTGTTGTGAAACTGCACGAGGTTATAGTCGAAATTCCCGCTAAAATGGTCAACTTTTTAAGAGAGGTCATTGGTTTATAGTTTTGATTTGGTGTCACGGGATTTTTTATAATCGTCCTAGGTCTATCTATTTCAACTTCTCATTGTTGTGATGTCTGTCGTGGTCGCGTTCACGTTTGACGTTCATTTTTTTGTCAAAGGCAGCTTGTAGGTCTGTGCCGGTTTGGTTTGCCAAACAGAGCACTACGAAAAGTACGTCGCTCAGTTCTTCGCCAAGGTCTTTATTCTTGTCACTTTCCTTTTCACTTTGCTCGCCATAGCGACGTGCGATGATGCGGGCTACTTCCCCAACCTCTTCGCTAAGCTGGACCATGTTAGTGAGTTCATTGAAGTAACGGACACCGTGTTTAGCAATCCACGCGTGGACCTCCTCTTGTAGTTTGCCGAGCGGCAAATCTGGATTAACATCTATGGGATCTAAGGCCATTATTCTTTGTTTTTTGAATCGATCCAAATGGTAACTGGACCATCATTGACCAAATGTACTTTCATATCGGCTCCAAATTTACCTCCTT
>CAYNLA010000102.1:0-3929 GCA_964397915.1 uncultured Polaribacter sp. | reverse complement strand
AACGCTTTTATTGTTGCGTACGAAGGAGATAATGCCGTAGGTTTGCTGCCGAATAAAACCGCACTTAATTAAATCATATGGGTTTACTTTCAGGAAAAACGGCCATCATTACTGGGGCCTCAAAAGGAATCGGTAAAGGAATTGCCGAAACTTTTGCCAAGCAAGGCGCAAATGTTGCGTTTACTTACTTGAGCTCTGTTGAAAAAGGACAGGCATTAGAAGAAGAATTAAAACAATACGGTACCAATGTTAAAGGCTACCGCTCTGATGCCTCTAAAATGGAGGATGCGGAAGCGTTGGTTGCTCAGGTTATTGAAGATTTGGGTGGCGTTGACATCGTTGTTAACAATGCTGGAATCACCAAAGACATGCTGCTGATGCGCATGACAGAAGAAGACTTCAATAAGGTAATCGAGGTTAATTTGAACTCTGTATTCAACATGACCAAGGCCGTTCAACGTACGTTCCTAAAGCAGCGTCATGGTTCAATCGTGAACATCAGCTCCGTAGTAGGGGTGAAAGGAAACGCGGGTCAAGCCAATTATTCTGCTTCAAAAGCTGGTATCATTGGATTCACAAAGTCTGTGGCCCTTGAGCTGGGCTCACGAAATATTCGCTGTAATGCCATTGCTCCTGGATTCATTGAGACTGAAATGACGGCAGTTTTGGACGAAAAAACTGTGCAGCAGTGGCGTGATGGAATTCCGTTGAAACGCGGTGGATCACCAGAGGACGTTGCCAATGCATGTTTATTCTTGGCTTCTGATATGAGCGGTTACATTACCGGCCAGGTGATGAACGTTTGTGGGGGTATGTTGACCTGATGAACAGTGTGATTGCTGCCATTATCGCCGCACTATTTGGCGCCTTGGTAGCGTTCTATCTATACTTTTATAAAAACGAAGAGCCCGTGCCCAATTGGACACTGGCTCTTTTACGTTTTGCTTGGACCGGTCTCTTGATTTATGCTATCGTAGCTCCTGACCTACACAACGAACGTAAAATACTTAAGCCTGAGGTAATTGTCGGACTCTTAGATACCTCCAGTTCTGTGAGTGGGGATGTAAATGCCGCATTTGAGCGCGTACAAAACAAATTTGAGTCAAGTGGTATTCAATGGGTTTCACGAGTCTATAATGAAGAAAACATACCCTTGGACATGCCTTGGGTCTACGTAGGGGATGGGCATATTTCTACTCCACAAGACGCTAACAATCCTTATGGAGTACTTCTTTTACCCTCCATCGGTATAGAATCACCTGATTTAATCTATGGCGTTAGTATTACAAAATTGGCCACCACCGGAAATAAGATCCCTTTTGAGGTGCAATGCGAGGAGGGGACTGACATTGAGATAAAATGGCACGATTCACGCATTAAAGCAAGAAAAGGCCTATTGATAGCACCGGAACGCCCAGGAAATTATTCATTAGAAGTAGTTGCCACAAAAGAGGCACGAACGGATCGTTTACAAGTGTTTGTTCAAGTCGTAGATAATTTTAGAACTATTGCTCTAGTTACTAAGCACGCCCATCCACACGAAATGATGCTACGGAGATGGGCGAAGAAAAATCGATACGCTTTGGTTCAGTTTGAGAGCTTAGCAAAAGCGAAACAATCTACTGTTGAGCCCATCATTGCTATTGGAGAGAAGCCCAGAGAACTAGAAAGTACGTTGTGGTTGTCGGGTAGTTTACCCACGGATTTCGAGGTGATTAAGCAAATTAAATCGGCCCAATTTACAGCCTCCAGTAAAGTTTTAGATCCAATTACATTAGCCATTGGAGCGGAGTGGCAAAAGATGAATAATTGGGACTTTTCCGGGGTACACTGGTACAAAAGTGCACTTATGGACCCGAATGCAGCAATCCTCTTGGAGGAAGTGTTAGACGGCTTTTTAAATGAGCATTCTTCTATTCGCCCATCTTTGGATGGTCCGCAACGTTTGTACGCTAACGAACAGACACGCTGGGTAACGGCATTATTGAGTGGCTCGAATGTACCACAGCCATCCGAAGTGGAAGTTGCTGTTTTGCAGAATGGAGAAATTATTGATCGACCTCGTGTTTTGTCGATCGAAGGTCCTGCACAGGCATTCAATATAAATTTTCCGAGAACGGGTTCTTTTAATATTCGAGTCGTTCACTCAGCCAACGGTACTGAGTATGTATTGGAAGATCTTGTTACCGTCTACGCGGGAGATGCGGAAACGAAAACACCATTGAATAAAGATTTGATGAATCAATGGTCGAAAGAAGGTTGGATTGTGAAAATCGATTCATTGGATTCCACTGATTTTAGCGGTTTTGAGAAAAAAACGCAATGGATTTCAATTAAAGAAAAAAATCCCCAGCACGCGCATTGGTGGTACTGGGGATTCGTATTGTTACTTGCTTCATCTGAATGGTTACTCAGACGAAGACGAGGAATGGTCTAAAGGTTGTTCTCTAAGAATGCCGCCAGTTCTTCAGGCGTTTGGTTCTTTCCTACGATCACGCCATTGTCATCAAGGAGGAGGTTTTGGGGGATGAATTGAATCGCATAGTACACGGAAATCTCATTGCCCCATCCTTGTAGATCGCTAACTTGAGGCCAAGGCAGTCCGTCTTCTTCAATACCTGATTTCCACTTCGCTCCATCTTGATCCAAACTGATGCCTACGATGTTAAAACCGCGGTCATGGTAGTTGTTGTATAATGAAACCAGAGCAGGATTCGCTGCGCGACATGGACGGCACCAAGAAGCCCAGAAATCAACTAAAACGTACTTGCCATCGACACCTAGAATGTTTAATGAATCACCATCCGGAGTGGCTTGGTAAAAATCTGTAAAAGGAGTACCTACGGCGGAGCGGCTCAATTCCGCAATCTTAGCTTCAATCTTCGCGTAATCTGGACAATCATGATATTCCTCGCTGATTTGGTCGCGAACTGCGATGTAATCTTCGATGGTGATGTCGGAAGAGTTTTGGCTTAGAATGATTGCGGCACCCAATAGGTCATTGCGCTTTGCAAATTTATTTACCGTTTTCGCTTGACTGTCTAAAAGGTTCATTGCTTCCGTACGAATCATGCCTTGTGCTGCCGTGTCATTTTGCGTCATGGCATCTCTAAACTTAATCTCAAGCATGCCCATGGTATTGTTGAACATTTCTAGACGCTGGTTAAAGACGTTTACAGAATCATTGAAAGCGCCCGCTTTGATTTGGAATCCGTTGATCGTGTCGAAGGCAATGCTAACATCTGCACCATCGTGGAAGTACATGCCTGGTGTACCCAATTCTTGAATCTGAACCATAACGTGTTGCTCCAGTATATCATCAATATCGGTGTCCAATTTGCCATTTGACAAATTCCCTTCGAACAATACTTCGTTGTCCTCGAGTGAAATACGAACAGGGCTATCGCCTGCCTCAGGGATATCGATACTCAGGTTGAAGGTGCCTTCTGGAGCGCTACAGCCTACAAAAAGTGCGACACTAACTGCCGCTATGAGAAATTTCTTCATTGGTAATGTTTAAGTTTACACTCCGCAAATTACATAGAAGAGATGAAGAAAATCGTTACCCTAATCACAATCTTGGTTTTTAGTGTCCAATTATCCGCAAAGGAGGGCATGTGGATTCCAATGCTCCTGAACAACAACATCGCTGAGATGCAAGCCATGGGCTGCGAACTTAGCGCTGAGGACATTTACAGTGTAAACCATAGCTCCCTTAAAGATGCCATCGTAAGTTTTGGAGGATTCTGTACGGGTGAATTCATTTCTTCTAAAGGACTGGTCTTAACGAACCACCACTGTGGGTACGGCCAGATCCAAAAGCAGAGCTCGATGGAGCACAACTACCTCAAAGACGGTTTCTGGGCGCGTTCTATGGACGAGGAGTTGAAAAACCCAGGGTTGTTCGTAGAGCAATTGGTCTATATGGA
>CAYNLA010000101.1:0-3944 GCA_964397915.1 uncultured Polaribacter sp. | reverse complement strand
GTTTTAGTAGAACCAGATTTCTACACGACGGTTGAGGAAGTGAGCGTATTCATCACATTCAACTCCGTCTTCACATTTATTAGTAAGTTCAAATTCACCCTTTGAGTGAAGGTCTTCGCTCGTCTCCAAAGACTCGTGATGGTTCCCAATATACTCGGCTACAGATTTAGCTCTTCCCATACCAAGAGAAACATTGTATTCATTAGGACCTCTTGAATCTGTGTGACCTACTAAGTAAACCTTATCTCTCCCTGTCGGCAGATTGGCAATCACTTTATCAATCTGTGCACGGTATTTTTTTTGGACATAGGTTTTATCAAACTCGAAATACACTACTAAATCAGGTGAGCCGATCAAATTTGGCATTCTTATCGGGGCCAATAGTTCCGTCATCAAAAAGGCAGAACTAAAACCATTTTCTTCGGCTTTCTTCTTCTGCTCTAGCGCTGATTGATTATCAGTATTAAAATTCAATACTACGTAATATTTACCCTCATATAGTGAAATGTATGCCTTGTCTGACTCTCCACTAATAAGCGATAGTTGTTCGACCGCCTCTTCAAAATCAACATGTGAACTGGCGACAAGGGAATACCATTTCTTATTCAGCTCTTGATTTGCCACCGAAGTAGTCTGGGACTTTTTAATACGGGCAGGCTGTAAGTTTTGAGATGCACACGAGCTTTCAAATGCTACTAGTTCTTTCTCATCTGTAGTGAATGGTGAAAGAATCAAATACCATTGGCCATCAATCTCAACTACATCCGTCGCACCTGAAAAATCCGAACCTTTTTCTCTCAACTCCTTGATTTTTGCGTTCGCACTCCCAGAAAATGGAATGGCAACAGCATAGCTTTGGGAATCATTGTTTGCTGTTTGGCTCTGAGCATCGCTTGATGCCATAGACCCACGTGAACTTTCATCCTCGTTTGTTTGCGCGATATCCGCACCCTTGGAACCATTGGAGGTAAGGTCCTGTTGCGATTCTCCGGGTTGATACTGGTTATCCTTATCTGAGGCCGATGATGTACTCGCGATTGAAGAACGGTTATCACTTCCTGAATCAATCCAAGCTAATACTAAATCTGTATTAAATCTACCTTTCTGGCTCTGGCTGAATACAGCACTATCTCGACCTATTTCAATGATGGAGAATTCATCTCTTGAAGTAGTCATAGGAGCGTTGAATTCAGCAACCTCTCCGTCTTCAAATGAGAATAAGTTGAGGCCCATTTGAGATTCTGTGCGAGAAAAATATAGGGTACCTTCTTTTGAAATGGTTGGGAACACGTCATCTCGCGGTCCATTCACACCCTCCACTAAGACTGGATCCCCCCATGAATTATCCTTCAATAATTCTGAAAAGTAGATGTCATAACCTCCTGGTCCTCCCGGCATGTTCGACGTGAAATACAATCTACGTCGCTTCGCATCGTAAAATGGGTGTTGGAAGCTATTGGCCATGGAACAAAACGGCAGGGTATACTTTTCATCGGTTTTCCAATTTTCATACACCAAATAGAAATTAACCTCGTCCTTTAGATTTGGTACTCGATAATTTCTTGAAAGAATTACTCCCGCTGAATCAGGCAACAAGGTGGCTGGACCAAGGTGGAACTTCGACTTTTCTAGCGACGACAATTGGTCACCATAACGAGAAATTTCACCCGTTTTCATATCGTACAAGTAGAGATCGAAATATCTCTGGTTATTGCCACGGTCTCTCTTTGAGAAAAGACTTGTTTCTCTTGAAGAGACAAAGAGTAGTTTATCACCGTAGGGTGCAGCACTGAAGTCTTCGTAGTTCGAAGGTGCTAACACTTGATATTGTACACTCGCCGCGCCCGCTTGTAATGAATCAAGGATTTGGCCATTTGATGTTGAGCTTAGACCTATTAAGGCAATGCTCAGAATAAAGAGCTTTTTCATTACAAGAAGTATCTAGGTGAAACAATTGTTTTAGAATCAGCACCTAGGTTGATGCCTACTGCCAATACATGGCTTTGTCTAGTGATGTAGACCAATTCTGATAATGGGTAATTATACTGGTAGAACAACTGCCATCCTCCCATAATATCAGCTTTGAAGAACATTCCAACCTCGTCACCCGGACTCATGTTCATACCAAGACCCAATCTTTCATCGTATTCGAAAAAGGCATGAAGGTTAGCATCTGCAGGTGCGTTTGCCGTCACATTTAATAATAGGGACGGATTTACTGTCCAATCATTATTCAAATCAAATCTGTACCCCCCAAAAACATGACCCACGCGCTCGGTGAAATTGTTCTGATAAAGCTCCTGTTGCACCATGTTCTTCATGGTTGCACCGGCATACCATCTATCACTGTAAATAGTCCCCGATAAGTCAACATTTTGAAGCCATGGGCCATCCACGTCATAAATAGCTTGATCAATTTTATCCACGAAAAATTCATCCGTGATGTCTACTGAGGTTTTTGACAGAGTGTAGCGAATACCTGTGGCAAAGTAGATTTCATCAGCAACCTGCAAATGATAGGCTGTGCTAATACCTAAACTTTGGGTGCGCATAGGGCCTACTTGGTCCTCTACAATACCCACGTTAAAACCAAATCTACTCGGAGACATGTAATCATAATACATCGCACCAGTTCTTGGAGCACCTTTCAATCCAATCCATTGCGCATCATACACGCTTTGGATTTGACCGTTTTGTTGACCTGCATACGCCGGTGAAATGCTCACAGGATTGAACAAGTAGTTATCCATAGTAGGGTTTTGCTGGGCCGCTACCTGCAAGCCCGTCAAAACCAATAAAGTCAATAGTAATTTCTTCATCTTATTTCGTGATGTATACATATCCTGTGTAAGTATCTCCTGTTTCGTAAACCTTAACGATATAGTAGTAGGTACCTGTTGGCAATAAACCATCACCGCCATTCATTTGGGTTCTTGTGTTGGCTCTACCATTAAACTCATTGTTATACCCCTCTTTGAAGTATACCAACTCGCCCCAACGGTTGAATACCTGTACATTGTTATCTGGGAAGGCCCTTATTCCTAATATTTCCCAGTAGTCGTTGTCTCCATCGCCATTAGGAGTAAATACCGCCGGTACAAGAAGGTCACAGAGGTCAGGGTCTAGGAAGTTCGGGATGCCATCGCCATCACAATCATCAAAGCCAACGCCGTCATTGTCATAGTCAAATTCTTCAGAGTCTAACAACCCGTCGCCATCACTATCCTCATCTTCTTCGTTGGGAATACCGTCACCGTCAAGGTCGCCTTCACCTCCTCCACCGCCTGGAGATCCCCCTTCATCTATATTATATATTCCGTCACAGTCGTAATCCAATGCATCGACCAATACGGTATCCGAAGCCGTGGCACCATTCGTATCCGTCACCGTCACCGTGTAAATACCGTACGACAACCCTGTCACATAATCCGTCGTAGCACCAAAGTCCCAGCTATATGTGTATGGAGGGACAGCACCTGAAGGAACCGCGATCGCAGTACCAATGGTATCATCTGGACAAACCACATACTGCAAGGCACTGGCTTCCACCAACAACTCCGTAGGCTCCGTCAACGTATCCGTCAATGTGAACGAACAGCTATTCGAATCCAACATCGTTAAGGTGTAAATACCCGCCGGCACATTCACTAAATTCTGCGTGGTGTAAGCACCCGAATTCCAGTCAAATGTATATGGCGTCAAACCACCCGTCACAGTCGTTGTAATGGCACCATCAGACGTTCCATAAATGCTGACATTGTAACCCCCAGTGTACAACGACTTCACGCTCGTCACATTCAACACATCAGGCTGATCGATAAATACCGTATCAGTCGTGTAACATCCGTTTGTATCGGTCACCTCGTACCAGTAAGAACCTAAACTCAAGTTCTGAGCTTGCGAAGTGGTTGAACCATTGCTCCAATTGTACACATATGGAGAAA
>CAYNLA010000100.1:0-4004 GCA_964397915.1 uncultured Polaribacter sp. | reverse complement strand
AACCGTGTTTTTCTACCGCTTCACCGCTGGCCATGAGCAAGGCGACTGCACCATCGTTCAAACCCGAACTGTTTCCTGCGGTTACCGATCCATCCTTTTTAAAGGCCGCGCGCAAACCGCTCAATGCTTCCAGTGTTGTGGCTGGCTTCATGAATTCATCTTCCACAAAAACGATAGGATCTTTTTTACGCTGCGGGATCTCCACCGCGAATTTTTCGAGGCGGAATCTTCCGCGCTCCTGCGCACGCGCTGCCTTCTGCTGGGACCAATAGGCAAATGCATCTTGATCTTCACGGCTAATACCGAACTGTTCTACGAGGTTTTCAGCGGTCTCGCCCATAGCATGTGTGCCATACAATTCCTTCATTTTTGGATTGACGAAACGCCATCCAAAAGAGGTATCATACATCTTACTCCCCGTATCAAAAGCACTTTCGCCTTTGCTGATCACGTAGGGACCGCGGCTCATGTTCTCTACTCCGCCAGCGATGAAAAGATCCCCGTCACCGGCCATGATGGCACGGTGTGCATGAATCGCGGCGCTCATTCCTGAGGCACACAAGCGGTTAACCGTTTCGCCAGGAACGCTCCACGGAAGTCCGGCCAACAGTGCTGCCATACGGGCTACGTTTCGGTTGTCTTCACCGGCCTGGTTTGCACAGCCTAAAATCACGTCATCAATAGCTGTAGGATCCAAGTCAGGATTCTTTTCCATGAGTTTAGCGATGGTCATGGCCGCCAAATCATCTGTACGTACTGCGGCAAGCGTGCCTTTAAATTTTCCAATCGGCGTACGAACGCCATCTACTATATAGGTCTGTTTCATAGGTTCCATTCATTCCCCGTGCGATAAACTGTACCCTTGAAAAAGGCCACACGGACATCATCTTTAAAAATATCAATTTGGTACAATCCTGTACGCCGAGTTTCGTTGAGCAACGTGGCTCGAGCTTCCAAAATATCACCAGTTTGCACCGGCTTCAAGTGATGGATAGATGTCTCTATACTCACGCTTTGATTACCACCGCCGTTCGAGGCAAAGGCCAGGGCAGAATCAGCTAAACTGTAGCTAATACCCCCATGAGCTATGCCAAAACCATTGGTCATCTCCTCGCGGACGGTCATGCGAAGAATCGCCGATCCCGCTTCATTCGACACTACCTCAATGCCCAGCCATTTGCTGAACGCGTCGTGGTCCATCATGTGCTGAACTATATTTTGGGCTCGACTCATTAGGTGTCCGATTCTGTTTTGTCTTGCAACACCGCCATTTCTAGCGCCTCGACTGCACAATCCAAAAGGAAAAGCATATTGCCTGCCGATTCTGAGTCCACCGTATTGTTTTCTACAATGTATAGGTACAACTCTGAAAGGGTTTTTGGGGAACTACTCTTGAGCACAAGTGGCTCTATATCGAGCCCTTCGTCGCTTTGGTGTTCCTCATAAACCTCCATTTTGTCCTCTAATAATTGGCGCCATTTTTCCTCGCTCAACATGGTTTGACGCCATCCCATTTTCTGGAATGCCCATTTTAGAGCAATCACTGAACGCAATAAAGCGCTATGAACACCTTCGTCCATACCCTCATCAACATCCATAAGTGTCCCTAGAATGAAGGGTTGTTGATCTAGCATATCATCGAAAATTCGCTGATAGAAGTCGGGCGACCAGCCTTCCACCTCAATCAAGGTATCGTTTAGACTTAGTGCCCCTGAAGTATTGAGTTCTTTCATGCTTACGAATTTACATATAAAAAAAGCCCCAAGCACGAGGCCTGGGGCTTTCCAACTAACACATCAAAATATGAACATCATCACATTTTGCCTTTCATCATGCGGTTCCAGTACAAGTAAGGCAAACCATACTTCTTCAAGATCCACATGCTATAGTTTTCCTTCGTCGTATCCACAAACTTGCTGAGGAACGGGTCAGAATCACGAACATTATCATACTTGAACTCGGCCAATACCATTTTGCCGTAGCCCGTTACCAAAGGACATGAAGAATATCCTTCGTACTGCTTATTACCAAACTCCGTCTTAGCCATGTGTGCCAATAGGTTCGCAGCAACCACGGGAGCTTGTTTGCGGATTGCTGCCCCAGTTTTAGCTGTTGGAAGCGCCGCCGCATCACCCAATGCAAACACATTTGGGAATTTATTGTGTTGTAGCGTGTTGATATTTACATCAATCCAACCACCTGGCGTGCCATTACTCAATGGACTATTTTTAATAAAGTCGGGCGCACTTTGTGGTGGGGCCAAGTGTAAGAAGTCGAATGGAATTACAAACGTTGATTCGCCGTCCAAGCGTTCGCCTAGACCCTCGCCTTCGTTGATGGTGCAAGCATTATCGCCTGGTTTCGCATTCTTAAAGTGAACCTCCTGCTTTTCTACATCAATCTTAGAAATCGCGTAAAACGGCTTGAAGTGAATCTCTTTACGATGTAGAACCTTCGTTAAGGTTTTTGCAAATTCTGGCACACCAAAAATTACCGATCCAGGGGTTGCAAAGACCACCTTAGTGTCCTTCTTAACGCCTTGCTTCGCCCAGTAATCGTCAGCGAGGTACATAATTTTTTGAGGCGCTCCTCCACACTTGATAGGGGTAGTAGGCTGAGTAAATACTGCATTGCCTCCTTTAAACTGCTGGACCTTCTCCCAAACGGTTTTAGGATCAGTATAATTAGATACAACGATTCCTTTATCCAAGCCTTCCTGCAATCCTGGGATTCCATCTTCATCAATCTGAATACCGGGAGATGCTACTAGATAATCGTATGAGAAATGACCCGAGTTTGCTGTATCCACTCCATTTTTATCCGGGTGTATTTCAGTAACTGCATCTTGAATCCAATCACATCCTGCAGGAATGACTGACTTCATAGGACGGCCGGTTTTTTCAAAATCAAAGGTACCTGCGCCTACCAAGGTCCATGCAGGCTGGTAGTAATGGGTTTGTGCAGGATCAATGATCGCAATGCGCAAGTCCTTCTTTTTGTTTTTCAATTGGGCAGCGGTCATAATACCACCGGTTCCTGCCCCAATAACAACGACGTTATAATGCTTTGACATGGCGTTTGGGTGTTTATTTGACATTAAAAGTAAACGCTCTAAAACACCTCCTACGTGATAATTATCACCTTTAACGAAGATTAAAGGGTAGTTTTGACCATTATTCGATGTGGAATGCCGTCTTCAAGAAATTCTGCTCCACGACCCACATATCCTTGTCGGCCATACCATCCCTCTAAATAGCATTGCGCCATGATGGTGATTTCTTTAGATTGTGGGAATTGATCCCAGATCCATTCCTCGCAGCGCAACATAAGCTCGACACCGAGGTCCTTTCCACGATGTGCTGGATGCACAATGACACGACCTATGGATACTTCCGGATAGGCGGAGCCTGGAGGAAGAATTCTTGCACAAGCAACTGCTTGATCCCCCTCCATTTTGAACAGATGAAACGATTCTTGGTCTTGGTTGTCTAGATCTTGATAAACACAATTTTGTTCGACAACGAAAACGGCACTACGCAATCGAAGGACTGCATAAAGTTCATTCGTGTCCAATTGATCAAACCTTTTATACCTCCAGCCCATCATTTCTTTTTTAGTTGCACGAACGCCAAAACTACGGCAAATTGGACACCCAATGTGGTAGCAATACCTCCAGCAATACTAGTGTCCAGTGCTGCACTCAAAAAATAGCCTCCAAGGCTTCCGGTAAAACCAAAAAGTGCAGACAAACCAATCATTGTTTTTAATTGGCTCGAAATTAAATAGGCTGATGCAGCAGGTGCTACAAGCAATGCCACTACCAATATTGCTCCAACACTTTCAAAACTAACCACCGTCGCCAAGCTTACCATGGACATCAAACTTAAGTTCCAAGCTCCTATACCAATACCCAGCACCGCAGCGTAATCCGCATTAAAAGAACTCATCAGAAGTCCCTTGTATCCTACGAGGGTATAGATAAGCACCAAAATCAACAATATGCC
>CAYNLA010000099.1:0-4035 GCA_964397915.1 uncultured Polaribacter sp. | reverse complement strand
GCAATGGCATAACGGAAGCCGAAAGACATGGCCGTAGCGCGATCCACTACAATTTGATCAGTGATCAGTGCATCTGAATTATCTGGGTCATTGTTGAAGTTGTCGAGTTTTACGCAATAGTTGCCTTCAAAGTGATTATAGCTGTTGCGCTCCCATTTGATGGCATCGCCATCGGCATTCTCAACGTGCCATGTGCCATTTGGAATATCGTGGAATTCAAATCCCGAGCTGAAGTTGTTCACCCACATGTGAGTGCCGCCGCCGTTTCTTCTTACACTCATGTATCCGTCGATCAAGGATTGCGTTGATCCAGTGGCATTGGTTACGGTAAGGCCAACGGTATAGTTCTTATATCCGATCCCATTCATTGAGGCATAGGTCACCGTGGGATTCTGGGCTGTAGAAGTTGAAGGCGTTCCACCCGGGAAGTACCACGACCAACTGGTTGGATTACCAAACTCACTTTTGTCCGTGAATTGGACTGTAGTTCCATTACAAATAACCGATTGACTGGCCTCAAACTTCGCTTGTGGCGCACACGGTAGGACGGCTTGAGGATCTATCCCCGTGGCTGTCGCGTTGGTTGCGGTTATCAAATACCCGCGCAAAGAGGCTGAACCTAAGCTTGCGCGCATGATGGCCTTTTGATCGTCGGTGAACATGTTCACACAGTCATCATCTGCATAATCCATGTAATTTTCGATCTGATCGGGAAGGTTCGGGTTGTCGTTCGAACAGGTATTCGCGGTAAGGTCACAACCGAAACTTGCCTCATCCACAGGAGGAGTATCCGCACAGTTGTCGCCTTGGAAACAACCGCCTTTGAACGGGTGATCTAGACCCAGGTAATGGCCCATCTCGTGAGTGAGGGTGCGACCACGGCTTGAGCTCGTGCCGATGCGGCCCATGCGGTCATGACGAATGACAATGCCATCATAGGTTGTGCTTTGACCGGGGCTTGGTTTGTACGCATAGCCAAGAACCGTTCCTTGACCTGAACTTCCCAAGTCGATAGAGTTCACTACCCAGATGTTCACGTATTTCGTGCGTGGCCAACTTTTAAGGCCTTTGACGTTGTTGTTCGCGTTTACAGAAAGTGCACTTTGAGTGCGCGTAATCCCCGTATGACAGTTTCCATTGGGATCGAGTTTGGCCAATTTGAATTCAATCTCACAATCGGCAGCTACCCCAGTGAAGGTGGCGCGAGTATTCGTTTTATCTGAATTCTGACGGCGATAATCTTCGTTTAATACCTCAATGGCATTCTTAACTTGCTTGTCGGTAATGTTGTCGGATGCATCGTCATAGATGATGTGTACGACGACGGGAATGGTAAAAACTGTTCCTTCGGTCTTGTTGTCGTAATCAAAATCGATGGTGTTGATGAACTCGGACCAGTCCGATTCGTAGTTGGGATTATTACGTTTGAGTTCTTCTTCTAGGAGATCATGGCCACATTTTTGGCCATAGGAAGCATTTGATAATAAGATAAATGCAGCTAGAATGGGGTATTTGAGGTATTTTTGCATGCTCGGCAAGTTCGTTTATATACATCATTCCTGCAACACAAAAAGTAGGCCTCCCGAAACATGCTAACAATTTGTTTGTAGATTTTTGGTTGTTAGGCAAATAAAGATGTATTTTCGCAGCCCTTTTTAGGGGGTTGTTTCGGCAATCAAATAACATATAAAACGCTATAGCGGTGAATACATTAAGTTACAAAACAGTTTCAGCCAACGCGGCGACCGTAGACAAGAACTGGGTAGTAGTAGATGCAGAAGGCCAAACTTTGGGTCGTCTAGCTTCAAAAGTTGCTTTGCTTCTAAGAGGTAAGCGCAAGCCTAATTACACGCCTCACGTTGACTGTGGAGATAACGTGATCATTCTAAACGCAGAGAAAGTTGTTTTGACTGGCAATAAAATGACAGACAAAACCTACGTATGGCACACGGGTTACCCAGGTGGTCAGCGTACAACTAACCCTGAGCAAATGATGGCGAAGTTCCCAGAGCGCGTTGTAGAAAAAGCGGTAAAAGGAATGCTTCCTAAGAATCGTTTGGGGGCTGAGTTGTTCCGCAACCTACACGTTTATGCAGGTGCTGAGCACAAGCACGAGGCACAACAGCCTACGGCAATCAATATTAATGAAATCAAATAAGTAATAATAAATGGCAAAGTTTCACGCAATTGGGAGACGTAAATCTTCTGTAGCTCGTGTCTACATGGATGAGGGCAATGGTGCCATCACCATCAACGGCAAGGACTACAAGGACTACTTCACTACTGCACCTTTGCACTACAAATTGGAGCAGCCTTTCTCTTTGACAGAGACTACTGGCAAATACGACGTTAAAGTAAACGTTGTAGGTGGTGGTATCACTGGTCAAGCTGAGGCAATCCGTTTGGGTGTAAGCCGTATTCTTTCTGAAATCGATCAGGAGAATCGTACAGCATTGAAGCCCGTCGGACTTCTTACTCGTGACCCTCGTATGGTTGAGCGTAAGAAATTCGGACAGAAGAAAGCACGTAAGAAATTCCAGTTCTCTAAACGTTAATCGAGATTTAGTATCCAAATGGGCTAGACTCTGTAAAAGGCTACTAGCACATTGCTTACTACGGAAAGTAAACTCAAGAAAATGGCAGTAACAGACAACATTAAAAACCTCATGGATGCAGGTGTTCACTTTGGACACTTGACCCGTAAGTGGAATCCAAACATGGCTCCTTACATCTTTATGGAGCGTAACGGAATCCACGTAATTGACCTGCACAAGACAGATGCTAAGCTTACTGAAGCTACTGAAGCATTGAAGAAAATTGCTGCATCAGGTCGTAAAATCCTTTTCGTTGCTACGAAGAAGCAAGCGAAAGAAATCGTAGCGAAATACGCAGGCGATGTAAACATGCCTTACGCAACTGAACGTTGGCCAGGTGGTATGTTGACAAACTTCGTAACCATCCGCAAAGCCATCAAGAAGATGCAGAGCATCGACAAGATGAAGGAAAACGGTACGTTTGAAACTCTTTCGAAGCGTGAGCGTCTACAAGTAGATCGCCAACGTGCAAAATTGGAAAAGGACTTTGGTTCTGTAGAAGACATGAACCGTCTTCCAGCTGCCTTGTTTATCGTTGACATTAAGCGTGAACACATTGCTGTAGATGAAGCCATCAAGTTGGGCATCCCAACCTTTGCGATGGTGGATACAAACTCGGACCCACGTCGCGTTGATTACGCTATTCCTTCTAACGATGATGCTTCTAAAAGTATCGCAGTTATTTTGGAGCGTGTAACAGCGGGTATCAAAGAAGGTTTGTCACAACGTAAGAGTGACAAAGCGGTTGCCGAGCAAGCAAAAATCGAAAAGAAAGCTGCTAAGGTCTAAACTTAGCACTTTGTTAATAGAATAGATTTTTTTCGGAGAGCCGTGAGGATAACCTTTACGGCTCTCTTTTATAATTCAAACACAATTTTAAACTCAATATCATGGCAAACATTACCGCTGCTGATGTAAATAAACTCAGAAAGCAAACAGGTGCAGGGATGATGGATTGTAAGAAAGCTTTGGTTGAAGCTGAAGGCGACTTCGAAGCTGCAATCGACATCCTACGCAAAAAAGGTCAAAAAGTAGCTGCTAAGCGCGCGGATCGTGACGCTGTTGAAGGCGCGGTTATCGCTAAAACTAACGGTGCTGATAAAGGTGTAATCGTTAAGTTGTCTTGTGAAACAGACTTCGTAGCGAAGAACGATGATTTTGTTGCTTTGGCGCACAAATTGGCTGATATCGCACTAGCTAGTGGCGTTCAGACTGCAGAAGAATTCAGCGCTGTTGAATTTGAAGCGGGTTTGACCGTAGCTGCAAAATTGCAAGAACAAACTGGTGTAATCGGTGAGAAGCTTGAGGTTGCTGAATTGGCTACTGTAAACGCTGCATACGTTGCTTCTTACATTCACATGGGTAACAAAATCGGTACATTGGTAGGTTTGACTGCTGAGGCTGAAGAGGCTGGTAAAGATGTAGCAATGCAAGCTGCTGC
>CAYNLA010000098.1:0-4255 GCA_964397915.1 uncultured Polaribacter sp. | reverse complement strand
ACCTACACGGATGAGTCAAACTTTAATTTGAACGAACGTGATGTAAACGGAAGCACATTCGTACGTATGTACGTTACTGTGATTCGTGACTGTGAAGAAGCACGTACTGCCGTTATGAACGGCCCAGAAAGTGCAGCTCAAAAAGCTGCATCTATCGGTGCTATTGAAGTAATGGAAGTTATGGCTTACCAATACTTAGTAGATTTGTTTGGTGATGTGCCTTACTCTGAGGCAATGAGCGAAACAAACGTGCCTAAGTACGATGCTGGTAATGCAATCTACATGGACCTTTTGGCTCGTCTAGATGCAGCAATTGCTGATCTAAGCGGTTCAAACACTTTCGGTTCATCTGATATTATCTACGGTGGTGATGCTGCTGCTTGGAAGAAAGCCGCTAACTCTTTGATGTTGCGCATGGCGGTTCGTATGATTGGTTACGATGCTGCTGCTGCAAAGACTTGGGGAGAGAAAGCAATCGCTGGTGGTGTATTCACTTCATCTGCTGATGATATGCGTTTGTACTACTCATCAGCGCCTCCTCACACGCACCCAATGTGGGAAACTTTGGTTCAAAGTGGTCGTACGGACTACGTTGCCTCAGCTACTCTTGGTGATGTGTTGAATGGCTTGATGGATCCACGTCGTGCAGGTTTCTTCAAGAACTTGGGCGGTATGGATACTGTTATCGGTGCTCCACACGGTTACCAAGTAAACTACTACGACTACTCACAGCCGGGAACTGCGTTGGAAGATCCAACTTGGTCTCATGCTTCGATCAGCTACGTAGAAGTTGAGTTCTTGATGGCTCACGCTGCTGTTGCAGGTTGGGCTGGTGCTAGCGATGCTGCTACGCACTACGAGAACGGTATCCGCGCTTCTATCGAAGAGTGGGGTGGTTCATCTGCTGATGCTGATGCATACATGATGCACCCACTAGTTGCATTTAGCGCTACTACTGCTGCAACACAGATTGGTGTTCAAAAGTGGATCGCTATGTACAGCAACGCATTTGAAGCTTATGCTGCAGTACGTATGTATGACTTGCCTATGGCAACAGCAGCTTTGGCTGGTACAGTTACTCCTTCACGTTACAGCTACCCATTGGACGAGTATTCTTTGAATACTACAAACGTTCAAGCGGCGGCTGCTAACTACGGTGGTGACGATACTTTTGCTAAAGTATTCTGGGATATGTAATTCAGTACCTGGATTATTTATATACAGGAACCCGCGCCTCTGGCGCGGGTTTTTTTATTCCTTAAATTTTGGAGTCCAAAATTTTTTACCTTCTCGGGGATTTAAACCACAAGCCATGAAAAAATCTGTTCTGCTTCTCTTCACTATTTGTTTTGGGCCTTTGGGCTTCTCGCAGGACTATCAGGAACAATTCCTTACTGCTTTCGAAAGCGGCAAAGATTCAACGCAACGTGTGGTGTTGGACGCGTGGAAATTGGCCACGCCAGAAGATGCAGAATACTTCGTGGCTGAATTCAATTACCACGTTAATTTGGCTTATCGCGAAGTCATGGGTATCCTGCCGGATCCACCGCAAGGCGAAGCGTTCGCTATCACGGATAGCACGGGTGAGGTTGTTGGATACATGGGAAGCTATGTAAGTTGGGACTCTGTACATATGGATATGGCGGTTCAAGTGATTCGCCAGGGTATTGCCGCTCACCCGAATCGATTAGATATGCACTTCGGCTACATTCACTTTTTAGGTCAAGCAAAACGTTGGGAAGATTTTGCAGCAGGTATTGAGGCTGTGCTAGCCCAAGATGCTGCGAATGATCATCAATGGTTGTGGAGCGATAACGAACCGTTTAATGAATCGGATTTCCCGGGTTTCTTCCAAGATTACCAGGTGACATTGTTCAACGAGCAGGATCCGGCGCTCTTTCCTTTTAATATTCGAATTTCAAACGCGGTCTTGAAGCATTACCCTGAAGACATTCCGAGTATCTCGAATCTTGGGGTAATAGCCTACTATCAAGAAGATTTAGAGAAAGCATGCATTCATTTTCAACATGCAGTGGATTTGGACCCTTCGGACATGATCGTTGTCTTTAATTTGGCATATATGTATGAAACCTTGGGTGAAGTTGATAAGGCCATTGCTACCTATGAATTGGCCCTGGCATCCGAAGACCCGGAAGCCCGAGAACAAGCGAAGGCCATTATTGACGAGTTGCAGAAATAAACCTGTACGAATTCAGAAGGTTGTTCGTTCTAATTGGAACGAAACCACTTCATGAGGCCAATTTCCTTCTTACTAGCTCTCCTATTTCTTTGGTCGTGTGAACGTCCGGATGATTTCAGATTAAATGATCCGCGTGATGTTATGGGTTCTAATGCTACCACGCCTAGATTACAGATAGAACCTTTCCCAAACTTGGATAGCTATTGGATTTATTATGGTACCTATTGGTGGGGTAAACATGAGCATCATCAGATTACAGATTCTATTTGGTACCAAAAGGATACGGTAATTTCCATTCAAGAGGATATAACAGGTGTTGCAGAAACACATACGTATAAGCTGCTAAGAGTTCTAAGACGTGATGTTATGGATTGGGTTGGCCAACGTGATCCGAAGGGAGTGCAGCATTCTCCAGAATCGCAAGTGACCATATATCCAAGAAATCAGTTTGTTAGAATTGATGATCAAGGCAGATGGATTTCACTAATGATTTGGATCTCACCTACAGGCCTGCAGAAATGGGAGCAAGTATTGATGGATGTAGATATGCCCATTGGAACGCCATGGGTGGAGGACTACCGTGTGACTGAAACGGATACCGTCATTATTGATGATCGATGGGCTGTTCAAGTTTCTTTACGAGAACCCTACAGTATATCAGGCGTGGATTGGATAGAAGGAGTAGGTCCCAGTCGGAACAGCCTATTGCCGGGCTATGATGGATGGCAAACCACCTACTTTTTAAAAAAGCATTTCATCTATTGAGTGCTTGATTTAAGGGGCCTATTTTTACCCCATGAACAAAAGTATCATTCCTACCTTACAGAAGACCTTCGGCGATCGCGCTATTTCCCCGGAGGATAAGCAGGCTTTCGAGCGAGAGCACGGCTGTCATTGGGGAGAGGATTGGTCGGAATATGATGAAGGCGAGGATTGTGATTACCTCACTCCGGAAATCCTAGAGTACCAAAAACCGTCTCAAGAGAAGTACGAAGCCTTAGGATTAGGCGACCTAGAGGATCAGATTGTCGGGGCACTGGAGCGTGGTAAAACCATTCCTTGGGGCAAGGTAGCCTTCGCAATGTGGATCTTCTTTTTATTCATAGTGGTTTACACCGTATTCGAAACGGTTTTAAAATAAACGCTTTCAAAAATCAATGCATAAAAAAACCACCGCGAGCGGTGGTTTTTCGTTCAGAATATGGTGAAAATCCTATCAGAGACTTGGCGAGTAACGTTTAAAGTTACTTAGCACGCTCTTTATAAGACCCGTCTTCAGTGTTGATCACGATTTCTTCGTCGGTCTTGATGAACAGGGGAACTTGTACTTGTGCACCGCCTTCAACCGTTACGGTTTTCATAGCGTTGGTAGAGGTGTTTCCTTTTACGGCTGGTTCAGCGTAGGTAACTTTTAAGTTTACGGTTCGTGGGAGTTCTACTGCCATTGCTCTGTTCTCAGTGGCGTGGAAGAGTACGAAGCACATCATTCCGTCTACTAGAAAATCTGGAGCATTGATCAGGTCCTTCGCAAAGGTGAGCTGCTCATAGTTTTCTGTATTCATGAAATGGAAGTCCGTACCGTCGTTGTAAAGGAACTGGTATTGACGAGTTTCTACGTCGATGGTTTCGATTTTCGCTCCTGCAGGGAAGGTGTTGTCTAGGACGCGACCAGTTTCCAAGTTTTTGATCTTGGTACGCACGAAAGCGGCTCCTTTACCTGGTTTTACATGAAGGAATTCGATGATCTGAAAAGGTTGACCATTGAAGTTGATGCACATTCCGTTCTTGATATCTGATGTACTTGCCATGGTGTTTTTATTTTGCCCAAAGATAGGTCTTGCGGGCGTTAGTAGTGTTTTTCTAAAATGAGTTCTTCTGTGCTGAATTCGTATTCGTGCGAGACATAGTTGCTAGCGACAATAACGGTTTTATCTAAGGCGTATTCCTGGATTAGGGCCTTGTATAATGAAATACCAGAAGTATCTAGGTTGCTCGTCGGTTCGTCCAATAGGAGTATGGGACGGTTAGATGGGATAGCCAAAAGTAACCTAACTC
>CAYNLA010000097.1:0-4322 GCA_964397915.1 uncultured Polaribacter sp. | reverse complement strand
AACCCCCATTTCAATACCGCATCAAGAATTAATCTTGGTGCATCTTTGGTGAATTCATTGGCGCCGGAGATATCATTGTTGGTTAGACCAAACTCCATTTTGTATTTTATAGAAGGGTGGTAGGCCCATCCATCGAATTTGAAACGAGATCTACGAATTAAGAAGTCGTGATCTACTTTGGTTAAACTGCCGTTATCAAAGCCACTGTTCCCATAGTAACGAACTTGCATGCGTGGTGCAAACTTGACGCTAAAACTGCTGTCTGCCGCTACATAATTCAACAAGCCCTTTCCAAACGAGGTTTCGTTAACACCCTGTTGACCTTTTGCGCTAAACGCTGTTATTAGTATGGTTAATGCACTAATAACAAGATTCTTATAATTCATGGTTATTTTGTTTACGCTGCGAAAGTCGATGCCTAATGTTAATTGAGTGTTAAGCGAATAATTAAATAACGTTACTTCTGCGTTACGAATTAACACTTAACATAAAATCACTAGTGTTTCTTAGAGATTCCGGTAATTATGTATGTGGAAACGTTAATCAAACATTCTGTAAGACAATGATTTACAGTGTTTTGTCGTGTAATATTTTTTTAATGTTAATTCAATTACGATGAGTTTGTATTGGTAACCTTATGTGCTTTATTTGTAGAAGATGATCCTAGTTACACATCCCAATTAACATGCGTGAGGAAAGAGAACAAATATTAATTACCGCCGCCAAAGCCATCACTGAATCTATTCAAATGTTCGGCGAGGCACGATTGAATTTTATTTGCACCCACAATTCGAGAAGAAGCCAATTCTCTCAGGTTTGGGGTCATTTTTTGGCTCAGGAGTATGAACTGCCCATTACCGCCTATTCAGGAGGTGTAGAGGTTACAGCTTGTAATGAGCGTACCGTGGCTAGTTTGAAGAGAATAGGCATGGTCATTACTTCGGAAGGTCTTGAAAACCCGAAATATAGTGTGAACTGGAAAGGGTTTGAACCGGCAACGCTGTTTTCAAAGGTGTTTGATGACGTTGCGAATCCTCAACAAAATTCTATAGCGATGATGACTTGTGATCACGCAGATGAGAATTGTCCCTTTATCCCTGCTGCATGGAAGCGATTGCCTTTGCGCTATGAGGACCCAAAGAGGTTTGACGATACAGAACGTGAGTCTAGCGCGTATGACGAAACGAGAGATTTGATCCGTGGGGAATTGGACTACATCTTCGCTCTAGTCAAAAAGTCTATTTCGGAAGAGTAAAGCTGAAGGGAAGTAGTCCTTGCACGCCTTTGAATTCCAGGGCAACATTTGTTTTATTCACTAAATACAAGTCGAACGGCTCGGATTGGCGTAGTTCGGCTTCATGAAGTACCTGGCGGCAAGAGCCACAAGGCGCTGCTGGGGTGCGCTCTTCTTCAGCCGTCATAATATATACTGCAGCAATACGCTGGTTAGGATATGCGGCTTTGGCGGCTAAGACGGAAACTCGCTCGGCGCAAAGCCCGTCCGGAAAAGCGGCGTTTTCCTGATTCGTTCCGACTACCTGGGTACCAGATTCCATAACGACTACACTGGAAACGGGGTAGTTAGAGTAAGGTGCGTACGCTGTTTCTAACAAAGATTCGAGTTTCTCTTGAACGTCAATAGGAATGAGTTCGGTTTGGCGCCAATTCTCATAGCTGTTGTATCGGAAGGTGAGTTGTTTTTCCATGAAGGTGGAGATAAGGTCCAAACAAGGTACTTCAATTTCTCACAATGTGCACTCCTGAGATTGAATTCATGTAGTGAATGTATTCCATTACATAAATGTCCCCAAGAATTGGTTTAAGTATTTAGTACTAACAAAATTTGTCGCATAATTAATCTATAATTTTTATGACAAATTTTAATGAAGAAAAGGGGCGCGGAAATCGTTACTCTTTAGAACTACGTTATGCCTATGCGATGGGCATCGAAAAATTGGTAATTCCAAAAAGCATTCGGAAGAAACTCACAAAATCTACGACCTATCGTTGGCGTCAAGAAGATGCGGAGGCTCTTTTTGAAAAGATGCAATCGATGGGGCAGAGTTCACAGACCATTTTGGCATTGTCAAAGAATAGTGATCGACGCCAAGCTGAGATTCATGCGTATATGGCCATGCGTATGGTTCTCATTCTGCGAACCACCAAGAGTAAAGAAGCTTATAAACGCTTGTTAAAGAAGAATAAGCAGCAGATTGTGAACACGCTAGAGCCGTATCAAGATGATATTGATCTTCGAAGTGTTCTCAAAATCATTGGATTGAAAAAAGGCACCTATGATTCTTGGGTGGAGGATTCGAAGTTCAAATGTTATGCTTCATGGCAATCGTTGTGTGCTAAGAAGCATACGAATCAACTCACGGATGAGGAGATTAAGACCATTCACGACGCTTGCTTAGACCCGGCTTGGGAGCATTGGCCTTTGCACGCCATTCATTCTAGGCTTTTACAAGACGGACGGTTATCATGTCATTATACCACCTTTACTAGGCGCCATAATGAAATGTTTCCCAAACGAAGGTTTGAGGTGCCGAAGCAGAATAAAAAGGGGGTAAGTGCCTCTGTTCCTAATGAGTTCTGGCACATTGATATCACCAAATACAAGACGAGCGATGGTCAGAAAGCTTCGGTGTATATGATCATGGACAACTTCTCTCGCCGAATCTTGGCGTATAAGGTTAGTAGGTCAACCTCTGATAAGTTTATCGTTCGTGAGCTCATATTAGAGGCTGTACGCCCATTAATCGGCAAGAACAAGGATAAGGAGCATCAGCTGGATTTAATCTCTGATGCAGGCGTCGAAAATAAGAATAAGGTGGTGTCCGATTTATTTATTGAATTGAATGAAAAAATTGGACTCAACATGAATCACAAGATTGCGCAGTTCGATATTCCAGAATCCAACAGCATGATTGAAAGGTTATTCAGGATTATTAAGGGGCAATACCTGCGAAGATTAGATCCGCCAAGCTTTAAGCATCTGAAAGCT
Source organism: uncultured Polaribacter sp. (assembly GCA_964397915.1). Taxonomy (GTDB): domain Bacteria; phylum Bacteroidota; class Bacteroidia; order Flavobacteriales; family Schleiferiaceae; genus UBA10364. The sequence goes on along the minus strand of CAYNLA010000097.1, from coordinate 1,315 downwards.
ACCATAGACGATTTGGTACATGAGTACAATTATGTGCGCCCACATTACGCTCACGCACCTTATACACCTGATCAAGTCTACAAAGGGTTAGATAACCTTGACTTAAAGGGTATGATGGAAGAGGCGTTAATAAAGCGCCGTAAAGTCAATAAGAATTGTGATTGTACCGTATGTGATTGCAGGCAATAAAAAAAGGCGCCCCAATCGGGGCGCCTTCCATTTAAAACTCAACAGCGTTATTCGAAACTATAGTTCTTTGCGTAGCGCAACATCTGTCCAAGGAAGTCCATAGGGTAGGTGACTTTCACATCAATGATGCTATCACCTTCCATAACAGGCTCCATTTCAGGATTCACAAAACCGCTGTATGGTGCAAGGTTCAATGGCTCTGAACGACGTAAAACCTCTGCGTGAAGTTCTTGGTCCACTTTAACCCCGTACGTTTCAACAAGCATTCTACCGGCTTCAAAATCACCCTCGCTTTTGATGCGTTGGATCTCGCGAAGTAATTCTCCGAAGTACCCGCGAAGCTTGTCGTAATCATTTATCACAAAGTAGGTCTTGCCATCGATGACTTTACGCTCGATCACATTTTCTTCTTTGCCGCGCTCATAAGCCCATGAAGCTACCAACTGGCGGTTGCGCATATGGTCTTCTTCGATATCGTCTCCAGGTAGAATACGGCGCAATTGCAGCATCATACCGTTTGAGATGTAGTTGTCAAACTCAGCGTAACCGGCTTCTTTATTTTCCATCAGGCCAATCTCTTGCATCTTGTCGTCCAAGATGAAATACAATGCCACAAGGTCAGCACGCGCTTCTTCTAGTGTTGAGCTGTAGTTCTTCAAGGTTTCTTTTGGCGTGCCCACTCCAGGATTGATTTTACCTGAGGCGTGACCTACTACTTCGTGAAGGGCGGTATGCATCTTAGAACCTAGTTCGCCGTATTTCTCAGCGCGCTCATTGTGCATGGTAGAGAAGCCAAATTCTTCGGCCATTCCTTTGCCTGCACTTGCGTGGTAGGCATCTTCAATGTTTCCAAGCGATACAGATTTAGAACCGTGCTCTACACGAATCCAGTTAGCATTAGGAAGGTTCACACCAATAGGCGTAGAAGGAGAGGCGTCACCTGCTTCACCAGCTACAGTAACTATCTTGTAGCTGACACCAACAACACTTTCTTTTTTATGCGCGTCCATAATTGGGCTATTGTCCTCAAACCATTGAACGTTATCGGCAACCACAGCCATACGTGCGCTCGCATCAAAGTCTTTTACCTGTACGATAGTCTCGTAAGAACCTCTGTAGCCCATAG
>CAYNLA010000096.1:0-4433 GCA_964397915.1 uncultured Polaribacter sp. | reverse complement strand
GTAATCGAACTTGCCCTTAGCTACGGCCAGGCGCAAGAAATTGTGGACATCTGCTAAACCTTCGAGATAGACGATATCCTTAGTGAATGGTGCACCTCCTGTCATTACCCCTCCTCTAAACACGCGCTTTGCATTCTGGAAGGACTGCTCTGGGTGATCTGTCTTTTCTAGGAAGTACCGATACACATCGATAAAATCAGCACCATCAATGGCGTGCTGAATGGCGATGACGCGATCCGATAGTCGGCGTAATCGGTCGAGATCAATGTTTCCAGTGATAAACTCTGCAAATACTGCCAATCCTTCCTGCGTCGCGGTGGTACCGGCATGCCCTTCCACCAAGATCTTTAAATAGGGCTGCAAATGGCCGTTAATGGACGTAGCAACATGCACAAAAGCCTCATGTTGAATAAGCTGATCGACATCCTTATCATTGAACTGTGCTGTAGGACGAATGGCAATACGACGACGCCCGGCCAACGCATTGGACGCCAATGTAGGGTCCATGACTACCTCAGGTGCATGCTCGCCAAACATTTGATCAACGGCCTCGCGCATTTTCTGCGCTAAGGTTTCTGCAGATACTGATGGAACATCAGTGGTGCCCAGTTCCTCATTTTTAACGCGGTCAAAAAGACGGTCAAAGTGATTCGCCAAATCTATAATGGTAGAACTTCCATTTTCGAGTTCGTTCGTTGGAGCACCATATAAATCTTTTGAATGCTCAAAGAATGCCTTTGTTCCGCGTGTAGCCAATAAATAGGCACTGCTCTCCAACTTATCGGCAATACGGGTCGCGTACTTCTTAATGTGAGGCACCTCAGCTATTTCCTTGCGTACTGCCGCAATACGTGCCAATACTGGTGTGGCATCATACTTTGAGTATTCTACAAACGGTAATCGCTGCGCGTTGTAGCGAAAAAACTCTTGTTGGACGTGGTCGTCCCAAGCAATGTTGCGTAAGATTTTCACCTCATCTGTAATGGACAGCAAAGCATCACTTACAGCAACAATTTTCTGAATTTCAACCTCTTTGGTCATAAAGACGCCCTTGAAAAAATGGCCATGCGAAACTACTTAAAAGATGAATCTGCATGTGAAGTCTTAAAGAAAATCCTACATCAAACCAGCGGTGCGTGCCTCCGTTAAATCCTCAGGGGTATTTACCTCGGGAACTGCGCCGGGAACAAGGGCGACATCGATCTTGTAACCATGATAGATGAAGTCCAATTGTTCAAGGGATTCCTGCAATGCGAGATCAGATCTGAAATCCCCTTCGTAATTGAATACGAACTCACGTTTGTAAGCATACAGTCCAAGATGGCAGTATTTTTTAACGTGCGAATCGCTATGTACGACGTATGGAATTGGGTAACGGCTGAAGTATACCCCTTCCCCTTTTTTATTTCGGATCACTTTAACCGTGTGTTCATCTTTTACCTCTCCGGATTCATAGGCGATAGTGGCAACAGGATTGACATCGATTGCTTCAACCACAGTTTTCAGATAGGAGACCGGCAAAAAAGGCTGGTCTGCTTGGAGATTCACAACAATATCCCAATCCTCTTCTACCTGAAGCGCCGCTTCAAACACTCTCGAACTGCCGCAAGGATGGTCAAAAGATGTTGAGATGGCCGAAATTCCGCGTTGTTCGCATAACTCTAGGATCTCTGGATTTGGTGAAGCAACGAATACACGCGCGAAGACTCCGGAAACTTGAGCGATATGGTAGACGCGCTCAAACATGGGCATCCCTTGAATATCGGTGAGAATCTTGTTGGGAAAACGAGAAGACTCCAATCGGGCCGGGATGATACAAATCGCTTTAGCCATGGATATCATAGAATTGGACCACACCTTTCAAATCTTGGGCAGAACCCACCAGGACGGTAATAATTTTCTTCTCACGGAATAGTTTGTCCATTTCGCTAACCCCCATTAACTCGTCTATGAAAACAGGCGTCTTCGTCCCCATATCTGCAGCGATTAACGCATTGGGGTTCGAGCTCGAAGCCATGGCGCGACGGATATCACCATCTGTAATAACGCCTTGGACATCGCTTGGCATTCCGACAACTACCAGCCCTATTCTACCTTCAGAGATGCGCAATAAGACTTCATGAAGACCATCTTTAGGTTGGACCAATGGCACATCAGTAATCATAAGATCTTTGGCCTTGGTCAGTAAAGAGCGTCCTAAAGTTCCCCCGGGGTGAAATTTAGCAAAGTCGTCTTGAGAGAATTTACGCAGTTCCATCAATGCAGTGCAGATTGCATCTCCCATAACAAGAGCGGCAGTCGTGCTCGTGGTAGGCGCTAAATTTAGTGGGCAGATTTCCTTATCTACTTTGCACTCGAGATGAACAGTAGAGAATTGGGCCAAGGCACTGTCGTGACTTTGAGAGAGTCCAATTACCTTTTCGGTACGGCTGTACTGCAGTAAGTTCAAAAGCTCAGGAGTATGGCCAGAATTTGATAGGGCGAAAAGCACATCATTGGCTTCGATCATCCCCAGGTCCCCGTGGTAGGCCTCGCCGGGATGTACGAAGAAGGAAGGGATTCCAGTACTGGAATACGTAGCGGCCAATTTTCGTGCAATAATCCCGCTCTTCCCCATTCCCGTGAAGATCAACTTCCCGGACATCGAATCAATGAGTTCTACCGCACTTTGATAATCGTTTTGGTCCTGCCCCGCCATGTTCAACAACGATTGGGCTTGGGCTTGGATACTTTGAATGATGTGCTGATTAATGTCCATGTATACGAGCTAAAACTTCTTTAAAAACGCCAGCGCCTCCATCCGTCTTGAGCTGCACATCACAGATGTTCAATAACTCGGTAGCGGCATCGTTCACAGCATATAAATGACCACATTCTGAACGCACGGCGCAATCGTTGGTATCGTCACCCACGAAAAGGGTTTCACTTTCAGAAACTCCGTATTGATCGCGCAAGGCAGCTACCGCTTGGGCTTTATCGTTGATGTTCATTTGGCAAAAATCAAGGCCCAATTCTTCTGCACGTCTTTCCAAGGCTGCAGAACCACGACCGCTCACTATGCCAAACTTGATGCCTGTCGCCATGAGCGCTTTAATGGCAGTTCCGTCTTTCACATTGAAAACTTTAAGCACCTCCCCTTCGGCCCCGTAATAGAGCTTTCCGTCGGTGAGTACACCGTCACAATCTGAAATGATCAATCGAATCATAACAAGTCTTTAATCAATGCCTCAAGATCGCTTAGCTTGAGCATGTTTGGGCCGTCCGACAATCCTTCATCAGGATTTGGATGGGTTTCAATAAAGAAGGCATTCGCTCCCCAAAGTTTAGCCGTTTTGGCGAAGTACGGCACATAGGCTCTATTGCCACCCGTAGTTCCATCATTGCTCTGGGTTTCTTGTGCGGAGTGCGTACAGTCCATAACCACATGGTCTGTTAAGGCCGCAAGCTTTTGGATATTTCTAAAATCTACGACCAATTCACTTGGACCAAACAAGGTGCCGCGCTCGGTCAACCAAACCTGGTTATTACCCGTGGACTTCACCTTATTGACGGCGAACTGCATTTTCTCAGCATTCAGGAATTGGGCTTTTTTGATGTTTACGATTTTTCCCGTTTTTCCTGCTTCAATCAACATATCCGTTTGGCGACAGAGAAAGGCTGGAATTTGCACTATATCTACACGATGTCCGTAACCTGCAATCTGCTCTGGCGTGTGAAAATCTGTAGTAATAGGAAGACCAAATTCTTCACGAATGGCCTCCAACATGGAAATGCCTTCTTCAATACCGGGCCCGCGAAAGCTACTTAAGGACGTGCGGTTCGCTTTATCAAAGCTGGCTTTGAAATAGATTTGTACGCCGTACGCATCTTTTAATCTGGCCAATTCTCTTGCGACTTCTCGCAACAGCGCTTGGCTTTCAATCACACAGGGTCCAGCAATGATAGTCATGTAAGGATTCTTTCGTTGGGTGCAAGTATAAACGTATGCCTGCGGTATTACGTATCAAAAGTAGGGAAAGATGGTTGAACGCTTGTATTGTGAAGATTTTCTATTTCTTCAAATTACTTGACATTCTCCCTGTCTTGAGGCTAACTTTTCATAAACGAAGTTGTGCAGCGTAAAGTATCGCGAGATGGCCTTGGAACTGTTCGAATATCAAATCCTACTCTTTTCTCTTCAATGGCGCTAGAAGTAGATAGAAAATCCAAGCAAACCAAGAGATGAACAATACCGCAAGAATCCAGGCCAGCTTTTCACTACCTGATGTTTTGCTTGAGGACAAGATCGAGAGGATCGGTAATAACCAAACAAAAATGATTAATACAAAAAAGAGGAGTAGAGTCATAGATTCAAACGCCATCGTTTATGCTGGACAAGTTTGGTATATGATCCGTTCACAGGCTTTCTGTTTCGGACCTATTCAAGATACGTC